>NZ_AP025480.1:2738344-3076688 GCF_024347435.1 Vibrio cyclitrophicus
AATCTCGAAAGGCAAAGGCGATATCGATCTTGCTGATGAACAAGAAGAGAAAGAAGCAAAGGGCGTGACTAAAACCGCCTAGTTCTTGAAAGCTCTTTTAAGAAGAGACAAGTCTTCATAGAAAGACAAAAGAACAAGCCAAACATACTTCGCTTGCTCCCGTAATCACTCGCTGATTCGTGGAAAATAAGACTAAAGCCCATCCACCGTGATGGGCTTTACTGTATCTCAACTTAGTTCAATCAACATTAGTACATCAACTTGGATACTTCAGCTTTCTGAAGCAATAACCAAGCAATATAACCAACGAAAACACAAGCAAAGCTACCGTTACTACGCAATGAGCTTTACACTTAACACGCGTCTCAATAGGTGAAAATATGGAACTCATTCTCTCTCTGCTGCAACAAACCTGTGTCTACTTAGTGATTGCTTACATGCTAAGTAAAACTCCACTGATTCTGCCTTTGTTGAGCATATCTTCACGCTTAAGCCATAAAGTCAGCTGTTATGTTCTGTTTTCTCTGTTCTGTATTATGGGCACCTATTTTGGATTGCAGATCAATGATGCCATTGCCAACACACGTGCGATGGGAGCGGTCATGGGTGGCTTGTTTGGTGGTCCGGTTGTCGGCTTTGCGGTCGGTTTTACTGGCGGTATCCATCGTTACTCTTTGGGTGGATTCACCGATCTAGCTTGTGCTATCTCCACTACGGCAGAAGGCTTAATTGGTGGCCTATTACACGTTTACTTAGTCAGAAAAAACAAAGCCAGCCAGTTGTTTAATCCGATGGTGGTTTTCTCGATAACCCTGTTTGCAGAGATTATTCAGATGCTGATTCTGCTTGCTGTCGCGAAACCATTTGAGCAATCCTATGCTCTGGTTTCCGATATTGCGGCTCCAATGATCATTGCTAACTCAGTCGGTGCTGCGCTGTTTATGAGTATCATCCAAGACCGTAAAACCATCTTCGAAAAATACTCAGCGACCTTCTCACGTCGCGCATTAACCATCGCCGAACGTTCGGTAGGTATTCTGCATGGTGGGTTTAATTCCGATAACGCACAAAAAATCGTACGTATCGTTTATGAAGAGACCAATGTTGGGGCGGTCGCGATTACCGACCGAGAAAAAATTCTCGCGTTCGTCGGCATTGGTGATGAACACCATATTCCCAATACGCCGATTTCATCACAAAGCACACTCACTTCGATGGAAAAGAACGACATTATCTACCTTGATGGCAAAGAGAATCCATACCAATGCTCACTGTCGCAGGATTGTAAATTAGGCTCTGCTCTAATTATCCCACTGCGCGCGGGTAACGAGGTCGTCGGCACCATCAAACTGTATGAGCCAAAACTAAAACTATTCTCGACTATCAACATGTCGATGGGTGAAGGTATCGCTCAACTCTTGTCGAGCCAAATCCTGTTTAGTAACTATCAGCAACAGCAAACGCTACTTACCCAAGCAGAAATAAAACTGCTGCACGCTCAAGTGAATCCACACTTCTTGTTCAATGCGCTTAACACCATCAGCGCAGTGACACGTCGCGACCCAGATAAAGCTCGGGAGTTGATTCAGCATCTGTCCCACTTCTTTAGAAGTAACCTAAAGCAGAACATCAACACCGTAAAGCTCAAAGATGAACTTGCACACGTCAACGCTTACCTGACCATAGAAAAAGCACGCTTTACCGACCGACTGGAAGTGGAATGGGATATCGATCCGCAACTGTATGAGTCACAGCTACCAAGCTTTACCTTGCAGCCATTAGTTGAAAACGCGATAAAACATGGGATTTCCAATATGCTCGAAGGTGGTCAAGTTAAGATTTACAGCGAGGCTTTCAAAGGTGGCTTCAAGTTGGTTGTTGAGGATAATGCCGGGACTTATCAAAAGCCGTCACCAGACCATGTCGGTTTAGGAATGGAAATTGTTGATAAACGACTCACTAATTTCTTTGGACAAGATTCAGCGCTAAAAATAGAATCTCAACCACAGCAATTTACTCGAATGAGCTTTATCATACCTAAATTAAAATAATGATATTTGCGAAGACGAATAGCTCCGAGTAGACATATTTAAAGCTAACATTTAAAAACATAACGTGAATAAAACAGGGATGAAATCAAGATGAAGATTGTAGGATGTTAAAGGCATTAGTTGTCGATGATGAGCTATTTGCTCGCGAAGAACTGATTGAACTACTAACCGAAACCGGAGAAGTGGAAGTCATCGGCCAAGCGAGCAACGCGATAGAAGGGCTTAAGCAGATTAATCTTCTCAAGCCAGATGTGGTGTACTTGGATATTCAAATGCCTCAGGTTACCGGGATCGAACTGCTGAGTATGCTTGACCCAGACACAATGCCTTACGTGGTATTCGTTACCGCCTACGACCAATATGCTATTCAAGCCTTTGAAGATAACGCTTTTGATTACCTACTTAAGCCAGTCGAGCCTTGTCGATTAAACAAGAGCGTTTGTCGCCTAAATAAGGTCATAAAACAAAATCAGAAAGCACCAGACCAGAACATCTCAGCGATTGCTCCCTGTCATTTAGAGCAGATTCCATGTATTGGACATAACCGTATTGTGATAATGGCAAGTCAAACGGTCGAGTGCGCGTATTCCGATATCAGCGGTGTCCACGTACGTAGCTCATCGCAAACCGCAACCTCACAGTTAACACTAAAAATCCTCGAAGAAAAAACCGACTTGATCCGCTGTCACCGACAGTATTTGATCAACATAAAATCGATCCAAGAAATCAAATTATTAGAAAATGGATTAGCAGAGATCATTACCCTGACCGGCTTTGAAGTACCTGTCAGTCGTCGTTATCTCAAGACGTTAAAAGAGCAACTCGGTCTCCAGTAACCCGTTAGAAGTTCGACGCCCTGTTCCAAAGCACGATCAAAAAAGCCAACGTATCACGTTGGCTTACTGCTGTTTACAAATCAATAGTGTTTACGAATCACTAGAGATCAGTCGACTTGCTTAATCTGTAGCTCTTTGGGTACTTCGAAGAACATGTTCTCTTCGCGACCTTGAATCTCTTCAACCTCGGTAGCACCCAACTCACGAATCCGATCTAAGATCTGGTTTACTAGCTCTTCAGGAGCAGAGGCTCCGGCTGTTACACCTATTTTCTTTTTCCCTTCAACCCATTCAGTTTGAATGTCTTCAGGGCAGTCTGTTAGATAACCTGGCGTGCCTAGCTTCTCAGCCAGCTCTTTTAAACGAGTTGAGTTCGATGAGTTCTTAGAACCAACGACAATTACAACGTCTACATCGTTTGCCATTTCACGAATTGCGTCTTGACGGTTTTGAGTCGCGTAGCAGATATCGTCCTTACGTGGACCTTGGATCTCAGGGAACACGCGACGTAGCTCTTCAATCACATCTGCTGTTTCATCAACTGATAGCGTTGTTTGGCTAACGTAGTGCAGATTACTCGGGTCGTTCACTACTAGGTTCTGTACGTCTTCTGGCCTTTCAACCAAGTACATACCACCGGTTTGGCTAGCGTATTGACCCATGGTGCCTTCCACTTCAGGGTGGCCCGCGTGACCAATCAGTACCACTTCCATATGTTTGCGGCTCGCACGAGCAACCTCCATATGAACTTTAGTCACCAAAGGACACGTCGCATCAAATACCGTTAACTCACGCTCTTTCGCTTCTTTACGAACCGCTTGAGAAACACCGTGAGCCGAGAATATCACGATGTTGTCGTCTGGCACTTCACTCAGTTCTTCGACAAAAATAGCACCACGCTGCTTGAGCCCCTCAACAACAAAGCGGTTATGTACCACTTCATGGCGAACATAAATCGGTGGCTGATACATTTCAAGTGCACGCTCTACGATACTGATCGCACGATCGACACCGGCACAAAAGCCACGAGGGTTAGCTAACATTATTTTCATTTCATTGCTCATCATTTACCGCGGAACTAAGGTTGTTTCTATAGAGTTCGCCGTCAGCGAGGTTCGCATTCTACAGTGAAGCGTCTAGACAGTGAAGCTCTGGGTTACATCACAGCTGTAGGCGGTGCTACTCTAACGTTAAGATGGTTATTCTACCGTTAAGATAGCTACTCCACCGTAAAGATAATTATTCAACCGCTAAGATGTTGACATCGAAAGTAACGTCTTGACCTGCTAATGGGTGATTAAAATCAACCGTCACTGAATCACCCGCGATCTCGGTGATAATCCCAGGGATTTCCATACCGTCAGGACCGGAGAAAGCCATGATAGTGCCCACTTCAACTTCAGAGTCACCAACAAACTTCGCGCGATCCATATAGTGAATATGATCAGGATTCGGCATACCAAACGCATCTTGCGCCTTCAATTCGATAGACTTTTCAGTCCCCGTTTCAAGACCAATCAGGCACTGTTCAAAGTTCTCACTTAGGCTGCCATCACCCATAACGAACTTCGCAGGTTTGCCCATATTTTCGGTGCTATCGGCAACTGAACCATCTTTCATTTTAATCGTAAAATGTAAGGTTACTGCTGAATCATTTTTAATTGTTGCCACGTTACTTTCCTTAGATTTCTTTATTATTTGAAGGGGCATTCTGTTTTGCTTCCTTATTAAGAGCAGCATAAAAAAAAGCGCCGTCGGAATCAACCGACAGCGCTTAGGGCTATTCTAATCTGTGAGTCATAGACTGACTTTAAGGCCATCTAGTTCAAAGCAATTTACTTTATACTCATTACTATTAGAGTCGCCTATTTGCTTTCGTCTTTCTTACGGAAACCATCTAAGATGATCATCGCTGCACCGATACAGATCCCCATATCCGCTAAGTTAAACGCAGGCCAGTGGTAAGTACCCCAGTAGAAATCTAAGTAATCGACAACAAAGCCGTGTACTACTCGGTCAAATACGTTACCAACAGCGCCACCAATGATGATCGCATAAGCAATGTTATTCCACTTCTCTGCCGCAGGTAGTTTACTCATCCAGTATGTCAGCATGCCAGTTACCGCAAAGGCGATACCAGTAAACAACCAACGCTGCCAGCCACTCTGATCACTCAGAAAGCTAAATGCCGCGCCGTAGTTATGAACATACAAAAAATTAAAGAATGGCAGCACCTCAATACGGTTTGCCCAGCCATAACCCATGTTGTCCATGACGAAAAGTTTGATGCCGATATCTGCAACGAAAACCAGCAGAGCCAACCATAACCAACGCACACCAGATTGTTTTAACGAAACTTCACTCATTTCTATTCCTAGTATCTACTCAGTCAAATCATCTCATTATCCATTCTCAATGGATGAACACGAGAAGTCAGCTTGGTTAAACACATTTCCTATAATTAAAAATAACCCCAGTTGATACTGGGGCTATGATTTTTACAAAAAGTTCAGTCTTTCTCTGAGTCGTTATGCGAACTTACGCACTTCGCCTTCACCGTCGATGTTCGACACACAACGACCACAAATTTTCTCGTGACCTTCAATTGTGCCTACATCTGGAGTGTGGTGCCAGCAACGGTCACACTTCTCAGCTTCAGTTGCTGCAACTTCAACGTACAGACCTTCAACGTCTGTCGCTTGAGCTGTATCAGACTTATCGCTAAGTGGCTTAACAACAGCAGCAGAAGTGATAAGTACGAAACGTAGCTCATCTTCTAGCTTGTTGATTTTAGCCGCTAGTGCATCGTCAGCGTATAGAGTAACTTCAGCCTGCAGTGCACCACCGATTGTTTTCTCTTTACGAGCATCTTCAAGAAGCTTGTTCACTGCGCCACGAACTGACTGGATTTCAGTCCAAAATTCGTTGCTTAGCTCTTCGTCGTCAGCAAGACCAAATAGGCCTTCGAACCACTCGCCAGTGAATACAAACGTGTCGCGCTGCTCTCCAGTTGGTAAAGAGCTTGGCATCTCGTTCCAGATTTCATCTGCAGTGAACGACATGATAGGCGCCATCCAACGAACTAAAGCTTCTACGATGTAGTAAAGCGCCGTTTGACAGCTACGTTGAGCATGGCTGCCCTGTTTTGCTGTGTACTGACGGTCTTTGATTACGTCTAGGTAGAAAGAACCCATTTCGATAGAACAGAACTGCATTAGACGTTGAGTCACACCGTGAGTGTTGTACTCACCGTATGCTTTAACAATCTCTTCTTGTGCAGCTTGAGCACGGCCAACAGCCCAGCGATCAAGTGCAACCATTTCTTCAGCTGGAACTAGGTCAGTTTCAGGATTGAAACCGTTCAAGTTCGCTAGGAAGAAACGAGCCGTGTTACGAATACGACGGTATGCATCAGCAGAACGCTTAAGGATTTCGTCAGAAACCGCAACTTCGTTAGTGTAATCCGTAGAAGCAACCCATAGACGTAGAATATCTGCGCCTAGCTTGTTCGTTACATCTTTAGGAGCAACAACGTTACCGATAGATTTAGACATCTTACGGCCGTTACCATCAACCACGAAACCGTGCGTTAGCACTTGCTTGTATGGTGCTTCGTCTTTCATCGCGATAGATGAAATCAAAGATGACTGGAACCAGCCACGGTGTTGGTCAGAGCCTTCAAGGTAAAGATCAGCACTGTGCGTTCTTTCTTCATTTGGGAAGTTGTACTCTTCACGAGAGTCCACAACAGAGAAGTGAGTTACACCTGAGTCGAACCATACGTCTAGCGTATCAAGTACTTTCTCGTACTTGTCAGCGTCTTCAGCACCCATCAGTTCAGCAGCGTCTACATCCCACCAAGCTTGAATGCCTTTTTCTTCCACAAGCTTCGCTACTTTTTCAATAAGAGCTGGGCTATCTGGGTGAAGTTCTGATGTTTCTTTATGAACGAAGAGAGCAATTGGCACGCCCCAAGTACGTTGACGAGAGATACACCACTCAGGGCGACCTTCGATCATACCTTCGATACGGCTTTGACCCCATTCTGGCATCCATTCAACACTCTTTGTTGACTCTAGTGCTTTTGCACGTAGGCCTGCTTGATCCATAGAGATGAACCATTGTGGTGTGGCACGGAAAATGATTGGCGTTTTGTGTCTCCAGCAGTGTGGGTAGCTATGCTCGTAAGCGTGGTGATGCAATAGTGCACCTTTCTCTTTTAGAACTTCTAAAACAGAATCGTTCGCTTTGAATACATGCTGACCAGCGAATAGCTCAGTATCTGGCAGGTAAACGCCGTTTGAACCTACTGGGTTAGCGATTTCTAGGTTGTACTTCTTACCAACCACGAAATCCTCTTGACCATGACCAGGCGCAGTATGAACGACACCAGTACCCGAATCAGTAGTAACGTGGTCACCAAGAACGGCAGGAACAGTAAAATCGTAGAACGGGTGGTTGAACTGAGAAAGCTCAAGATCAGCACCAGTCGCAAAACCAAGATTATGGAAGTGCTCAATACCTGCACGATCCATTACGTCTTTTGCTAATTCAGAAGCAACAACGATACGTTGAGCAGGTTGTTCGCCATTCGCTTCAACTTGGATAAGCACGTATTCAAGATCATCACGTAGACATACTGCGCGGTTTGCTGGCAGAGTCCATGGTGTTGTCGTCCAGATAACGATTGAGATTTCGCCTTGACCCGCGTGACCTTCCGCTAGAGTAAATTTCTCTAGAAGTGCCGCTTCGTCAGCTGCAGTAAATTTCACATCGATAGATGGCGAAACCTTATCTTTATATTCAACTTCAGCTTCAGCCAGAGCAGAACCACAGTCAGTACACCAGTGAACTGGTTTGAAACCTTTAAGAAGGTGACCTTTGTCTGCGATTTTGCCTAGAGAACGAATGATGTTCGCTTCTGTGCCGAAATCCATAGTGCGGTAAGGTTTATCCCACTCGCCCATGATACCAAGACGTTTGAAGCTCTCTTTCTGACCTTCAACTTGGCCCGCAGCGTACTTACGACACTCTTCGCGGAATTCAGCAGCCGAAATCTTCTGACCAGGCTTACCTTTCTTCTTCTCAACCATCAACTCGATTGGAAGACCGTGACAGTCCCACCCTGGGATGTACGGTGCATCAAAACCAGAAAGGGTCTTAGATTTAATAATAATGTCTTTAAGAATCTTGTTCAGCGCGTGGCCAATGTGAATGTCGCCGTTCGCGTATGGAGGGCCGTCATGCAGCACGAAAGATTTTTTGCCTTTCTTTGCCTTACGGATTTCACCGTAAAGGTCTTCTTTGTACCAACGCTTAAGCATTTCTGGTTCACGATTTGCCAGATTGCCGCGCATTGGGAACCCTGTTTCTGGTAAGTTCAGGGTATCTTTATAATCACTCATCGATTCTTAATTCCGTTATATTGGGCGAAGTTAGACATTATGTTAATCGGTGGAATCATCCGACTAATTCTTTAGCTGAAGCAGCCACACCCTTGCGGCTTCAGCATCCAATTCTATTTGATTTTTTAATGCGTCGAACGACTCAAACTTTATCTCGTCGCGCAGTTTGTGCAAAAGTCGCACTTCTAACTGTTTACCATATAAATTGGCTTTAAAGTCAAAAAAATGTACTTCTAATTGCTGCCTTACCCCATTAACTGTTGGTCGTTGTCCAATGTTAGCAACACCACCGACAGGAACACCGTCGATATCTAATGCTTCAACAACATACACTCCCGACACAGGAGAAACACAACGTTTTAATGGAATATTAGCGGTAGGGAAACCGATAGTTCTCCCTAGTTTACGACCATGAGAAACACGACCACTGATACTGTAGTCACGCCCAAGCATAGTAGCACTAGAAGCCAAGTCATTGGCCGCTAACGCATTTCGTATCTCAGTGCTGCTTACTCGTAATTGGTTTAAGCAATAGCTTTGGGTGCTCACCACCTCAAAACCATATTTTTCACCCGCTTCTTTAAGCATAGCGAAATTACCTGTTCGGCCTTTGCCAAAGCAAAAATCGTCACCAACCACCAAGAATTTCACACCAAGCTTATCAACCAAAAGCTCCTTAACGAATGCTTCCGCGGATAAACTAGCAAAATACTGATTAAAATTAACACACAATAAACGACTGATATCTAGCTTACTCAATTGCACATATTTATCTCGTAAACGAGTTAAACGCGCTGGCGCTCGACCTTTAGCAAACAACTCCATAGGTTGCGGCTCAAACGTCATAACAACAGAAGGGAGCCCTAATGCTGCAGCTTGATTAGAAACCTGACTCAGAACTTCTTGATGCCCTAAATGAACACCATCGAAGTTACCTATGGTTAATACACAGCCATGATGCTGCGCTTTAATATTATGTATACCTCGGATCAGTTCCATTATGATCAGCTAAAACCTGTAATTTGCATCATTTATTGTGTGAAACCGACGGATTATATACTAATCAGCATTAATCTGTCGCTGCTTTTAAATGTTTTACTCGGATACCTAAAATCAGTACCGAAACAATATAAACAAAGCCACCAAGTCCGATCAAGCCTGTTAATGTCAGTGCTCTCTGACTGAAGCCCCAATCCAGCCACTGTTGCATATTATCCAACTGCCATAAAATGGCTGCGACCATCACTACACCGGAGACAAGCAACTTGGCACTAAACAACAAGGTTGTCTTAGTTAATTGATAGACACCCGCAAGATGCAAACCCCGATATAGCAAGGCCATATTCACAAAGGCAGACAAGGCCGTCGCAATCGCCAAACCAACATAACCATAGAAGTAAGCAAAGATCGCGTTGAACACCATGTTAGTCACCATAGCGATAATGCCGTACTTAACTGGTGTTTTGGTATCTTGGCGAGAGTAATAACCCGGAGCTAATACTTTAATCAACATGAAGTTAAGCAGACCTGATGCATAAGCCACTAGCGACATCGACGCCTGTTGTACATCGTGGGGAGAAAACTCACCACGCATAAACAGCACCATTAACATGGGTTTAGCCAAAACAATCAGACCCAACATAGCAGGAATACCAAGCAGTAAAACCATGCGTACGCCCCAATCCATGGTATGCGCAAATCCTTCTCCTTGAGCGTCTACGTGTTTACGAGACAAAGCAGGAAGAATCACCGTCGCAATCGCGATCCCGAATAACCCTAATGGAAATTCAAGCAATCGATCTGAGTAGTACAACCAACTGATAGAACCTGTCGCTAGGAAACTAGCAATGAAGGTATCAAACAGTAAGTTGATTTGGCTGACCGATACACCAAAAAGCGCAGGGATCATTAGTGTGCGGATCTTAACGACACCCGGATCTCTCCAACCCCACTTAGGTTTAACCAACACACCTGCTTTTATTAAGAACGGCATTTGGAAAAGGAATTGGACTAATCCACCGAGAAATACACCGATAGCTAATCCAATTTCTGGTTGATCTAAATTAGGAGAGATAAACCATGCTGCGCCAATGATCATCACATTCAAGAACACAGGTGTAAAAGAAGAGACGGCGAACTTACCTAATGTATTGAGAATCGCACCAGATAAAGCAACAAAGGTGATAAACCATAAATAAGGGAAGGTAATCTTAAGCATAAAGCTCGCAAGTTCGAATTTTGGGGCTGCAGGTCCGTCATTCAGCCAGTCGATAAACCAACCGGCACCAAACATCGCAGTGATCACACCGGAGCCCAATACCCCAATAACGGTTACTATAGATACTAAAACTCCGAGAGTACCCGACACCTTAGCAATTAAATCTCGTGTCTTATCTTTGTCACCTGCAGCGTGATATTCCGTTAGTACCGGTACAAACGCTTGAGAAAAAGCACCTTCTGCAAAAAGTCGACGTAAAAAATTAGGAATTTTATTAGCGAAGAAAAATACGTCGGCACTCGCTCCTGCTCCCATTAAATTTGCTACTACTACATCACGTACTAGCCCCAATACACGGGAAACAAAAGTCATTGCACTGACAATCAGGCCTGACTTTAATAGTCTTTTACTCACAGAAACCTCTGACACTGGTTGATTACTTTCAAGCGAGGATAAATACTATCCTGTCCTAAGAAGCATATTTATTAGCATTGGTCTAAAAATGCTGTTAGAATCCCCGCCATCTTAACCGCGATGACCTTTCCATACCAAAGTTTGTTTGGCTACGATTGGTTTTTGCACAAATCATTTGACAATTAAGCGCTAATGAGGGATAGTCCTCGCCCTTAAATTGTCACCGAACTAAGTTTTTGGGAGTTAGACCCTTGGCAAACAGTAAATCTGCTAAGAAGCGCGCTATCCAAGCTGAGAAACGTCGCCAGCACAATGCTAGCCGTCGTTCTATGATGCGCACTTACATGAAAAAGACTATCGCAGCTATCGCAGCTGGTGATAAAGAAGCTGCAACTGCTGCTCTTGTAGAAGTTACACCACTTCTAGACCGTATGGCGACTAAAGGCCTTATTCATAAGAATAAAGCTGCACGTCATAAGTCTCGTTTCGCTGCTGCAATCAAAGCTCTTTAATAGAAATTTGATTACAACGCAAAACGAAAAAAACCGGCCTTGGCCGGTTTTTTTATATCTAAATTTTGAGTAACGCTGTTATTTTTCTCGCTGAACGTTGTTTTTTTACTAACAGCTATTGGTTTATTACAAAATATTTTTCTTACTAAAAATTGTTTCGTTGACCGATAGACAAATAAGTAGACAAACAAACGTCTAACAAATCGATCAAAGAGAGTAGATTGATAAAAGATAACTGATAGGTACTAACGTTCGACGTGAAATATTGACACTTCCTTGTGTCGACCTTATTCCTGATAAGAGATTACCCTCCTACCAACAACAAGCTACTTGCAGTACATACCGTGCAGTAGGTTAATCATTGCTTTTACTTCTTCGCTACTCAATGTGTAATATACAGTTTGAGCCTCTTTACGAGTATCAACCAAGCCATCCCTTCTCAACCACGCAAGGTGCTGAGATAAAGCAGACTGACTCAGTTCTAACTTGCCACACAACTCCCCAACCGACAGCTCAGTACCATGTAACAGGCACAAGATTTGTAAGCGACGCTCGTTGGCCATGGCTTTAAGTAGAATCACAGCTTGCGCTGAGTTCTTCTCCATCTCTTTTAAGTTCATAGTTTGGCTCCCTACAACCTTTACGCCAACTACGGGCTATCAGAATTTCCGGCATATGGTAGGGTTATGATAATCGATATCAATTCATTAACAAACAACCTCACTCGAACAATTTGCTAAAATCTGCGTCACATACATTTTTTACTGCTGGATGTTGGATCATCCTCTCAGCAAATATGACGTAGTACTCTTCTTTTAACTCTTCGATGCCACCCAACAGCTGTAACGATGTGTCTTCTTCAACTTCAGATATATAGAGAGTAGGTGCTAAAAAAATAGCGTCATGATGATAACGAGCAAAAGCTTTCATCAGTGCCGCATCATCAAATTCGCCTAAAATATCGGGCTTTAGACCCTGCCTATCAAACCACTGTAGTACCTTTCGTCCCATAGAAGTTCGACTTCCGGGGATAAGAAGCTTCCTTTGCTCCAATACAGCGGGGAAACTCACATCTTCTACATTACCAGAACAGAAAAAAGTCATACCACTCTCACCCAGCTTCTTACTAAACAAGCCAGGGCTTTGACTAGAATCCACCGGACAGTCAGACAAGATCATATCGAGCTTATGTTGAGAGAGTTGTTCAAGAAGCATTTCATGAGTCGATTCAAAACAGCGAAGGTGGATACTGTTATCTTCTGGAATCGTCGACATCAAGATCTTGCTCACGAGCCTTTTTGACAGCGCATCCGCTACACCCACATCAAACAGAATATTTGAGTGCTGGCTGTAATTCACAATATCCAACATTTCATAACTTAAGCCAAACATACGATCAGCATACTTAAACACCAGCTGACCAAGCTCAGTAGGTTCAACACTGCGACCATTGCGCTTAGTTAACTTGCCATCCATGCGCTCTTCTAACGCTTTAATCTGACCTGTAACCGTTTGAGGTGTGAGAAATAGGGCTTCTGCAGCTTTAGTAACAGAACCTTGCTTGCAAACCATCCAGAAGTAATAGAGGTGGTTGTAGTTGAGGTGCGACATAGATGTGCCGTAATAATAAAAGAGAAGATATCCTTTATATCAAATATGACGCACTCACTCAACAAACTCGGAAAAACCTAACTTATACATCGATTACTACTTATTTTTTCGAAGTGTCTAATTTCATAATGTAATATTTAAGCGATTATTTTCAATTTTTTTCTAACTTTTAAGATCTATATCACCTCTCAAAAATCAAAATAAAATCATTTAAAAACAACAATTTAACCAACCACCATTTAAAGTTTTGATATTTAAACAGCAAATCATCACAAAAAAGTCTCACCTAAACCAAAATGTAATATTACTGAAATATTTCCCCTCTAACATCACGCTCAGATTAAACAAACAGACCAAACACAGACTTAAACGGTCCAATGGAGAAAACATTATGAACCAAGCTACTACTGCAGCAGCGCCGATTTCGAGCACTACTCGTTGGCTACGCTGGGCTAACTTGGCATTCATGCTTTACCTACTATTACTTTCAGTTTCAATGGTTGGTACAGGCTTCAAATGGGCAACAGGCGAACAAGCAAAGGTTCTTTTCGAATTTGCTTCACACCCAGTTGCAGGCTTAATGATCGGCTTAGTGGCAACAGCACTTATTCAATCATCAAGTACAGTTACTTCAATTATCGTTGGCCTTGTGGCAGGTGGTTTACCTGTTGAGCTAGCAATCCCTATGATCATGGGTGCAAACATTGGTACAACAGTAACCAATACACTTGTTAGTCTTGGTCATGTTCGTTGTAAAGAAGAATTCAAACGTGCATTCGCAAGTGCGACCATTCACGACTTCTTTAACTTATTAGCCGTCGCTATCTTCCTACCATTAGAGATGGCATTTGGTATTCTAGAGAAAATTTCTCACTGGTTAGTATCACCGATGCTAGCAACAGGTGATATGAGCATGGGTGGTCTTAACTTCATCAAGCCAATCACTAAACCAGTAGTCAGTGCGATTAAAGAACCACTATCAACGTTTGGCGACACTGTAGGCGGCGTCATGCTTATCGTTCTTGGTATCGCAACAATCTTCGTAGCTATCACTGTAATGGGTAAGCTAATGAAGAGCCTGATGGTTGGTCGTGCTCGTGAGATTCTAAAGAATGCAATCGGTCGTGGTCCTATCCACGGTATCGCTTCTGGCTCTATCGTGACTATCCTTGTTCAGTCATCTTCTACGACAACAAGCTTGATGGTTCCGCTAGTAGGCTCAGGTGTTCTTAAAGTACGTGACGTTTACCCATTCACTCTGGGTGCAAACATTGGTACTTGTATTACCGCTCTACTTGCAGCTACAGCAGTATCTGGTGAGTTTGCAGTATTCGCACTACAGATTGCTCTAGTACACTTGGTGTTCAACATCATGGCAACGGTATTCATCTTCGGTATTCCGTTCCTACGTGAACTTCCAGTGAAAGCTTCTGACATCATTTCTGATATGGCTGTGAAGAATAAGTCTGTAGTCGCTGGTTACCTTGTTGCAGTATTCCTTGTACTGCCTGGTACTGTGTTAGCACTGACTGCTTGATAGCTAAAGAATTAGATAGCTTAACCGCTAGAAAGACACATCGCTTATAGCAAAGCCCGCAACTTCCTAGGTTGCGGGCTTTTTCTTTTTAGGAGCCGATGAGGGAAGAAAAAGAAGGTGTGGGATTCGAGTAGCGAGTGACGAAAAGCAAAAGCAGATGCGTGATTCGAGTAAACGAGTAAAAAAAAAGCGACTCCCCTCATTATCTGCGTTTGATATTTCGTATATCACTGACTCAAATCTAAACACGCTCTTCGTATCTCGTTACCGAGCTACAGGTACAAAAAAAGCCGCACAATGGCAGCCTTTTAATCAAATAAAACGGATTGCATTAAACCGAGAATGGGTACTTAATCGCCTCGTGGCATTCGTAACCTTCAACCCAGAAGTCATCCATCGTTACCCATGTTTCTAAATCTTCTAGAGACTTAATCTCAGGATTGATATGGAATGTAGGGCCAGCTAACGGCTCACGCTTCAACTGAACATCGCGCATTGGTGCAAGTTGATCTTCATAGATATGAGCGTTAACAAGCTTGTGGTAAGCCACGCCCGCCTTCTTGCCGGTGATCTGCGCCATGATAGCGAGGAACACATACACTTGAACCATATTGAAATTCAAACCTAAAGGGACATCACAAGAGCGCTGAGTACTATTTAAGTACAGGGTGTCACCAAGCAGAGAGAAGTGGTGGCTGTACATACACGGACGCAAACAACCCATGTGAAACTCGCCTGGGTTGTAGAAGTTTAAAATCTCGCCACGGTCATCAATACCGTTAGTTAAATCATCAACAATCTTCTTCAGTTGGTCGATATGACCGCCGTCAGGTTTTGCCCATGCACGTCCTTGAACGCCGTAAACACGGCCCATGTCGTCTTCACCCTTGCGGTAAGGATTATTCAGCCATGCCTCGTTCAGGTTCGAATTCGCATCCCAGGTTTTAGTCCCTAGCTTGCGAAAATCTTCAGCATTATCGTAACCACGGATATAACCAAGCAGTTCAGCAACTGCCGCTTTCCAAAAGCTTTTACGCGTTGTTACCAGTGGGAATTGGTTATTACCAACATCATATTCAAGGTCAGCATTGATCACAGTTAGGCAGCGCTTGCCAGTGCGTTCATTTTCAATCCAAGTACCGTCATCAACGATACGCTGACAGAGGTCTAAATACTGTTTCACACCAGTTCCTTACTTCGTTTGTTGTGGTAATTCATCTTTGTAGTGACCACGCTTGTATGCCCACACCATCATCAGCACACCGATGATAACCATTGGCAGTGACAAAATTTGTCCCATAGAGATAAATCCACCGAACAAACCTAGATGAGCATCAGGTTCACGTACGTATTCTACTAAGAAGCGGAATGTACCATATCCTGCGAGGAATAACCCTGACACAGAACCAAGAGGACGCGGCTTTTTGATAAACCAGTTCAAGATGAAGAACAGCACAATACCTTCAAGCGCCATCTCGTAAAGTTGAGATGGGTGACGAGGAAGTGGACCACCATTAGGGAATACGATTGCCCATGGCACATCAGTCACACGGCCCCAAAGCTCGCTGTTCATGAAGTTACCTAAACGCCCCATGCCCAAACCAAATGGAACCAATGGCGCGATCATGTCAGCTACACCAAAGAAGGTTCGACCGTTCTTTTTCGCATACCAGAACATCGCAGTGATAACACCAAGCAAACCACCGTGGAAAGACATACCACCCGTCCATACCTTAAAGAGGTAAAGAGGGTCTGCTAGGAAAAGGTCAAAGTTATAGAAAAGTACGTAGCCAATACGACCGCCAAGTACTACACCTAGAAAGCCTGCAAATAACAAATCTGATACTTGCTCTCGGGTCCAACCACTGTCTGGTTGATCAGCTCGGCGATTTGCTAGCCAAAGAGCAAACATAAAGCCAACAAGGTACATTAAGCCATACCAGCGAACTGAAATTGGTCCTAGTTCGATAAGAACAGGATCGATATTTGGGAATTCGATAAAACCCTGAGACATACGTGGCTCTCTATCTAAATTGAATAACGGTCAGCTCAGCAGCTGACAAAAAAGACACTACAGCAGCATTGTAGCTGCTATAAACATTAAAAATATTGCAAAGAATTTCTTTAGCACGGGAGTTGGCAATTGCGTCGCCAGTTTCGCACCAACTCGAGTAGTTAGAACTGAAGTACAAGATATTGCGACCAAAGCTGGTAGGTAAACATAGCCCAAACTAAACGCTGGAAGATCATCTACAGACGAACCATGCCAAATAAACCCGAGCATTCCTGAAATAGCAATAACAAAGCCGCACACCGAAGAGGAACCCACGGCCTTGCGCATTTCTACACCATGATGGTTAAGAAAAGGCACAGATAAAGATCCACCACCAATACCAGCCAAGCTTGAGACTAAGCCAATACCGCCACCACATAACATCGTTTTTGCAGAGCCTGGCATCGCTTTCTGACTCGTAGAACGAATCGATAACAGCATTTGTAATGCCAATACCAATACAATCACACCAAAGACTTTCGGTAGATATTGAGCTGGAATGATGTCGGCGACAAAAGAACCGAGAAAACCACCCACGACCACACCTGGCATCAACCATTTAACGACAAATATCTCTACGTTACCCAACTTTAAGTGGTTAATCGCAGACGATCCTGACGTAACAATAATGGTTGATAACGAAGTCGCCAATGCCATCTGCATCGCAAACTCTTGAGGGATGCCCGCTTTAGGAAGCAAAAACAATAAGGCAGGCACCACCAGCAAGCCACCGCCAATGCCCAGCAAACCCGCTAAAACACCAACAACAGCACCAAGACCTGCTAACAAGCCTATTAGTTCATATGACACGTCAAATCCTATTTTTTACCTGCTCGAATGAAGCCTGTAAATTCACGCTCTTCGAAATAGTTGAGCATCATACTATAGATGTCACGACCATACGGTTTTGAAAGTGCCTTATTTGCTAAATCCTGTAATTCACTCAGGTTAGATTGGCGAATCAAGTATTTGGTTCTAGCGACATTTGAGGTATTCATACTTAACGTTTCGTACCCTAGCCCAATCAACAGTAATGCGCCCATAGGATCACCAGCTAGCTCGCCACAAATACACACAGGTAATTGATATTGCTTACATGTATCATGAATTTGTTTTAATGCCATGATCACCGCAGGGTGCATGGATTCATAGACATCAGATACGCGGGAATTGTTCCGATCAACCGCCAATAAATATTGGGTTAAGTCATTGGTACCCACAGAAACAAAATCGACCTTGTCTGCGATTAACGGCAGCAAATACAGCATTGATGGCACTTCGATCATGATACCAATGCGAGGCATGCGTACTCTATTATCAAGCTCGTGTACTTCATCGTAAGCCTGTTCTATAAGCTGAACCGCATCATCCAGCTCTTGAGCACCCGAAATCATTGGTAATAGGATACTTAAATTCTGACTATCACAGCTCGCACGCAACATGGCGCGTAGTTGAATAATAAAGATATCTGGGTGATCGAGTGTAAAACGAATACCACGCCAGCCAAGAAACGGATTGTCCTCTTCAATCGGGAAATAAGGTAATGCCTTATCACCACCAATATCCAACGTACGCATCACCACTTGCTTCTCGGGATAGCTCGATAATACAGAACGGTACTGCTTGAACTGTTCGTCTTCTGACGGGAATCTCTGCTGTAACAAGAAAGAAATTTCCGTTCGATACAAGCCTACGCCGTCAACCCCTTGGTTAATCGCTATATTAGTATCCGCACTCAAACCAGCATTGAGCAAGATCTCTATTTGCTGATCATCTTGCGTTCTTGCTGGTAAATATAATTCTCGGTTGACCATAGAAGAGAGTTCACTTTCTTCTAGAATCAGCCCTTGGTATTCACTAAGTAAGTTATGACTCGGCTCAATAAAAATCTCACCGCTATACCCATCGACAATCGCTTGCTTACCATTAGCTTGGGCAAGGTTGAAATTGACCCCCATCACCGAAGGAATGCCAAGCGCACGAGATAAGATCGCTGCGTGAGAGTTCGCCGCCCCTTCCAAGGAAATGACCGCCAACAATTTTTCTTTTGGAATAGACGCCAAAACAGAGGCCGTTAGTTCACGTACCACCAGAATAATGGGCTTGTCTAACGTGCGGAGTTCATGCTCAGAGTTATGAAGGAAATACAGCAGCCTTTGTCCGAGCTCTCGAATGTCTTGTGCTCTCTCGCGAAGATAGACATCAGACATACGAGCAAAGCGATTAGAGTAACTTTCAACAACTTGTCTTAGTGCCCAATCAGCTTTATCGCCCTTCTGAATTTGGCTTTTCAGATCCTTACGCAACATGGGATCGTTGAGTAAGTGAGTAAACAGGTCAAAGATCGCCAACGCATCTTTGTTTATTTCGCTATCCAAACGCTTGCGCATGCGCTTAAAGTCATTCAGAGCATTTTCGACAGCAACCGCCAGCAACTCATGCTCTCTTTCAACATTAAGCGTCGAAGCCGGATAAACATCGGTTAATTCAGGTTGCGTGTTGTCCCACCACAAATCACCAATCGCTACACCTGATGACGCTGCGATACCTTTCGTCGCCGGCAACTTTTGTTGTTCTAATAACCAATGACCTTGGGTTTGGGCATGCGCCACAATAACCGCAAGTTGTGCTGAAAGAGTGACAAGGAAAGACTCTTCCATTTCACTGAATAAACGAGGAGATTTCTGTTGAATAACCAAAACACCAAGCACTTGCTTGCGATGGATAATCGGAGTACCGAGAAAAGAGTGATAAACCTTTTCTCCCAACTCCGGAAAAAATTTATAAGCAGGGTGAGCAGACGCTTGTGCAAGGTTGATAGGTTCAGCGCTTCTTTTAACAAGGCCAACCAGGCCTTCGTCAAAACCAATGTGAATACTATTGCCTTTGAAGATCAGGCCTTGAGTTGCCATCAACTCAAGGCGCTGCATATCATTATTTGCCAAATACACGGTGCAACATTCCGTCTGCATCGCACTGCATGTCTCTTTAACTAAAATATCAAGAGCCGTCGACACATCTTCAACTCTTGATACGTGTTCAACTATTTCCCTTAGTTGACTGAGCATGCTTAACCTCTACGCAATTTGCGTTTTCCTTTTGTTTTTCGCTCTTTAAACGGCATTGCCAAAGATGCGAATTCTTTCATCGCTCGACGGTACACATCTCGCTTAAAAGAAACAACTTGTCGAACAGGGTACCAGTAACTCACCCAACGCCAACCATCAAATTCAGGTGTACTTCCACGCTGCATATTGATCTGCGATTCATCGCAATCTAAGCGTAAAAGGAACCACTTCTGTTTTTGTCCAATACAGACAGGTTTAGAATCCCACCGAACCAGTCGTTTGGGTAGCTTATAGCGTAACCAATGACGACTTGTCGCGACGATCTTTACATCCTTTTTAGTAAGGCCAACCTCTTCATACAACTCACGGTACATTGCCTGTTCCGGAGTTTCACCTTCATCTATTCCCCCTTGAGGGAATTGCCATGAATGTTGCCCGTATCGTTTAGCCCAGAAGACCTGACCATGGTTGTTACAGATTACAATACCAACATTTAATCGGTAACCATCGCCATCTATCACTGGCCAACCTCTATCTAAATTTTTAATTACTCTGATTTTTCCACATATCCCCAATCGGAGCAAACTTAGTGACGTGATAAGCGCTATATTTATGAATATTAACTACGAATATGGATAAGTTTTGCTCAAATTCTAGTTACCCACACAATAGTGAGACATAGACCACATTTATTCACCTTTTCTGTGAATAACTATGTGAAGAATTCCCCGCAATCGTTTTTTTTAATCCATAGATTCATCAACACCTTAAACAACAAATCAATTATCAACATTTTAAACCATTAAAAATCAACAAATTAAAATCATAATCATAATTTTAAAAACATTTAGAAAGCAAAAGATCTTTCAAAAATCGAACGTGGTTAAAGATCAACCACTCAGGTGTTTATCCACACTAGCAACTGAAAGATTCATTTTGCCCCCTATTTAGCAAGCATTTTATCCACCACAAACCCCTGTTTATTTATACACTAAATTAATATTTCAATTAATTACCTTTATGTCCTGTGGATAACCACGAGTTTGATCCCTTTTTAAGTAAGGAGATCATTTCTTAACCAGTCGTCATATGGTGATAACTTCTGGTAAAATCGTTTTTTTGATTATGCTTTTTATTATGAAACCAGAACCACAAACACAACAAGAGCTATTAGACAGAGCGTATACTATTGCAGGGATGACCTTCAAAGAGCTCTCCGATGAAGCCGAGATGGTGATGCCAAGCGACCTTAAGCGTGATAAAGGTTGGGTTGGGCAGCTGTTAGAATGGCATTTAGGTGCACCCGCTGGCAGTAAGCCAGAACAGGATTTTGCAAAGCTGGGCATCGAACTTAAAAGCATTCCGATTGGTTATTCTGGAAAGCCACTCGAAACAACGTTTGTTTGTGTTGCGCCACTGATGGGCGTACAAGGCATAACATGGGAAACTAGCCACGTTAGAAATAAACTGTCTAAAGTGCTGTGGATCCCAGTTGAAGGAGAAAGAGAAATCCCGTTGGCAGAAAGGCATGTTGGTTCACCTTTATTATGGACGCCAAGCCAAGAAGAAGATGAACTTCTAAAAAGAGATTGGGAAGAGCTGATGGAGTTGATTGTTTTAGGCAATGTTGAACAGATAACAGCAAGGCACGGTGAAGCACTCCATTTACGCCCTAAGGCCGCAAACAGTCGTGTGTTAACGGAAGCTTACGGTGCAAGCGGTAAACCCATAAAAACCAAACCTCGTGGTTTTTACTTAAGAACCCAGTTCACCCATAAACTGCTGACTGCACACTATGCATAACTGTCGAGAACGAAAGTCGAACATACTGATTATAAGTACGCTGTAAATTCCCTCTAATGAGGTTTAAGCGCTAATTCAATATCGCAGTAACTCTGGCTAGGTTCATTACCAAACTCATCATACGCGTTGTGCAAGCGAAGGTAAGCCTTTTCAAAGCCGAGCCGGAGTAACTCCTCTTTCACTTGATCCAAGGATCCAAAGTGAAGCGGCTCGCCGTCTTGCTTTACAGGTTCTAGCTTGTGTTTGTACTCCACCGCCAATAGATACTCTGAGATATCAGAACAACCAATAACGTACACTTTGGGTGTTTGATAAGAGTCTTTGTGCTCTCCATGTAACCACATGTCTAATTGATGCTTTTGCATAACCGTCCTCCCCTGCTCTTTAAAGAGTAGTAGAACTCTTTTCCTTTACTAGGTAACGACTTAAAAAAGCAAAAAAGAGAAGTAAGTGCTTCTCTTTTTTGGCCAGTTCTAATTCAAAAGTTTGCACTTTCGACGCCATAACTATCACTGTGATTTATCCTAGGGGTTGAAAGGTGCTATCAACCCCGCAGATTACGTCGGTATTCGCGCACTTAAGACACGACGAAGGTGACGTACTCGACGTTCAATCGTAACAACTTCGGGTTCAGAAAAACCAATAGGTCGACCATCGGCTTCAAGACCAATATCTCTTAGTAAGTGAGTATTGTTCCATGGTAGATCATATGAACTGCGACGAACTTTTCGTTGCCATTCACGCTCTTCACGACGAAGGTCTGCACGGATAAGGACTGTTGCTAATTTTAAATATACTGAGTGACGCATAATAACTCTCCAGTTGTTGAATAAACTGAGGAAAAATAGCGTGTTAGATCGTATGAGGGTTTCTCACTTAGCTGCTATTTTTCCGCAGCCAAATAAGGATACGGATCTATTAGTTAGGTTTATCTTGGGTGTTTCGATCGGCCATGGCTGATGTTTGTGACATAACAGTCACCATGTCAGAACACGGATCAAACGAAGCGCAAATATGCTGTATAAAATCGAAATGTTTCATTTGCGCCTCCAAGCTAACTAAAAAATCCAAAAAGAAATGGGGTAGTGAAAGCAGACAAGTCTTTGTTAAAACGCTGCTTTTACGGTTAAAGTCTAACCAAGTGAGTATATTATTCAACCGCTAATTGGCTCACATTTTTAAAACAATGCATTCACCTGGAATATCAGTTGCATATTCATTTATATATAAGATATTCACTATTATTATATAAAATCACAGAACATATCTCTTAGTGACCTAGGGGGCATCTCTCAATTGTTCGAATGTGAACACAGCGACTAACAACAAAAAGAGCCACGCATGATGCGTCGCTCTTAAATTTACACTAACAGATTGAATCACTTAGCAAAGAATTCTAAATAACGCCCTCAGAAATAAGGCTGTGTTTATTCAATAAACGGTACATCGTTGCTCGTGATACTCCGAGCTCCTTAGCAGCCAACGAGACCTGTCCACCGTAAGATTCCAATACAATCAACAATGCATCGCGCTCTGAACGCTCACGAATGCTTTTCAAACTGCGACGTTCATCATTCTGTTTTGGTAAATCAAGTTGGTGATCTTCTATGATCACGGCATCCGACATCAGAACAACACGCTTTATCTGATTCATCAGCTCACGAACGTTGCCTGGCCAGTGGTAGCGATTCATTGAACGAATAGCATCCTCTGAGAAACTCTTAGCCTGAGCATTAAACTCTTTCGAGTACTCACGTAAGAAATGATTCGCTAACACAGAAATATCGCTCACACGCTCTTTCAGACTCGGAACATGAATACGCAACACATTAATGTAATGATACAATTCTTCATTGAAGTCACCTTCAATCAATGCTTTTTCGATATCAGAAGAGTTCGCCGCCAGAATACGTACATCGATAGATTTTGGCCCTGCCGCAGTTTCAATTTTGCCTTCTTGTAAAAAGCGAAGTAGATTCAATTGTTGATTACGGGGCATCGCCAACACATCATTGAGTAAGATAGTTCCGCCGTCTGCTTCTTCTAATATACACGGTGCCGAAGTTTGCTGTGTTGAAATACCAAACACTTCAGCTTCTATTCTCATTTCAGACAAGGCACGGCAATTAACCGTTAGAAATGGATTCTGTGCTCGCGAAGAGTTTTGATGAATAGAACGTGCGATCGTCTCTTTACCTGCCCCACTCTCTCCGTAAATTAAGATACTGACATCAGTAGGCCCAATGCGCTTTACTTGGTCTCTCAAGCGCTTCACAGCCACAGAGTCACCCAATAGGCCCATATTGTTGTTAATGCCGTAGTTTGGCCATACTTTCTGCTCAAGCTTGAGCATACCCAACTGGTGACCAATAGTACTCAGTAGCTGAGCATCAGGGATTGGTGCCGTGAAAAAGTCGATACAGAAGTTAACGATAAATTGGCAGATCGTATCAGAGCTCAATTGAGATTCACGAATAAAGGCGAGCCATCGCACCTGCTTGTTATTGCTTACGAGGTTAGCAATACCGTTAAGACTAAACTCATCATGGCTAAGATCAACAATACCGATACATGGACCAATGTCAGCAATCAAGGCATCGGCTTTTCGTAGATCTGCACACTGGGTACACTGCCAACCCACTTGTTCTAACACTGATAACCAGGGTTCGTACGCACCACCAACCACGATAAGAGAACCTGGTAAGGAATCCATCTTAAATTGAGTTCCCATCCTTCTTCCTTATTCTATTTTTATTTAAATCAGACTAATACGAGTTTAATGCTGATAACTCTACAAAATGCCACGAGATCGTATTCAGCGCCGAGGCGTATAATAATGAGACTATCTTAGATTTTTCGTCTCAATAGTAAGACTATGTCAGAAATAGTGATTTTTCGAATCAAGAGTGCGGTGCAAGCAAGGTTTTAAAGTCATAAAAGCAGAAAAGCCACCCGAAGGTGGCTTTTCAATTAACGCGTTTGTTACAAACCGTAAGCGAAAATTACGCTTGTGGGCGCATTGCCGGGAACAAAATCACATCACGAATTGTGTGCGTGTTTGTAAATAGCATCGCTAGACGGTCGATACCGATACCTTGACCCGCTGTTGGCGGTAGGCCGTGCTCTAGTGCTGTAATGTAGTCTGCATCGTAGTACATAGCTTCATCATCACCCGCGTCTTTCGCGTTAACTTGCGCTTTGAAACGTTCGTCTTGATCTTGTGCATCGTTAAGCTCAGAGAAACCGTTCGCGACTTCACGGCCACCGATGAAGAACTCAAAACGGTCTGTGAAGAATGGGTTGTCATCGCTACGACGTGCTAGAGGAGAGATGTCCGCTGGGTAGCCAGTGATGAACGTTGGTTGAATTAGCTGAGGCTCAGCCGTTTCACCAAAGATCTCTTCAAGAAGCTGACCACACGTCCAAAACTTCTCAACGTACAGACCTACTTCTTCTGCAATTTTAACCATCAATTCTCTGTTCTGAAGATCATCTTCAGTCAAAGCTTGAATGTTTGCATTTTCAGGAGTGTAGTGTTTGATTGCATCGAACATGCTCATGCGAGCGTAAGTGCCACCGAACTCAACTGTTTCCTCACCGTAAGGCATAGAAGTAGAACCAAGAACGTCCATTGCTGCTGTGCTTAGCATCTCTTCCGTTAGATCCATTAGATCTTTGTAGTCAGAGTACGCTTGGTAGAATTCCATCATTGTGAATTCTGGGTTGTGACGTGGAGAGAGACCTTCGTTACGGAAGTTACGGTTGATCTCGAATACACGGTCAAAACCACCAACCACTAGACGCTTAAGGTAAAGCTCAGGTGCAACACGTAGGTACATGTCGATGTCTAGTGCGTTGTGATGAGTGATGAATGGACGTGCTGTTGCACCGCCTGGGATCACGTGCATCATTGGCGTTTCAACTTCTAGGTAGCCTTTTGAGCTCATGAAGTTACGGATTGAAGACACAAGCTTAGAACGCACGATGAATGTGTTACGAGAGTCTTCGTTCACGATTAGATCAACGTAACGCTGACGGTAACGCATCTCTTGGTCAGTTAGACCGTGGAACTTCTCTGGCAGAGGACGAAGTGCTTTCGTTAGCAATTCAAACTCTTCCATGTTCACGTAAAGGTCGCCTTTACCTGATTTGTGAAGCGCACCTTTAACACCGATGATGTCACCGATATCTAGGCCTTGGTACTTCTCTTTTAGTACTTTTTGAACATCTTTCGCTGCGTATGCTTGGATACGACCAGAAGTTTCTTGAATCGCAAGGAATGGACCACGCTTCGCCATAATACGACCAGCGATCGCAACGATGTGGTTAAGCTCTTCGAGCTCTTCCTTAGTCTTCTCACCGAATTCCGCTTGAAGGTCGCCAGCTAGGTGCTCACGACGGAAGTCATTTGGGTGACCGTTAGCTTTGCAGTTTTGGCGGATGTGATCCAGCTTGCTGCGGCGCTCAGCGATTAGTTTGTTCTCTTCAGGTGAAGAAGCTTCTTGTGCGTTTTCGTTTTGAACAGCATCAGTCATTAGAGATGTACCCTGCTTTTATAATTTGGACAGCTATATTTTTTCAAATATAGGCATTTTTACCAATATTATTGGTAAAGCTTAATAGTTGATAAAGCTTACAGACCTGATTTCAGGCTAGCTTCAATAAACTTGTCTAAGTCACCGTCAAGAACCGCTTGAGTGTTACGGTTTTCGATGCCGGTGCGTAAATCTTTGATACGAGAATCATCCAGTACGTAAGAGCGGATCTGACTGCCCCAACCGATGTCTGATTTCGTTTCTTCGCTCGCTTGTTTTTCAGCATTTTGTTTTTGAATCTCAAGTTCAAAAAGCTTAGCACGTAGCTGCTTCATCGCTTGATCTTTGTTCTTATGCTGCGAACGGTCATTCTGACACTGAACCACGGTGTTAGTCGGAACGTGAGTAATACGTACCGCTGATTCCGTGGTGTTTACGTGCTGACCACCAGCGCCAGAGGCACGGTATACATCAATACGTAAGTCAGAAGGATTAATGTCGATCGTAATGTTGTCATCAATCTCAGGATAGATAAACGCAGAGGCAAATGAAGTATGACGACGACCACTTGAATCAAATGGTGACTTACGAACTAGACGGTGAACACCAGTCTCTGTACGTAACCAACCGTAAGCGTACTCACCAGAGATACGTACCGTTGCACCTTTAAGGCCAGCAACATCACCATCAGACACCTCGATAACTTCAGTCTTGAAGCCTTTCGAATCAGCCCAACGTAAGTACATACGCAACATCATTGAAGTCCAGTCTTGAGCTTCTGTACCGCCCGAGCCTGACTGTAAATCGATGTAGCAATCTGATGCATCGTGATCACCAGAGAACATACGACGGAATTCCAGCTTCTCTAGCTTAGCTTCAAGCTCGGCGAGTTCTGGTTCAATCTCATCGAACGTTTCTTGATCTTCTTCTTCAACCGCAAGCTCTAATAGGCCATCAACATCCTCAACGCCCTGGTCAAGTTGGTCGATTGTTTCTACTACCGCTTCCAATGCAGAACGTTCTTTACCTAGCGCTTGAGCACGCTCAGGTTCGTTCCATACATCCGGTTGTTCTAATTCTGCGTTTACTTCTTCTAGACGCTCTTTCTTAGCGTCATAGTCAAAGATACCCCCTCAGGATATTTGTGCGCTCAGACACATCCTGCAGACGGTTTTTTATAGGATTGATTTCAAACATTTTAGCTCATCATTTATGAGTAGAATTTAACCGAAGAATTGTACTCAAAAGTGTGACGGAGATACAGAATTTTTTAGAGCGGTGAACCAAGATTCAATAACTTAATGGGATATAAAATTGACAGGCAGAAAAAACACGTAAAATTTGTAAGGGAAGGGAAGAGAACAAGCTCTGTTTTTGAACAAAGCTTGTTGAATTTGGCGCTATATGATGAGAATTGTTGAGTCTAAAAAGAACTATTTGGCCTCGATGTAATCAATCATCAGCTGCAAAGATTGGTTGCCACGAAACTCGTTAATATCGAGCTTAAATGCAAGGTGCACAGTTTTCACCGAAGCATCAGGCCAGCGGCGTAGGTCCACATTAAAGGCGATACCATCAATCATCACATTGGTCGGGTGACCTTTGTAGAGCGGCTCCAACATCAACTTAAGATGTTTTTCACCCACCAACTTTTGATGCAGTACTTTAAATTCACCATCGAAGATTGGCTCAGGGAAAGCTTGTCCCCACGGACCACCTGAACGAAGCGTTTCGGCGGTGTGCATTGAGAACTCTTCAGGTAACAACTCACCATCAGACAAGATAATGCCCTTCAGTGCTGTTTCTCCAAGCTCATTCTTCACGACATCGTTAAACAGCTTACTGAAGCGATCAAAGTCCTTTTCCATGATGGTTAAGCCTGCCGCCATCGCATGGCCACCAAACTTCAAGATCAAACCTGGGTTTTGAGTGTCGATTCGGTCCAACGCATCACGCATATGTAAACCCGGAATCGAACGACAAGAGCCCTTTATGCTCCCTTCCCCACCATCAGCGAAAGCAATCACTGGACGATGGTATTTATCTTTGATGCGCGAAGCCAAGATACCAATCACACCTTGATGCCAATCACGCTGGAACAACGCTAAACCCGAAGGCAGATCGTCTTTACCAAACTCAAGGCGCTCACAAAAAGCCATCGCTTCTTGCTTCATACCCTCTTCGATCTCTTTACGTGTTTGGTTCAAACCATCCAGCTCACTCGCCATTCGACGTGCAGCATGGATGTTGTTACTCATTAGCAACTCAACACCAAAAGACATATCGTCCAGTCTGCCGGCCGCATTAATGCGAGGACCAAGTGCAAAGCCAAAATCAGATGCGACTAAACGCTTAGCGTCTCGCTTGGCAATTTCAATCAAAGCTTGAATACCCGGACGAGCTTTACCTGCACGAATACGCTGCAACCCTTGATGTACCAAAATTCGGTTGTTTTCATCAAGCGGGACTACATCGGCAACGGTGCCCAGAGCCACAAGGTCAATCAGTTCCATCAACTTAGGTTCTGTCATGCCGCGTTCTGCAAACCAATTCAACTTACGCATATGAACACAAAGCGCCATCATCAAATAAAAGGCGACACCAACCCCCGCTAAAGCCTTTGATGGAAAAGCGCAGCTTTCAAGGTTCGGATTGACCATCGCATCGACGATGGGCAACTCATGACCCGGTAAATGATGGTCAGTAACTAAAACTTCTAATCCTTTCTCTTTAGCAAAACGAACCCCTTCAATCGAAGAGACACCGTTGTCGACCGTCATGATGACCTCAGCGCCAAGTTCGATAGCCTGTACGACAACTTCAGGACTCAAACCATAGCCATCTTCAAAACGGTTTGGTACCAGATAATCAACATTCGAACTACCCAGCATGCGCAGTGCCAATACCGACAAAGCAGAACTGGTCGCACCATCAGCATCAAAATCACCAACGATGATAATGCGTTTTTGCTGCTGAATGGCTTTGAACAATAATTCAACCGCAGCATCGATACCACCCAGTTTTTGATAAGAGTGTAGGCCTTTCGCTGCTGTCTCTAATTGGTCGGCACTGTTGATTCCGCGACTCACATAGATGCGCTTTAACAAGTCAGGTAAATGAGCAGGTAAAACTGAAGTATCGACCTCAGGACGGCGTTGGATCTCTATCATATAAAAATGGGCCCGATATCAATCAGGCCACTCCTTAAATCAAAAACATGGGGAATATGTTGGTAATACAGAAATGAAGATTACTGCTCTAAACGTTGAAGCAGTTGTGCTGGTGGTAAGTAACCACTCACCAATTCACCACTTGCTAGCACGATAGCTGGAGTGCCATTAATACCAAGCTCACGGCCTAATTGGTATTGCTTAGCGATGATCTGCTTTTGCTCTGCTAGGTTTTTACCAGAAGCTGGCATTTGACGATTGACTTTCACATCGTGCATGGCTTCTTTTGGATCGTCAGAAGCCCAAATTGCCGCCATTTGGTCGGCAACTTGTCCAGTTGCGCCTTGGCGCGGGTAAGCCATGTAGCGAACAGTAATTCCTAAGTCGTTATAGCCTTGCATTTGGCTATGCAGACGAACACAGTAACCACACGTAATGTCAGTAAATACAGTCACAAAGTACTTTTCATTATCGGCTTTATATTCGATAACCGTATCTGACATTGCCGCGACTTTTTCAGCATTCAACGGCGCTTGACGCTCAGCCAAAACATCACTGAACTTGCCGTTGTCGTCCAAAGAGTAAAGAGTACCCGCGATAAAATGATCACCTTCTGGAGAAGAAAAGATAATGCCGCTGTTCGTTTGAACCTCCAGCAGGCCATCAATATCTGAAGGAACGATCTTATCGACTTTAATACCGATTTTTTCAAAGCGCTTAGTTAACGCAGCGGTATCAATAGCTTGAGCTGAAGCAACTTCTACGGCTGTTGATGTTGGTTCTACTTTCGCTTCTGATGCATTACATGCAGTAATCATAAGAGGAAACGCTAATAGAGGAAGACGGCGTAATACGCTCATTAAGTTCACCTTAAAAATAAATGGATTTAAGCACGTGGATGATGCTGAGCGTGAATTTGCTTCAGCCTCTCGGTCGCCACGTGAGTATAAATTTGGGTTGTCGATAAGTCACTATGCCCCAGCAACATCTGTACGACCCTGAGATCTGCGCCATAGTTCAGTAAATGCGTGGCAAAAGCGTGTCTTAATACGTGTGGTGACAGTAATTCAGTATCAATACCAGCCACAACTGAATAGTGCTTAATACGATACCAAAACGTCTGACGGGTCATTTGCTTGGCACGCTTGCTCGGAAAAACCACATCAGAGCTATTGTCGCCGAGTAGTTGTGGGCGACCTTGTTCAATAAAAGTCTCTATCCAATCCACGGCATTTTCGCCCATGGGAACCAAGCGTTCTTTACCGCCTTTACCGATAACACGTACTACGCCTTGTCTTAAGCTGATGTTTTCCATGGTTAAGCTGACCAGTTCCGTAACACGTAAACCCGTCGCATAGAGTAATTCAAGCATCGCCTTATCACGAAGCTCAATAGGATCGTCCGGATCAGGCGCTTCAAGCAAGGCATCAACCTGTTCTTCGCTCAAATCTTTCGGTAAGCGTTGCGGCAACTTAGGGCTGATCAACAAGGCACTGGGATCATCTCCTCGAATTTTCTCGCGGTGTAAATATTGAAATAAGCGACGAATTGCCGACAGCATGCGAGCACGAGAAGTCTGCTTAAAATCAGCGTCAGCTAACCAGCCTTGATAATCCTGTAAACCAGAAAGGCTAATGAAGTCGAGGCGATAATTGTTCTTTTCCATCCACGCTAATAACTTGGATAAATCAGTACGATACGAGACGAGGGTATTTTCAGATAATCCTCGCTCCATCCACATAGCATCTAAAAACTGCTCAACGAGACCGTGGTCTGCGCTCTGCCCTTGAGGCGACTGCATAGTGTTACTCACAATATTGGAAACTGTTTTGAGAGTATGCCAGAGCAAATATGAATGCCATAAAAATTACGACTTGAGCGGATAATCGCTGCAATCGAAGTCGATTTATGGTTAGAATTCGCCATCTGAAATTAAAATCGAACGTTTGCTATGAAAATTGGATTATTTTACGGCTCAACCACCTGCTACACAGAAATGGCAGCAGAAAAAATTCGCGGCATAATTGGTGAAGACCTAGTTGATATCCATAACGTGAAAGAAACCCCTCTTTCATTGATGGCGGACTACGACCTTTTGTTGCTAGGGATTTCTACTTGGGATTTCGGTGAAATTCAAGAAGATTGGAATGAGCTGTGGGAAGACATCGCAACCACGCCAATGAAAGGCAAGGTTGTGGCTCTGTTTGGTCTAGGTGATCAAGAGGGCTACGGTGAATGGTTCTTAGATGCGATGGGACTATTGCATGATGAACTGAAAACCGCAGGCGCTGAATTTGTCGGCTTCTGGCCAAACGATGACAGCTACGAGTTTGAAGCATCTAAAGCGTTAACGGAAGACAAATCTCAGTTCGTCGGCTTAGCTCTGGATGAAGATTCACAGTACGAACTCAGCGACGAACGCATCGCAACTTGGGTTGAACAAGTACTCGTCGAGTACAGCGAAAAGCTTTAAGTTCAGTTTTCTTAAAGCTAAGCGTTAAGAATTAAGCGCGAGTTTCTAACCCTAAGCCGAAAAAACATGATCGATTAGATACAAAAAGGCCTCATCACTGCAAAGTAATGAGGCCTTTTCTATTCAACTTTATATTGAATACGGGCTAACGATTTAATCTTAACGGAAGATTAAACAGTCTCTTCAGCCATCTCTTGCTCTGTTGCTTTACCAACAAAGAACATACAGATGATTGCTGCAGTCGTTGGCAATAACCAACCCATACCGAACTCAAATAGCGGAAGCATGTTAAGTGCAGATACATCGATACCCGCAACTTTAGCGCCATCAATAAGAGCAAACATCAGTGACACTAAAACAACCACACGGTAAGCCGCTTTTGGATTAGGGAAGCGGCTGCGCAAGAACGTCAGTGCTACCAATGCGATTGCTACTGGGTACAGTGCAAACAGTACTGGAACAGATAGAGAAATCAGCTGAGAAAGGCCAACGTTCGCAACGGTTGCACAAGCTACACCATTGATGATTACCCAAGTCTTGTAAGACAGAGGCGTTAGCGAGCTGAAATAATCAGAACATGCTGAAACAAGGCCGATTGCCGTTGTTAGACATGCTAGCAATACGATCACTGAAAGTACTAGCTGACCAGATGGGCCAAATAGTGATTGAACGTAAAGGCTTAGGATAGCACCGCCATTGTCAGCACCTGCAGCTACTGTTGCACTCGTTGCGCCTAAGAAGAACAAAGAGATGTAAACAAACGCTAGACCAGCTGCAGCAATACAACCTGCGCTGATTAAATACTTAGTCGTTGCCGCGCGATCAGTAATTCCTTTGCTGCGAATCGCATCAACAATCAGCATGCCGAACATCAAAGAAGCAAAAGTATCCATGGTGTTGTAACCTTCAAGGAAACCTTTGGTTAGTGGCTGAGTGATATATTCTCCGTGTGCCGCAAAAATGTCGCCTTGAGGGTTAACAAACACAGCAATCGCCAATACAACTAAACCAACGAATAGTACAGGTGTAAGCACCTTACCAATAACGTCGATTAGCTTACCTTGAGACCATGAGAAGAACATCGCTACAACAAAAAATGCAATCGAAAAGAACGTAAGGTGAGCTTGAGAGGCATCGATGAAGAACGGTTTCACCGCCATCTCATAAGCAACAAGACCGGTACGCGGTGCAGCAAATGCAGGACCAATGATAATAAAGATCAGCACAGCCATAATGGTAGCTGCTCGCTTAGGAAGATCTTTGGTTAGATGACCCCAAGAGCCACCAGCCACAGCCACAGCAACGATAGTGATTAATGGCAGACCAACGGCGGTCAGCAAGAAACCAAACATCGCTGGAAGGAAATGGTCACCAGCTAATTGACCAGCAAGAGGTGGGAAGATGATATTACCCGCACCTAAGAAAAACGCAAAAAGCATAAAGCCCAATGCCATTATATCTGTTAGTTTTAGACTCTGTTTCACAGATAATCCTTAATTATATTTATGAGTTTATGTTGTGCTTACATGAATGTTACAGCTCAAAGCTGCCAATCAATCTATAAAATAGTCGCGCATAATGACGAAACACTTGGCTAGCTGCAAGTCACCACAAAAAAACACCATATAAATTTGCATATGAGAACCAAAAGCAGTGGATTCCACTGGATACAGAAAAATAGACGCAATTATAAACTAACCACAATTTACAACAATAGCTTTCCAAACAGAACATTGATTCATACAACTAATTAACATTAGAGCTAATCACTTAAAAATTCTCGATACTCAGAACATTCATGAAAGACAAAACAATAGAAACCAAAAGCTTCAATTTTAAAAAATTCTCTATTTACGGTGGACAAAGCGGCATGCCCGTTAGCACCGATGGCGTACTACTTGGAGCGTGGACTAACCTTGCACCGAAATCATCGGTACTCGACATAGGGACAGGAACAGGCTTATTAGCCTTGATGACGGCACAACGCTATGAAGATGCCTCTATCTTTGCGATCGATATTGATCTGCACGCGATTGATGCGGCGACAATCAACATTGAGCAGTCGCAGTGGCAAGATCGCATCTCTCTTCATCATGGCAGTGTGTTAACGGCGGATTTTTCACAAAGATTTGATGCGATTATCTGTAACCCACCCTACTTCAACTCTGGTGAACAGGCGCAGCAAAGCCAAAGAGCAACGGCCAGACATACAGGAAGCTTGGATCACCTTCAGCTTGCCATGCGTTGTTTCGAACTTACCACAGAAAATGCAACCGCAAGCTTCATACTGCCGACTCCAGAAGGAGAAGGTTTCATCAAGCTTGCCCAGCAATGTGGTTGGTATCTAGCAAAACGCCTTGATGTGAAAACAACAAACAAAAAACCCGCTAGCCGAATTTTGTTTGAGTTATCTAAAGATCCTGCTTGCGAGCAAGATTTGCAGTGTGAATCGCTCACGATCCACAACAATAATGGTTATAGCGAGGCATTTATTGCCCTTACTAAAGATTTTTATCTCAAGATGTAGCAAATACCATGTGATCCTAATCACTAATGCTTCTATAATGTCCGACTACTCTTTTTTATCGTCTGCTTTTTGAGGCAGAAACATTTATTGCTTGTGGAGAAACAACAGTGATCAGAACCTTTGCAGAACTCGATCTAAACCAAGAGCTGCTTAAAGCAATTGACGAAATGGGCTACGAACGCCCAACACAGATACAAGCTGAAGCAATCCCACAAGCGTTAGATGGAAGAGACGTTTTGGCTTCTGCGCCAACAGGTACTGGTAAAACAGCATCATTTGTATTGCCAGCACTGCAATACCTACTGGATTTCCCACGTAAGAAATCTGGCCCTGCACGTATGCTTATCCTAACGCCAACGCGCGAGCTGGCAATGCAGATCACCGAACAAGCACGTGAACTTGCTAAATACACCAGCCTGAACATCTTCACGATCACGGGCGGTGTGATGTACCAAGAGCACGCAGATATCTTAAGTACAACTCAAGATATCGTAGTCGCAACACCTGGTCGTTTAATGGAATACATTGAAGGTGAGCGTTTCGATTGTCGTGCGATTGAATGGTTAGTTCTGGATGAAGCAGACCGCATGCTAGACATGGGCTTTGGTCCTGTCGTTGACCGTTTGTCAGCAGAGTGTCGCTGGCGTAAACAAACTTTACTGTTCTCAGCAACACTAGAAGGTAAAGGTATTGAGGGCTTCACTGAAGATCTACTTAAAAACCCAGCGGAGATCGATGCTAAATCATCGCTTCGTGAGCGTAAGAAGATCACTCAGTGGTATCACCGTGCCGATTCAGCTAAACACAAACTTGATATCCTAAAACATATCATCACTGAACAAGCTGAGCGCAGCATCATCTTCTTGAAAACTCGTGATCGCCTAGGTGATCTACGAGCTCAACTTGAAAGCGCGCAAATCCCATGTGCATGGATCCAAGGTGAAATGCCTCAAGATCGCCGTAACAATGCGATTGCTCGTTTTCGTGACGGTTCGGTAAACGTACTTCTCGCGACTGACGTTGCTGCACGTGGTATCGACCTTCCAGACGTAAGCCACGTAATCAACTACGACATGCCACGTACTGCTGATGTCTACCTGCACCGTATTGGCCGTACTGCTCGTGCTGGTAAAAAAGGTAACGCGGTTTCTATCATTGAAGCGCACGACCAGCTGATGATTGAGCGTGTAGCTCGTTACACTGAAGAACCGATCAAAGAGCGCTTTGTCGAAGGTATGCGTCCAACACATAAGAAAGCGGCCGTGACTAAGAAGAAGAAACCGAAGAAAGAAGACAAGAAAGCGGTAGAGAAACAAAAAATCGCGAAGAAGAAAAAAATCGCTAAGAAAAAGAAAGCAGCAAAGAAGAAATAATCTAACTGCTTCAACGATTCCATAAAAAAGCCCCATGCAGTTCGCTGCATGGGGCTTTTCTTTGTCTAGCTTATTATTGTCTGGCCTGTTATCTGGCTAAATAATTCGTCTCTAATTTTAATTACAGGCTAAAGCCGAGACTAACTCGTTAGCCAAGGGCTGCTAGTTTTGCTCTTCACGCTTGAAAACAAGCTCTTTCGCATTCGACTCTTCTTCAACGAAATAGTAACCCGCCGTATCAAATTGAGTTAGCGCTTCTACCGAATCAATTTTGTTCTCGATAATGTAGCGAGCCATCATGCCGCGCGCTTTCTTCGCGTAGAAACTGATCACCTTGTATTGACCGTTCTTACAATCTTTAAATACTGGGGTAATCACTTGGCCGTCAAGGTTCTTCGGCTTCACGGCTTTAAAGTATTCGTTCGACGCTAGATTGATCAGCACATTATCACCCTGAGCATTCAACGCTTCATTGAGCTTGTCTGTGATGATGTTACCCCAGAACTGATACAAGTTAGTACCACGAGCATTCGCCAAGCGTGTCCCCATCTCTAGGCGGTATGGCTGCATCAAATCTAACGGCTTAAGCAAACCATATAACCCAGAAAGCATGCGCAGGTGGTTTTGTGCGTAGTCAAAATCTTCATCCGATAAAGTCTCAGCGTCTAGGCCAGTGTAGACATCGCCCTTAAAGGCTAGGATTGCTTGGCGTGCGTTGTCTTGGGTAAAAGTCTCGCTCCACTGCTCAAAGCGCGCTACGTTCAACCCTGCGATTTTATCGCTGACTTTCATCAGTGTAGAAACATCTACTGGCGTCAGCTTACGGCACTCTTCAATCAGCTCAGCAGAGTGTTCAACAAACTCAGGCTGACTAAAGCGTTCAGTCGCTAATGGTGATTCGTAATCAAGTGTTTTGGCTGGAGAAACGACAACTAACATAACTTTACCCTAATCGGTTATCTAACTGGATGCTGCTAGAGTATAGAAAAAACATCAACTTGTCTTTATGACTCTTCCTATTACTTCGATAGGGAGAATGAGCTTTGATAGACAGAATTAGGCAAATGACAGGCAAAGAAAAAGGCTAAGGTCGAAACCTTAGCCTTTCTAATCACTTTAGGATGAGCTGTTTATCGCTCCAACAAGATTACTTCTTGTTGTTGTCCCAAATACCGTCTTCCAGCTGAGACTTAAGCTCTGGGAAGTCATTCGAATCAAATGTTGGTACTTTACCTGCGTCTAGTTGACGGTTGTAGTCTTTCGCTAGCTTAATCACGATACCCGATAGCAGGATAATTGCCGCCAAGTTTACAATCGCCATTAGGCCCATCGATACGTCAGCCAGTGCCCATACTGTTGGCAATGTCGCTAGAGAACCGAACATAACCATACCCAGAACAACGATACGGAATAGCACTAGGCCTTTCTTGTTGTTGTGCTCAAGGAAGATAAGGTTCGTTTCAGCGTACGAGTAGTTTGCAATGATTGAAGTGAAAGCGAAGAAGAAAATCGCTACCGCTACAAAGATGCCGCCCCATTCGCCCACTTGTGCCGTTAGTGCACGTTGCGTGAGTTCGATACCCGTTACTTCACCATGTGGTACATACTCACCAGACATTAGGATGATTGCTACTGTTGCTGAACAGATAACAATTGTGTCCATGAATACGCCTAGCATTTGCACGTAACCTTGCGATGCTGGATGCGGTGGGTAAGGCGTAGCAGAAGCTGCTGCGTTTGGCGCAGAACCCATACCCGCTTCGTTCGAGAACAAACCACGTTTGATGCCGTTAATCATTGCTTGTGCGATCGCGTAACCTAGGCCACCCGCGGCTGCTTCTTGCAGACCAAAAGCACTCTTGAAGATAAGAGCCAGAACTTCAGGCACTTTCTCAATGTTCATTAGCATTACGTAGATAGCGATAGCTAAATAAGCCAGTGCCATGATTGGAACAATGATTTCTGCAGTACGAGCGATCTTACGGATACCACCGAAGATAACGAATGCAGAGATAATTACGATACCAACACCAACGTAGCCGCGCTCAAAGTCGAATGCCGTATTCATTGCGCTTGCAATTGCGTTTGCTTGAACCGCGTTGAATACTAGACCAAATGCGATGATTAGGAAGATAGAGAATAGAACCCCCATCCAACGCATACCTAGGCCTTTCTCCATGTAGTATGCAGGGCCGCCACGGTAGTTACCGTCGTTATCACGCGTTTTGTATAGCTGTGCTAGAGTGCTTTCAGCAAATGATGTTGCCATACCTAGCATGGCGATTAGCCACATCCAGAAGATAGCACCAGGGCCACCGGCGGTTAGTGCTACAGCAACACCTGCCATGTTACCTGTACCGACACGAGCAGCAAGACTAGTACAAAGAGCTTGGAAAGAAGAGATACCAGCACTGTCTGCTTTACGGCTGTTTCTGAGAACAGAGAACATGTGGCCGAAATGGCGGAATTGAATGAAGCCTAGTCGTACAGTGAAGTAGATACCCACACCAACGAGTAAGTAAACTAAGATAGATCCCCAAAGGAGATCGTTCATCAAATTGATTAAGTCTGTCACGTGAACCTCGTAATTGAGTTTAAGCACTGATCTTGCTTCCGAGCCTTCCTCTAGATCACCTATGCCAGTGTCAATAGTTGTGTCGGCATTAGTTTTATATTTATTTGCTGCGATCTAGATTGTAAATGTCGCTTCATGCATCCATTTTACGTATCAGTGTATTTTTTGACGGGCGGATAATGCAGCGAGACGGCCTAAAAATCAATATGCAATAGAGTTTATATTTAAATGACATTTCACTAATAACACACCTTTTGTTAACACAATTCTCAACAATTAAGCCCAATAAAAGTCACATTACCGGGACATAATATCAACAAAAATCAGTCCTCCAACAAAACAAGGACGCCATGTTATATAAATACCGTCAGCCTAGGCTTTACAAGGTATAGTGAAGATATGTGCATTTTTCTAGAACAATGAGATTCCCATACCGCGCAGCGCAGTGTGCAACTGAATGCACCACTATCAGAATGCTATCCCTTTCGCACAATGAATTAACATTCAATAACCACTAATTTAATCGTTTACTCATGTTTGTTTGCTCATTTTTTGTACACAAAAATCACCACAATGTGTGAGCATGCATAAAAAAATAGAACAAAAGCTTCATGGATTTGAAACAAATGAGAAACAAATCAAGGTTATTGTAGACTTAAATATGATATTTAATGGTTCGTAAGAACGAGTCCCACGGAAGGAGATATGGCTTATGGATAGCTTTCAATTTGATGAAATATCAGAACTAGAAATACCTCGTGCAACTCAAAAAACACGCTCCAAACCACTCAAGCGTAAATGGCGTGAAATCGAAGCAATCAACGACCGTAGACAGCTTGAAAAAGAGTTGAGAGAGATGAACCTAGGCCTCGACTTCAGCCTCGACGATATAAAGCTTTAATCAGCACGACAATAGAATAAAAACTAAAAGGCACCTATAAAGGTGCTTTTTTATTCTATTTGTACCGTCCTAAATATGATTACTCGCCAATTCAAAGCATCGTTTTGAACGCCTATGACCGAAGATAAAGAGTCAACAAGTATCAAGCGACTAATACAGAAGACACCTCAACATAGAGGTGCTTCAAAACTCATATTAGCTGTACTGATAGACTAAACGCACTCTTGTTCATTTTGTCGTACACGAGCTGCAAGCTGGCGGTATTGATCAGCAATCGTCTCTCCAAAGACAGGGTCGTTTTCAGGTTGAAGCCATTGCGATTCAACCTCTTGCCAATCTTTCACAGTAAATTCCTCAATAATCATTGGCAATACATGCTTCTCTTCATATTCCATGTGCTTTCTCTGCGCCTTTACAAAAGCTTCAAGCTGTTCAATAAACACTTGCTGAGGAACTACCGCATCTTGGAGGATCATATCGACTAACCCCAAAAAGTCGGCGGTTTTTTCCGAAAGCAATTGATGCTCTAGCTCCAAGTCTTCAATCACTTGGTCACTTCCATATTGCTTAAGGTAATACCGATAAATGACATCTTCTTTAGGATGATGCACCTTTTCCGAATGATTCATCAAATAATGAACCACCTCAGCGATCAGGCTGTAGTTTATTTCACGCTCTTGTTTTAGACACTCTAACTTATTATTGAGAATCGCGAGCAAACGAGCCATATAGCCATGCTCTCGTCTTATCCTTTCAATCATCATAGTATTGCACTCCATTACACCTACTATTTACAAGTGTATACGAAGATGCTTATTTATGGTTTGACCCTGCTCAGAAAACCATCAATCTATAATTCTGTTGGTAGCCGCCAATCGATAGGTTGTTGATCAATAGAAGAAAGCAGCTGATTAGTTGTTGAGAAATGCTGACAACCGAAGAAACCACGACGTGCAGATAATGGCGATGGGTGAGGTGCAACCAACACATGATGTTTTTTGGCATCAATCACTTGGCCTTTCTTTTGAGCATGCGCTCCCCAAAGCAAGAAGATGATAGGTTCAGAACGCTGATTCAACTCAGCGATGATCGCATCAGTAAAGCTCTCCCAACCACACTTTGCATGTGAGTGTGCTTTCGCCTCTTCTACCGTTAGGACTGTATTCAACATTAACACCCCTTGCGATGCCCAAGATTCAAGAAAACCATGACTAGGAGCCTCAAAACCCTTTATATCTTGTGCAAGCTCTTTGTACATATTACGTAGCGAAGGTGGAATTTTTACACCTGGCAGTACAGAAAAAGCTAAGCCATGCGCTTGATTGGCACCGTGATAAGGGTCTTGACCTAAGATAACCACTCGCACCGACTCAAAAGGTGTCATATCAAAGGCACTGAACACCTGATCTTGTGGAGGGTAGACAGTTTTCCCACTATTACGTTGCTGTTCGACAAAAGTGAGAACATTTTGGAAATACTCTTTCTCACGTTCATCATTAATGATGGATTCCCATGTCTTTGGTGCGCTCATCGTATTACTTCCCAATCATCAAGGTTTCTAGAGGTTGCCGACCTTTCGCTACACAAAAAAATAGCTGTATCGGCTAACTATCCTAAATAAGGATCTAGTTATACCTCATACAGCTATCAATAAACATGATGTGTAGGGTTCACTTGTTGATGAATCATAATAATCAGTTCAAGTTGTGTTTATCTCTATTAACCACTTTTCTGCTGTGTACGATGATGACCATGGTTATGTACATGACGGTTTGGTGTCGGTAAACGACTTGCGACAGAAACAGTTTGAGTTTGGGCTATTGAATACATAAAAGCACCTCCTATAAGACTTCGTGAACTACATATTCACTTTAAGACTATGAAAGAAAGGTGCCAATTATTAGAAATAGAAGGAAATTAATTTCCGCCTCTATATATTACATTTCTTCACTCATAGCCGTTGCTGAGTGATGAAACATTCTAAGTTGTTGAATTTCCTCATTCCATATTGTTGAATCAATGGTTTCCAAGATAAGAGGGATACCATTAAAACGAGAATCCGAGGCAATATATTCAAAACAGTCCCAGCCAATCTCACCTTTTCCTAAAGAATGATGTCTATCTACTCGGCTTGCGAACTCAGCTTTTGAATCATTGATGTGCATTGCTCTTAGATAGTGCATGCCCACGATACGGTCGAACTCAGCAAAAGTATGCTCACACGCTTCTTTTGTTCTTAGGTCATAACCGGCAGTAAAGGTATGGCAAGTATCTAAACACACACCGACGCGTGACTTATCGTCTACTTGATCGATGATCTCTGCTAGGTGCTCAAACTTCCAACCAAGATTAGAGCCTTGCCCAGACGTATTCTCGATCACCGCAATCACATCAGGCACCGCTTGGTGAGCCAAATTAATCGACTCAGCGATCTTGGCCAAGCATTCGGTTTCAGAGATCTTCTTTAAATGACTCCCTGGATGAAAATTCAAAAGCGTTAAACCAAGTTGATTACAACGCTCCATTTCATCGATAAAAGCCGCGCGTGACTTTTCTAGCTTCTCTTCTTCTGGTGCCCCTAAGTTAATAAGGTAAGAATCATGAGGAAGAATATGTTCAGCAGTAAAGCCTAACATTTTGCAGTTGGCTTTAAAGGCGCTGATGGTTTTGGCTTCTAGCGGCTTTGCCGCCCATTGTCTCTGGTTCTTAGTAAACAATGCAAAAGCATTGGCGCCAATCTCACGAGCGCGCATTGGCGCTTGATCAACACCGCCCGCTGCAGACACATGAGCACCAATAAACTTGATATTTGTTTGAGGCTTTGAGGCTGAATTATTGTTTGTCATTAAATCACTTTACACTTTCAGAATGCTTAATAAATAAAGGGTCGTATCAGTTGTAGTTCAATAAAAACACAACAAATGTAGTAAAATTACTACATATGTAACTGTTAAATATTTTTTATACTTTAAAATATTTTGTAATTACTTTGTTTTCAAAGGTTTTATTGATTTACCTCAATATAATTACCTTTGTAAAAATATGGTTTTTGGTTGTTTTTTGACTTAAATCAATGTTAACCTTACTAATATTAGGTATATATTACCCAGCTCAATAAAAATCGAAAGTTAACACCATAATCAAACCACATTCAGTGGACTAGGAGATAGTTATGATCCAAGGTATTCAAATTACTAAAGCAGCGAACGATGACCTACTAAACTCAATCTGGCTACTAGATAGCGAGAAGAATGAAGCTCGTTGTGTTGTTGCTACTTCAGGTTTCGAAGCTGACCAAGTTATCTCAGCTGCAGACCTAGGCGAGTACGAAAGCCGTGAAGTTGCAATCGAAGCAGCACCACGCATCGAAGGTGGCCAACACCTAAACGTTAACGTTCTTAAGCGTGAAACGTTAGAAGATGCAGTTGCTCACCCAGAGAACTACCCACAACTAACTATCCGTGTATCGGGTTACGCTGTACGTTTCAACTCTCTAACTACTGAACAGCAACGTGACGTTATCGCACGTACGTTCACTGAGTCTCTATAATTTTTTAGAGCTTGAATTAGAATACAAAAACGGCGCTCATTGAGCGCCGTTTTTATTTGTTCAACAATACATATGTACGTTACGGTTGAACTCGGCGTAGTACCGTTTTCAGAGCTTCAAAATCATTGTCTAGATCTTCAGACAACAATTCCATCGCCGCGTGCTTAGCCAGTGGACCAGGTAACTCAATATCTGTACCTAAAATATCATCAACCACTTCTTTGAACTTCGCAGGGTGCGCAGTACACAGGAACAAGCCAGTTTCGTTTTCTTGCAGTTGCTCTTCCAGTAGGCGGTAAGCAATCGCACCATGTGGTTCACAAAGGTAACCTTGTGCTTTTAAGTCGCGCACTGACTCAGCGCTCTGCTCGTCAGAGACCTTACCTTTCCCTAGTGTATCTAAACCCCAACCTTTCAGTTGGCAAAGCTCTTCGATACGAGGCCAGTTGTTTGGTTGGCTAACGTCCATCGCGTTTGATGTTGTCGCAACCGTTGGTTTTGGATCCCATTTCCCCGTTTCAAGGTAGCGAGGAACCGTATCATTTTCATTGGTCGCTGCAATGAAGCGCTTCACTGGCAAACCAAGAGCTTTAGCCAATAGGCCAGCCGTTAGATTACCGAAGTTACCACTTGGGACTGAAATAACGAGGTTCTCACGCTGTTCTTTGGTGAGCTGAGATGCAGCCTCAAAGTAGTAACAGATTTGAGCCATTAAACGACTGATGTTGATTGAGTTTGCTGAGTTTAAGCCAATCTCTTTACGCAATTCAGCGTCATCAAATGCGTCTTTAACCAACGCCTGACACGCATCAAAATCACCATCGATTGCCACAGTGTGGATGTTTTTACCTAGCGTACAGAACAGCTTTTCTTGTAGTGGGCTGATCTTGCCTTTCGGGTAAAGGATCACAACATTGATGTCTTTCATACCGTAGAAAGCATGCGCAACCGCAGCGCCAGTATCACCAGATGTCGCGGTTAAGATTGTGATTTGACCACCATCAGATACCGCTGCTAAAGATTGAGCCATGAAACGGCCACCGAAATCTTTAAATGCCAGTGTTGGACCGTGGAACAATTCAAGCGCGTAGACGCCGTCTTTTACTTGATTGATCGGTGCTGGGAATTGGAATGCCGCATCCACTAATTGATCAATCTGTTCCTTTGGTAATTCATCACCGATTAAAGCCGATAGGATCTTTGAGCTACGAGGGACAAAGTCCTCTGCTAGCAGCGCATCGATATCATCAAACTTCGGCAGCTCTGATGGGAAAAATAGACCTTGATTACGACCTAAACCTTGACGAACGGCTTGGCCAAAAGAGACTTGCTCATCGTTTTCTTTGATGTTGTACAGCTTCATAACTCACTTCCTGTAACGATCGAACCTTGTTTGTCTAAACGACAAACGTGGACGAATCCTTCTTCATTTTGTACGTAATTTTGTTCTAACCAACGTGCAACACGCTCGGCGACATCTTGTTCTTTGCAAATGCTAAACAGAGTTGGGCCACTACCGGAAATACCAGTAGCCAGTGCACCGGCTGAAGTTGCGTACTTACGCGCATCAGCAAACCCTGGAAGCAGTTTCTCACGATATGGTTCAGCAATCACGTCTTTGATCATCTTAGCTGCCAGTTCAGGTTGGCCTGAGTGGCAAGCGTGGATGAAACCAGCTAAATGGCGACCATGTGCAATCACATCTTGACGACGGTATTGAGATGGTAGGATTTCTCTCGCCTCAGCGGTTGAAACCTTAATGCCCGGATAAGCCATTACCCAGAACCAATCATCAAAACACGGTACTTCTTGGCTAATGATGCCTAACTCTTCAAGCATAAGCTGGACACCACCAAGGTAGCATGGCGCAACGTTATCGTAATGTATACCGCCTGAAATCTTACCTTCCATTTCACCCATTAGGGCAAGGAGTTCGGTTTCATCCAGTGGTTGTCCGTGAAAACGGTTCAGAGCATCAAGCGCCGCTACAATTGAACATGCACTTGAACCTAAACCAGAACCGATAGGCATGTTCTTCTCTAGTGTCATCTCCAAAGGCTTAACCGAAACGCCTTTCTTATCTAACTCTCTAGAGAACACCACCCAACAGTCATAAACGATATTTTCTTTGGTTTCAGTTGGCAGTTTAGAAACAAAGCTACCCGCTGTTTTTAGTGAAAACGCTTGATCACCAGCTTTAACCATTACTCGATCACCAAGTAATGTGCCATCCACTGGAGACACAGCGGCCCCCAGCACATCAAACCCTACACTGACATTACCGATTGATGCAGGAGCATAAACGACAACATCCATATCACTTGAACTCATTCCTAAACTCCTAATTTCCAACCAAGAGTACGCATCACATCAGAGAATACGCCTGCTGCTGTTACTTCAGTACCCGCACCGTAACCACGAAGTACAAGAGGGATTGGTTGGTAGTAACGACTGTAGAATGCCAGCGCATTCTCGCCATCTTTAATCTTGAACATTGGGTCGTCGCCATCAACAGCTGCGATACGAACTTTACACTTACCATCGGTGATTTCACCGACATAGCGAAGTACTTTGCCTTCTTCTGCGGCGATAGCTGACTGCTCTTTGAAATAAGCATCCGCTTCTGGCAAACGAGCCATAAACTCTTCCACTGTACCTGAATCATCAAAACCCGGTGGCAATGCTTGGTCAACTTCAACGTCTTCAAGCTCAAGCGCCATACCAGCTTCACGAGCAAGAATAAGCAGCTTACGTGCGACATCCATACCAGATAGGTCATCACGAGGATCAGGTTCAGTAAAGCCGTTATCTTTAGCAATGTTTGTTGCTTGGCTAAGTGTCATACCTTCATCAAGCTTACCGAAGATGTAAGACAGAGAACCAGAAAGAATACCGTTGAATTTTTCAAGCTCATCACCTGCAGAGATTAGGTTCTGTAGGTTTTCGATTACCGGTAGACCTGCGCCTACTGTTGTCTCGTACATCAACTTACGACGAGAGTTACGTGCAACTTCACGAAGCTGATGGTAGTAAGCCATGCTTGCTGTGTTGGCTTTTTTGTTTGGTGTTACAACATGGAAACCAGCCGCTAGGAAGTCCGCGTATTGAGCAGCAATACCTTCGCTAGACGTACAATCAACCAACACAGGGTTGATGATGTGGTTACGTTGAACTAGAGCCGCTAAACGCGCTAGGCTGAACTCTTCTGTCGCGCTCGACATACGATCACGCCATTGCTCTAACGGCAGACCATCGCTGTCTAACAACAAACCTTTGCTGTTTGCTAAACCACACACGCGAATCACAATACCTTTCTCAGCCAGTTTGCCTTGTTGACGTTGGATCTGGTCAACAAGTTCACCGCCAACACCACCAACACCGACAACGAATACGTCAAGGAAGTGCTTCGAGTTAAATAGATTCTCGTGACACGCTTTTATCGCTTCTGAGATTTTATCTTCAGGGATAACCGCAGAGATCGCGCGTTCTGATGAGCCTTGAGCGATAGCAACAATGTTGACATTTACTTCAGCTAAAGAAGAGAAGAACTGAGAAGCAACACCACGTGATGTGCGCATACCGTCACCCACCAGTGTAACAATCGCTACGTCGTCCATGAACTCGACTGGCTCTAACAAGCCATCTTTTAATTCAAGTTCAAACGCCTCTGATAGCACTTGCTTTGCTCTTACTTTATCAGCCGATTCAATACAGAAGCTGATACTGTACTCAGAAGAAGATTGAGTAATAAGGACAATAGATACACCCGCAGAAGACATCGCGCCAAACACACGGCTCGCCATGCCTACCATGCCTTTCATACCAGGGCCAGATACGTTAACCATCGTTAGGTCACTAAGAGTTGTGATGCCTTTGATCGCTAGGTTATCTTCGCCAGTGTCTTGACCAATCAAAGTACCTGCACCCTGTGGGTTAAAGCTGTTTTTGATTAGGCAAGGGATATGAAATTGCGCGATAGGAGCAATAGTTTTCGGATGTAGAACCGAAGCACCAAAATAAGAAAGCTCCATCGCTTCTTGGTAGCTAAGCGATTTAAGAAGACGAGCGTCATGCACCAAACGTGGGTCACAGTTGTAAACACCGTCTACATCTGTCCAGATCTCACAACAATCCGCGCGTAGACACGCCGCTAGAACCGCTGCTGAGTAATCAGAGCCGTTACGACCAAGCGTTACTAACTCACCTTTTTCATTACCGGCCGTGAAGCCCGGCATGATGTTTACGTGACCTTGTGGAAGGGGTGATTGACGGAAGTTCTGAGTAGAAACATCCACATCAACCATCGCTTCAAGGTGATCACCTTTAGCGTATAAGTACTGAACTGGGTCAATCAGGCTTGCTGGTTGGCCTTTCGCTTCAAGTACCGCTTTCATTAACTGGATGGAGATTCGCTCACCTTTACTGATGATACGAGCATTAACATGATTCGGGCACATACCTAAGAGGTTAATGCCATTTACAAACTGTTTTAGTTGAGCAAGAGACGTATCCACTTGCTCTTGAAATGCAGAACCATCAACACCCGGTAATACAGCCTGAATCTCTGTAAACAGATTCGCAAATGATGATTCGATTTCTGCAATTTGTGCTTCTGCTTCACCATTTTTTAGTGCCGCTTCAATAACAGCAACTAGCTTATTGGTTGTTTTTCCTGGAGCCGATAGTACAACGGCTAGCTCTTCTTGCTGGGCATTATTAGCGATGATATCAGCCGCTCGTAAAAAACGATCTGCATCAGCTAATGATGAACCTCCAAATTTTAAAACGCGCATCCCTTTCTCCATAAGTCATAAAAATGGTACAAAAAAAGGCCTGTATCTTGTGGGATACAGGCCTTTTTTTTAAAATCCGTTACTTAGCAGCCTGCCCCAACAATGTGAATGTCGGTAATAATAATGGTGGTGGTCATTACTAGGTGGCTTAGGTGCTGCATATCAAATTCTCTGCTTGTGCTTTACTCTACGTGTATCAATTTTTACCACTAGACGTCAATGAAAAGTTGCGTTTTTTTTACATTCACGTCATTTTTCAGAGCAAACAGCCATTTCAGCGACAAAACGTCCTAAAACAGCTCCCAACTTAAAAGCGGAATTAGATTGCTAGATGAAGCGAAGTCATAAGTTGCATATATAGTCATAACAAAATGCTATATCGATTGTACAGCGAACGCACAACTTCTGTGCTTTAATTGAACGATAACGTTCGTAAAACAATAATAATGACATCAGGAGTGGGAAGTGAAGAGATTATTTATTCTTTTAGCCTTTGCTATGCCTGTCATTTGTTCAGCGAATAGTTTGCCTCTACTGAGTGGTTTACCATTACTTCCCAGTCAAATCGATCGTTCGTCTCATAAATTCTTCATCTCAACGCAAAATGCCTCAAGTGAAAGCTTCGACACTTGGAAAATCGACAGTGGTTACTCATACAGTCTGTTTGCTGATGTTGACCTTTATGTAGGTACACGAATCAACAGCGATTCACTTAAGTATGAAAGCGGATTTTTAAGTGGTGTCAGTTATCAGTTCTCAGAAAGGATCTCTTTTAACAGTTCTCTGCACACCTATAAAGACGAAGAAGAAGACAACGAAAAGTCATTAGCTGCAGAAGTTTCAAGCCGAGTACAACTTACCGATAATTTGGATTTGCATGCCACCCTTGATTACGAAGAGTGGCAGCAAGGTGTTGAAGTGGGGTTAGGATTTCGATTTTAATCGAATTCGGTTGTCCTTCATGAGTTCGCATGCGTTTTGATTTTTCAGTAGCTCAAGATCTTAGCGTCAACCTGTGCACGCAACAAACCGTTCCTCAATCCAATAATTCCAGCCTATTGTACTTAAACCTGTTAAGATTCAATTAACAATTCAGATGAAATTAATACACCATTCCAATCCGCATAAATGTAATCACCAGGTTGAATCAACTGATTGTGGACAGAAAGAGTGACATTAACCTGACCAACACCGCGTTTCTCTGTTTTGAATGGAGATGCACCAAGCGCCTGCACCCCAAGGTCCATTTGCGACATCATGCCGACATCGCGCACGGCACCGTTCACAATCACGCCTTCCCATCCATTTTCTATTGCTAGAATGGCGAGCTGATCGCCAAGAAGCGCTTTCTGGCACGAGCCATTTCCATCGACAACAAGCACTTTACCAATGCCATCAGTCTCTAAAACCTCGCGAACCTTGGAATTATCGTGATAACAACGAACTGTTACAATTTTTCCAAAGAACGCACCACGTTGACCGAAGTTCTGTAATGGTAGGTTAAGTAATGTGACTTTGCTTTCAAACTCATCACACAAGTCGGGTGTTATATCGTGCATATATCCTCCGTGAGTAAGGCGTTACCTGTTAAGTCAGGCGAACCTCTATGCTTTTATATGTTATTAAAATTAATCCTTTGTTTTCATTGTTCTATGTTCAATCTAATAATAATAAAAAGTTGATTGAGCATATTTATCTACTAGACTCTAAGGACTGCTTTCAGCTTCCTTGGTTCATATTCTTGCCTTTAGCAGGTGAGATGTGAGAGCCATCTCGAATAATCATTCTTGTTTTGCTGCTAAATAATCACCATAGCATTGGTTAAGTTGTAGCCATACTATTAAAGTTTGTTGCGATACGGCAATTGATGTAAATCAACAAAGTGAATGGAATTAACATTCTCGCATTGTTAGCATGCTGTTAACATTATAGAATCCTCTGCAATCACTAAAAGAATGATTAAAAGGCGTACTGGATCTACGTTATTGGGCAATACTTCAAGGAAGGCAGATAGCTGGAAGTAAGTGTTTTTTTGAAAACTTTAAGTTATCATCAAAATTACATTACCTGTATGTTATGTTTTTGCCTAGAATTTATTCTATTAGCACAGTTTCGTCACAAATTTAGGTACCGCCAAATGCAAACCCCGCAGATTCTGATCGTTGAAGATGAGCAAGTAACTCGTAACACTCTAAAGAGTATTTTTGAAGCAGAGGGATATGCTGTTTTTGAGGCTAGCGACGGTGAAGAGATGCACCAAGTGCTATCTGACAACCAAGTTAACCTTGTAATTATGGACATCAACCTTCCGGGTAAGAATGGCCTACTACTTGCGCGTGAACTGCGTGAGCAAGCAAATGTAGCGCTTATGTTCTTAACGGGTCGTGATAACGAAGTTGATAAGATCCTTGGCCTTGAGATTGGCGCTGATGACTACATCACTAAGCCTTTCAACCCACGTGAATTGACTATCCGTGCACGTAACCTTCTGAACCGTTCAATGAGCACTAGCTCAGTTCAAGAAGAAAAGCGTAGCGTTGAAAAGTACGAGTTCAACGGTTGGGTACTCGATATCAACAGTCGTTCTCTGGTTAGCCCAGATGGCGAAGGCTACAAACTACCTCGTTCAGAGTTCCGTGCTCTACTTCACTTCTGTGAGAACCCAGGTAAAATCCAAACACGTGCAGACCTTCTTAAGAAGATGACTGGCCGTGAACTTAAGCCACACGATCGTACTGTAGACGTAACAATCCGTCGTATTCGTAAACACTTTGAGTCTGTTTCTGGTACGCCAGAAATCATCGCAACGATTCACGGTGAAGGCTACCGCTTTTGTGGTGACCTAGAAGACTAATTCGATAAAGCTTCTGAACGCTGAGTTCCTGTAGTTGGTGAGCACTTCTAACTAGCTAGTACTCCTAACAGTCGAAGCGTAATCAATAATTATTAAAAAGGGAGAATGCCAACGCATTCTCCCTTTTTTATTGTTCTTAATTGAATGAGTTTTTAGTAAACCGTATCAACTTTAACGTCTTTCTCCACCAGCCACTTAACTGTTTCGCCATCTTTCAGCTCAACCGCTACATCTACCGGCTTGTCACTGTCGATCTCTAGCTGCCATACAAAAGCGACTTCCCATTGAGTTTCACTGTGAGTTCTTAAATCAAGATCGTCAGCCGTTACCAACAAGGTATCTGCACCCTGCTTAACCGTGACGCTCTCAACTGCAAGCGTTGCTGGCAATTGTGAGTCTGACTCTAGGTAGATGGAACCGTGTAGTGTCTTATCTTGAGCCTCTCCAATCGTTGGCATTTTGTTGTGCCACAGGTTACTTTTCATTGTGACTGTCGACGCAGAGACTTCAACTTGGTTACCTTGCTGCCATTCTACTTGTGGGGCAGAGCAGCCCGCTAATGCCACTACGCATGCGGCGAATGCTAATTTTTTCATTATTCTTCTACCTTTGATTTAACCAACTCTTTAATACTTCAATATCATTCTGGTATTCGTTATTAATTTCATCGACCCAATCTGAGATATTTTCCCACCACGCTGGCATATCTGGAGATTGAGCTTTCTGAGCGACTTGTTGTATGCGCTTCAAACCAATCGAACCGGCCGCACCTTTAATCTTATGAGCTTCAGAAACGATGCTGTCTTGATCTTTTGCGACCATGTTAGAGTTCAAGATTTCCATATACTCCGGCATCATATTTTCAAACATCACGATACTATCCAAAACCGGTTTCGGTCCAACAATGTCAACATAAGACTCTAGCATATCAATATCAAGCAGGGCCGTATCAACCGAAGAAAGAACCGGCTTCCTCGCTACTACTTTTTCAACACCGGTTGCTTTCTCAACACCAGTAGCTTTCTCAACATCCTTTACTGTATCAATACCCTTGGCTTTCTCATTAACCTCTGGGGCATCCTCAATAAGCTCGCTGATGACATCTTGAATAGCGCGAACCGACAGCGGCTTGCTGATCGCCTCGTCCATACCTTTCTGAAAATATTCTTGCTTGTTGCTTAAAACGTTCGCCGTCAAAGCAACTAAAGGAGGTAACTGGCTATATTTCTCTCGGTAGTACTGAGCGATGTCGAAACCTGTCATATCTGGTAACTGAATATCCAGAAGCACCAAATCATAGTCTTTAGGGTTGAAGACAATTTGCGCTTCTTTACCAGTCATCACCACCGTCACTTCATGGCCAAGGCTTTCAAGTAGAGAGCGAGCAACCGTGATATTGAGTTCAATATCTTCCACCATAAAGATTTTAAGGTTCGACTGCTTTCTTGGTGTTTTAATCAGTGCCTGAGTATCGTGATTCACCGGCACGCGAATCGAAACGGTAAATGTGCTACCAAAGCCTTCTTCACTGGTGACATCAATGTCGCCATCCATCATGTTGATCAATTGCTTAGATACAGCAAGACCAATACCAGTACCAACAGCGTGCAGGTTGTCGGCTCCTGACTTCACTTGATAGTACATTGCAAAGATCTTCTCGATTTCACTCTCTGGAATACCAATACCGGTATCCTCAACTTCCATCGTGATGTCAGCAAAATCACCATCGATATCGGCGCTGACCGTCATTACTACACCACCACCTTTGGTGAACTTCATCGCGTTACTGACAAGGTTCCACAGCACCTGTCTCAAGCGCGTACCATCGACTTCGACAGATGCAGGAAGATCGGACAACCTTTCTAGATCAAACCTCAACCCTTTTTGCTCTGCCATCAATGCAGAAATACTCTCAATCTCGACAACGAAATCTTCAAAGTTAATCGGGGTTGGGAATAACTCTAGCTTGCGGCGATCAAACTTATCCATATCGATAATATCGTTAAAGATATTACCCAGCGTTACGGCGCTAACCTTAATGGTTTGCATGTGTTTACGCTGCTCGGGTGTCAGTTGACTGTCCAGTAGCATGCGGCTCAAGCCGATGATCCCGTTAAGTGGGGTTCTTAATTCATGGCTGATGGTTGAGATAAAGGTAGTCTTATCACGACTGGCTTTCTCTAACGATTCTTGATGCTCTTTACGCTCGGTAATATCACGACCAAAGCCGACTAAGCCTAAGTGGCGGCCATCTTTACTGTAGAAAGGTACCTTACGCAGCTCGAAGTAGCTCTTACGACCATCAGGGTATTCCAACCATTGGTCGTAGGTCAGGGCTTGGTTATCAGAAAAGACTTTCTTATCAGTTTCAACAACCTGCTGAGCGATTTCTTTGCTGTAAACATCCCAAGGCGTTAAGCCAACCAGATCTTTTTCTGTTTTGCCGGTAAGTTCTTCTACTGCGCGGTTACAACCAGAGAACACACCATCTTCGTTTCGGTAGTAAATAAGGTCAGGAGAAGCGTCGATAAACGAACGCAGTAGTGCGGTACGCTCTGCGAGTTCAAGCTGAGTTCGTTCACGTTGAAAGACTTCATTTTCGAGATCATGCATAGCTTCAGCACGCGCTTCTTCCGCTTTCTCACGTTCTTCAATTTCTTGGTTAAGCTTCTCGATATTGAGCTGCAGTTTATTGTTGAGCTCTTGGTCTCGCTCACGCATATCGCCAAGTTTAGATACTAGCTTCGCCAATCTTTGTCGGGACTCTTCCAGTTGGTCAACAACTACTGACAAGAAATAGACCGCCCAAGGCGTGATGACTAAACCGAAGAAAACCGAACGTACAATGTCGATGTCATCAACATTGCCTTTGAGTGCGAGGGTAATACCGACTTGCACAACAACAGCGAGGGCAACAAGCGCTAAGGCGAGTAAGATAGAAAAGCGGACAATCCCCAGTTTTACGAGTAGATCTACGTAATACTGAGCGAGATTTTTCATGGGTTTCATTTAGCGCTCCATGCGATAAGACTAGCAACATTCTACCCTGTTTGAAGATAGGAGGTAAGCTAGCTGCATCACACGCAGCAAGAGATCCACAGCAATATCATGGTCAAACAATCAATATAGTGGTAACCAATCAAGATAGTGCTAAGCAACACCAAAAAGACAGGTTAACCCAACCATAAATTTATAGAACTAGCTAATTGAAGAAGGATGTACCATTGAACGATTTCGACCGTCAGATTTAGCTTGGTAGAGTGCACTGTCAGCCATCGCAACTGCGGACTCCATTTCGTCATCAGGTGATGGAATATAAGAAATAATGCCAATACTCACCGTGATAAATTCAGAGACCGCTGATTTTTCGTGTATCAGACCTAACTTAAGTACTTCATCATGAATACGACTTGCAACAAGAAGCGCACCATCCGTAGTCGTATTTGGCAAAATAAAGCCGAACTCTTCCCCGCCATAACGAGCCACGCAATCAGACGAGCGACTGAGTACTTGCTTGAATGCCTGCGAAACTTGAATCAGAGCATCATCACCTTGTTGGTGACCATAAAAATCGTTATAGCCTTTAAAAAAGTCGATATCACACAGCATGATCGTCAATGGTAGCCTCTCACGCACATGGTAATGCCATAGTGTCGAAAGCTGTTCATCAAAGCGGCGTCGGTTGGAAACTTTAGTCAAGCTATCCATAAAGCTGAGGCGTTCAAGTTCAAGGTTCGCCTCTTCAAGCTTTTGTTCTGCTAGATAGCGCTCGGTAATATCACGCGCCATGATCAACACACCATTAGTGCTCGATGCTGGATCTCTAAATGGTGATTTGACTACATCATACCAAGTAAATGCTCCATCACTTGAGACCACTTTGTCGATATAACGCAGCGATTTACTTTGATGAAGCACTTGATGATCGGTTTCTGAAATTCGCGTATAGATGCTATGTGGCACCACATCTTGTAAACGCTTACCGATCAAGTCACTCACTTCAGAGATTCCCAGCGCAGCCACAAATGGTTTATTACACGCTTGATAAACCATGTTTTCATTAAAGATACCAATGGAGTCCGGGCTGGCCTCCAGGATGTTTTGTAGAATGGTATCACGCTGTGCAAGCGCGACTTCGGTGTCTTTTCGTTTTTCCATCTCTCCGCGCAACTTTTGCTGCATGTCGTGCCAATCGGTTACATCATGGCTAATCGAGAGCGTACCTATGGTTGAGCCATCTTGTGAAAGCAAGACACTTTGGTAGGTTTCAAGCAAGCAGCTTTTTCCATCTTGGTCTGTGGTCCAAGAGCGTTCACTTACACGACCTTTTAATGCTCCACCAGAAACACTCAGGGTGCCCTCTTCAGCACGACCATGCCAAAACTTTTTAAACGAGCGATTACTCGTCACTAACTCACCTTTCTGATCTTTCACGTAGATCAGCTCAGACAAAGAATCTAAAGCCGTGCGCGCGACATTGAGCTCACGAACTTCTTGGGACAGTTCTTCATTGGTATTTTTATAAGGCGAGGCATGGATCATCCAGGCTTTCTTGCTTCTAAAGTGGATTTTACGGCCGACTAAATTGACCTTAAAAGACTCAAATTCGGAAAGTGCCCAAAACGAAATTTGCTCAAATGATCGAGAGTTAATGTGATTGGTTAAGTAGTGACGGAAACTGTTTTCACTTTCCACGGTAGGAAAACGAAAATTAACACCGATTTGGCGGATACCCAATAATTGCATAGCTTGAAGATTGGCATACAAGATTTCACCACTTCGTACATCGACAAAGTAAAGTGGTGAGGGAGTAGAGAGTAGAAGCTTTTCAATGTGCGACTGATAACGCGAATAAAGATGCCAGCAGATGAGAGCAATTAGCAATACGATCACGATATATATACCGTAGCCATACGCCTTGTCCCACAACCAAGTCATTACCAGTTCCATTTACTCTCAATCTATACCATAAATTCTGTGAGGGAAATGTTACCACTATTTGCTGGTTTAATCTGCTGTTACCTACTCCCACGCATTTCTATAAATTGGCGCTATTTAATACAGGGAGCGTATACTTGAAAGCCGTACCTGTTTTGATGCCCTGCGCACCTGTTTTATCGAGTTCACGACCAATTTCAGTCATCGCTAACCAGCGGTTTTCACACCACAATGGCGAAAGAAGTGTCGGACGACGAGCGGCTGAAGATACACGATGATAAACCACATTTGCAGGCGTACGCTGGATAATTTCACTGGCGATATCAATATACTCTTCCAGGGTCGGCGCTTCGAGTTTGCCAGCTTTCCACGCTTTGGCCATGGTACTGCCCTCAACAATATGAAGGCCGTGAAGCTTGATACCATCAGTACCAACAGCTAATACCTTATCCAACGTTTCCAGATTATCGACTTTGGTTTCTTTTGGCAGGCCGACGATAAGGTGCGTACAAACTTTGATACCTAAAGCCCGTGCGCGCTGAGTGATCGTTTCATACACCGCAAAATCATGACCACGGTTAATTCGTTTAAGGGTTTTATCATTGGCTGTTTGTAATCCTAGCTCTAGCCAAATCTCATAGCCTTGTTCCACGTAACCCGCTAGCAGTTCCAATACCGAATCAGGCACGCAGTCTGGCCTAGTGCCAACACAAAGACCTACGATATCGGCACCTGGTGCTTTAAGCGCTTCTTCATACATATTTTTGAGCACTTGGACTTCAGCATAAGTGCTGGTGTATGCCTGAAAATAAGCAAGATACTTCTTCGCACGAGCGATCTCACCGGCGCGATCTTTTAGCTGATCAGCAATACTTTGAATTTGAGTTTGTTCATCCGCAAACGAAGCAACGTTACAAAAAGTACATCCACCGCGACCGATGGTCCCATCTCTATTTGGGCAGCTAAAACCACCATGAAGTGTCAGCTTATGAACCTTCTCACCATAACGACGCTGAAGATCTTGGCCGATAGTATTAACCAACTCATGTAATTGCATATTTTCAAAGTTCTCAGTAAATAAGAATGAATATCAGTCTTTTTTGAAAAAAAATTACATCCCTGCAAAATTCGACCAAATAGTTTACGTAAAGCTTTTTGCGAGCAACCTATCAAATATCAATAAACATGCAAAAAATCAGCTCTATTTGCCTAATGTTGCACATTTGTTGTGCATTAAATTCAAAATAAAACGAAAAAAATGGTCTACATGGGGCAACTTTCATTGCAATTCGCCTAGACAAAATTGTAGGATACTTACACATATTGGCTGTTTTTGAGTATTTACTTACAACCAAAACTTGCTGATAAGTCGGTGATACCCATATCCCACCTATATAAACCACTAGTTTGTGGTTAAAAATAAACGGATATCACTAAGGATTGTTTTTCTCGCAATACTTTTCCTGCGAGATACGGAAAGGATTCAAACCGCCAGCATAGGCAGGTTTAGACCCATAAATATAAAAGGACAAGGCTAACTTTATACAAATAAGTTGCGCCTAGATTTAACTGGAAGGATGTATCTATGGTAGATCAAGAGCAGAACTCACAGGGTCTGTATACTCCTGAATTGGAGCATGACGCTTGTGGTATCGGTTTTGTTGCGCATCTAAAGAATCGCAAATCTCATGATGTAGTAACTCAAGCACTCGATATGCTTGCACGTATGGAACACCGTGGCGGCCAAGGCTGCGATCCGTGTTCTGGTGATGGTGCAGGTATCCTGCTACAGAAGCCGCACGAATTCTTACTAGAAGAAGCCGTAAAGCTTGGAATTAAACTGCCATCTTTTGAAAAATATGGTGTTGGTGTTGTACTTTTCCCTAAAGATGAACACAAACGTGCACAGTGTCGTGACATTCTAGAACGCAATGCACAGCGCCTAGAGTTAGAAGTTATCGGTTACCGTGAACTTCCAACTGACAATTCAATGATTGGTGCTGACCCACTAAGCACTGAACCTCAATTTGAACACGTATTTATCTCTGGCGGCCCTGGTATCACTCCAGAAGAACTGGAGCGCAAACTGTATGTTCTACGTAACTACACCGTTCGTGTTTGCCTAGAAAGCGTGTCAAATATCGGTGATGACTTCTACATCAACTCTATGTCTTACAAGACATTGGTGTACAAAGGTCAGCTAACAACAGAACAAGTTCCTCAGTACTTCCTAGATCTGCAAAACCCAACCATGGTGACAGCTCTAGCACTGGTACACTCTCGTTTCTCTACCAATACATTCCCACGTTGGCGTCTAGCTCAGCCTTTCCGTTATATCGCACACAATGGCGAAATTAACACGGTTCGCGGTAACCTAAACTGGATGAAAGCGCGTGAAGCGATCCTTGAATCGGATCTGTTCACACAAGCTGAAATCGACATGCTGCTTCCTATCTGTCAGGAAGGTAGCTCGGATTCATCAAACTTCGATATGGCGCTTGAGCCTCTTGTTCTTTCAGGTCGTACTCTGCCACACGCATTGATGATGATGATCCCTGAAGCCTGGCAAGAAAACAAAAACATGGATCCAACTCGTCGTGCGTTCTACCAGTACCACGCGAACGTAATGGAACCATGGGATGGCCCTGCATCAGTATGTTTCACCGATGGTGTTCAAGTTGGTGCAACACTTGACCGGAATGGTCTGCGTCCTTCTCGCTACACGGTGACCAAAGACGACTTCCTAGTAATGGCGTCTGAATCTGGCGTAGTAGAAATCGCACCAGAAAACGTTGAATACCGTGGTCGTCTACAGCCTGGTCGTATCTTCGTTGCTGACCTTGAGCAAGGCCGCATCATTTCTGATGAAGAAGTGAAAGACGGTATCGCTAAATCGCAACCCTACGAAAAATGGGTTGAAGAGAATCTTCTGAGCTTGAAAAAGCTACCGGATGCGAGCAACGAATTTAACCAACCTTCTCCAGAGAAACTGCTTCACAAACAGCAATCGTTTGGTGTGAGCTCTGAAGAAGTAAACGAAATCATTCTCCCTCTTGCAAAAACAGGCTACGAGCCACTTTCTGCAATGGGTGCTGACTGGCCGCTAGCGATTCTGTCTCATCAATCGCAGCACCTTTCAAACTACTTTAAGCAGTTGTTTGCACAAGTAACTAACCCGCCGATCGACCCGATTCGTGAGCGTATGGTTATGTCTCTGAACACTTACCTAGGTAAAGATCAGAACCTACTTGCTGAAACACCTGAACACTGTCAAAAAGTGGAACTTGAGTCTCCTGTTCTTTCTAACTCAGAGTTAGAGAAACTTCGTGCAATCGATAACGAGCACCTTCAATCGAAGACGCTAGATATCGTATTCCAAGCAAACGGAGATCAAGGCAAGTTAGAGCGCGCACTTAAGCGTATCTGTCAGTACGCAGAAGACGCAGTGATTGATGGTTACTCTATCATTCTACTGACTGACCGTGCCGTTAACTCTAACCACGCCGCTATTCCAGCAATGCTGGCAGTTGGCGCGGTTCACCACCACCTAATCCGTAAAGGTCTACGCGCTAAGTGTGACATCGTTGTTGAAACGGGTGATGCTCGTGAAACTCACCATTTTGCAACACTTATCGGTTACGGTGCGAACGCAGTTAACCCATACCTAGTTATTGAAACGATTGTTGAATTGCAACGTACTAAGAAGCTAGATCCAAACGTACACCCACGTGAGTTCTTCGATAACTACCGTAAAGGTGTCAACGGCGGTCTACTGAAGATCTTCTCTAAGATGGGGATCTCTACGTTACAGTCTTACCATGGTGCTCAAATTTTTGAAGCCCTTGGTGTTAGCAAATCGGTGGTTGAAAAATACTTTACTGGTACTGTTTCTCGTATCCAAGGTCTAACGATCGACGATATCGCACGAGAAGTACTGGTTCGTCACCGTGTTGGTTACCCTGCTCGTGAAATCCCAGCTCAAATTCTTGACGTTGGTGGTGTTTACCAGTGGAAACAACGTGGTGAGAAACACTTGTTCAACCCTGAAACGATTTCTCTACTTCAAGAGTCGACGCGTAACAAAGATTACGGTCAATTCAAGAAGTACGCAAAAGCAGTCGATGACCAAGGCGACAACGCAGCAACGCTACGTAGCCAACTTGATTTCATCAAGAACCCTGCAGGCTCTATTCCTCTAGCGGAAGTAGAACCAATCGAGAACATCCTTAAGCGTTTCGCAACAGGCGCAATGAGCTTTGGTTCAATCTCGCATGAGGCTCACTCAACACTCGCTGTTGCGATGAACCGCATTGGCGCGAAATCAAACTCAGGTGAAGGTGGTGAAGACCCAGCACGTTTCGAGCGTAAAGAAAATGGCGACTGGGAACGTTCAGCAATCAAACAGGTGGCTTCTGGTCGCTTTGGTGTAACGTCTTACTACCTATCTAACGCTGATGAGCTGCAAATCAAGATGGCTCAAGGTGCGAAACCTGGCGAAGGTGGTCAACTACCTGGTGATAAGGTTGATGACTGGATCGGCGCAACACGTCACTCGACTCCGGGCGTAGGTCTTATCTCGCCACCGCCACACCACGATATCTACTCAATCGAGGATTTGGCTCAACTAATCTACGATCTGAAAAATGCTAACCGTAATGGCCGTGTAAACGTGAAGCTAGTATCGGAAGCAGGCGTAGGTACGATTGCATCAGGCGTAGCGAAAGCAAAAGCTGACGTGGTACTTATCGCAGGTTTTGATGGTGGTACAGGTGCATCTCCGATGTCTTCTATCCGTCACACAGGTCTGCCTTGGGAACTGGGTCTAGCAGAAACGCACCAAACACTACTGAAAAACGGCCTGCGTAACCGTATCGTTGTTCAGTCTGATGGTCAGATGAAAACACCACGAGACCTTGCAGTCGCAACGTTACTAGGCGCTGAAGAATGGGGCGTAGCAACAGCAGCATTGGTTGTTGAAGGCTGTATCATGATGCGTAAGTGTCACAAAAATACATGTCCTGTTGGTATTGCAACACAGAACAAAACTCTGCGTGAGCGTTTCGACGGCCGCGTAGAAGACGTAGTGACTTTCTTCCAATACATGGCTGAAGGTTTACGTGAAGTAATGGCTGAGCTTGGCTTCCGTTCTATCGACGAAATGGTTGGTCAATCACACAAACTTAAAGTTCGCGATGACATCGGCCACTGGAAGTACAAGAACCTAGATCTAACACCAGTACTGCACATTGAGCAGGCTCGTGCTGAAGACGGTATCTACAACCAGACAAAACAAAATCACAACCTAGAAGACGTTCTAGACCGTAAGTTGATTCAAGCTGCAATTCCAGCACTTGAGAAAGGCGAAGCCGTGAATGCGACCTTCCCTATCATCAACACGGATCGCTCTGCAGGTACCATGCTGTCGAACGAAATCTCGAAGGTTTACAAAGACCAAGGTTTACCACAACCAATGAACGTTAAGTTCCACGGTAGTGCGGGCCAATCTTTCGGTGCATTCCTTGCGAAAGGCGTTAAGTTCGAAGTCGAAGGCGACGCGAACGATTACTGGGGTAAAGGTCTGTCTGGCGGTACATTGGTACTGTACCCAGATGCGAAATCTTCTATCGTTGCAGAAGACAACATCGTAGTGGGTAACGTATGTTTCTACGGTGCCACTTCTGGTGAATCTTTCATTCGCGGTATGGCTGGCGAACGTTTCTGTGTTCGTAACTCAGGTGCGAAGGTTGTAGTTGAAGGTGTTGGTGATCACGGTTGTGAGTACATGACAGGTGGCGCGGCAATTATCCTTGGCTCAACGGGTCGTAACTTTGCTGCAGGTATGAGTGGCGGTGTCGCTTATGTTTGGGATAAAGCAGGTGACTTCGAAACCAAGCTCAACGCAGAACTTGTAGACCTAGACCCAATTGAACAAGAAGATAAAGATCTTCTACTCGATATGCTAACGAAGCATGTTGAATTCACAGGAAGTGAAGTTGCTCAGTCTTTCCTAGACAACTTTGAAACAAGCGTTGCATCACTAGTTAAAGTAATGCCTCGTGACTACAAAGCAGTTCTTGAGAAGCGTAAAGCTGAAGCACAACAGGCACAAACGGAAGAAGTGGAGGCAGTATAATGGGTAAGCCTACTGGATTTTTAGAACACGGTCGTGAGCTTCCAAAGAAGCTCGACCCATCGGTTCGTATCGAAGACAACAAAGAGTTCGTACTTAACGAAGAGTTTGGTGAAAAGATCAATACTCAAGCATCTCGTTGTATGGACTGTGGCGTACCTTTCTGTCACAACGGCTGTCCGATTGGTAACATCATCCCAGAATTCAATGACGCGGTTTACCGTGACAGCTGGGAAGAGGCTTGGAACATTCTAAGCTCTACCAACAATTTCCCTGAGTTTACAGGTCGTGTTTGTCCTGCTCCTTGTGAAAGTGCCTGTGTTCTTGGTATCAACCAAGATCCAATCACTATCTGTAATATCGAGAAAACAATTGTTGAAACTGCGTACCGTGAAGGATACGCAAAACCGAAAACGCCACGTTCTCGCACAGGTAAAACGGTAGCCGTGATCGGTTCAGGTCCTGCTGGCCTAGCCGCTGCTGAACAGCTAAACAGTGCTGGTCACTCAGTAACGGTATTTGAACGTGACGAAAAAGTAGGTGGTCTACTTCGCTTCGGTATTCCAGATTTCAAACTGGGTATGGACGTCATCGATCGTAAGATCAACCTAATGGCTGAAGCGGGCGTTGAGTTTAAAGTTAACCAGCACATTGGTGTTGATGTTAATGCTCAACAACTACGTCAAGAGTTCGATGTAGTATTACTAACGGGTGGTTCTACGGTTCCACGCGACTTGCCAATCCCAGGTCGTGAGTTGGAAGGTGTGCATTTTGCTATGGAATTCCTTGGTCAAAATAACCGCCGTGCCAACGATTTAGATCTCAAGACCGAAGAAATCCATGCTAAAGATAAGCACATTGTGGTTATCGGTGGTGGTGATACAGGTTCTGACTGTGTGGGTACTTCAAACCGCCATAAGGCAGCAAGCATTACTCAAGTTGAGATCATGCCGATCCCACCTGAGAAACGTCCTGCGAACATGCCTTGGCCTCAATACCCAATGATCATGAAAACCACCACTTCTCACGAAGAAGGTTGTGAGCGTCATTGGAACATCCTGACCAAAGAATTCATCGGCAACGATAAAGGTCAAGTGACGGGTCTACGTATTGCAGACATTGTTTGGCAAGACGCGAAACCAGGCGAGCGTCCAGGCTTTGATGAAGTGGCTAACTCTGAACGTGTTATTCCTTGTGATATGGCGTTCCTAGCAATGGGCTTCTTACACCCAGAACCAACAGGTGTACTGGCTCAGCTAGACATTAAACTGGATGAGCGCGGTAACGTGGCCTCTGAAGGTTACGCGACGAACCAGAAAGGCGTTTTCGCTGCTGGTGATATGCGTACTGGCCAGTCGCTAGTCGTACGTTGTATTAACGAAGGCCGTGAATGTGCAATTGCGATTGATGACTTCTTAATGGGTAACTCAAACTTAGAAGCGAAAGCTGATTCACTCATGCTTTCCGCATAATATTTCTCGGGCTAACGTCGCTGACGTTAGCTTAGGGAAAAAGCAACACCCTTCCTAACTTTTGTATTTGGCTAGCACTCGATGCTAGCCTTTTTTCTGCCTGTCACTTTCAATACATCTACGATAGCTGTTAAATCCCGTTAACAACTGGCTTTCATATCTCTTTGATATAGTTCTATTATTTCAGGTTATTACGTGGCTAATCGCGTTTACGCATGATACTTAACCATGAACTTGACCTTAAACACAATTAGCTATACGTTGTAAAGCTGATGAAAATAAAACCAATAGGTTTTGTTAACACAGCTAATAACGTTTTAACTAGCTAAAAACAAACTATCAGTTTATATAAGAACAAGTTTATAAAAAACAACAAGTATATGAATAGTTAGTCATTTACTGTCTGGATGACAGAGAAGCAAAAGGGAGAATTGCAATGGCTCTATATGATCCTAGTCTTGAAAAAGACAACTGTGGATTTGGTTTAATAGCGCAAATGGAAGGCCAACCTAGTCATAAATTGGTACGAACTGCTATTTCAGCCCTCGATCGCATGACACACCGTGGTGGTATCGCCGCGGATGGCAAAACCGGAGATGGTTGTGGCTTATTACTACAGAAACCAGACTCCTACCTCAGAATTATTGCAGAAGAGAATAACTTCAAGCTCGGCAAGCAATACGCTGTCGGCATGGTTTTCTTCAGCCAAGACCCAATCAAAGCACAATCCGCGCAAGACATCGTCAATAAAGAGCTCGCTCACGAGACCTTAACCATCGCGGGTTGGCGCGTTGTGCCGACCAACACCGATGTATTAGGTCCAATCGCCAAAGATTCCGTTCCTAATATTCAGCAAGTCTTTATCTCAGCCCCTGCTGGCTGGCGTGAACGCGATATTGAACGACGCCTTTATATCGCTCGCCGTAGAATTGAAAAGCAGATCACCGAAGACAAAGATTTCTATATTTGTAGCCTGTCGACCCAAGTCATGGTTTACAAAGGCTTGTGCATGCCTGCCGATCTACCGCGATTTTACCTCGATCTCGCTGACTTACGTATGGAATCGGCGATATGTCTGTTCCACCAGCGCTTCTCAACCAATACTCAGCCACGTTGGCCATTGGCTCAGCCATTCCGCTATTTGGCGCACAATGGTGAGATCAATACCATCGAAGGCAACCGTCAATGGGCTAAGGCTCGTGCTTACAAATTCTCCTCACCACTGTTGCCTGATTTACAAACAGCCGCACCTTTTGTAAATGAGACAGGCTCAGACTCATCAAGCTTAGATAACATGCTCGACCTGTTCCTTGCTGGTGGTATGGATGTGTTCAGAGCGATGCGTATGCTTGTGCCGCCCGCTTGGCAAAACCACCCAGATATGGATCCTGAGTTACGTGCCTTTTACGACTTCAACTCCAAACATATGGAACCGTGGGATGGCCCAGCTGGTATCGTACTTTCAGATGGTCGTTATGCAGCATGTAACCTTGATAGAAACGGCTTACGTCCAGCACGCTATGTCATTACCAAAGACAACCTGATCACTTTGGCATCAGAAGTGGGTATTTGGAACTACGCGCCAGATGAAGTAGCAGAGAAAGGTCGCGTTGGGCCTGGTGAACTGCTTGTTATTGACACTCGTCGCGGCAAGCTATGGCAATCTAATGAGATCGACAATGATCTGAAAGGTCGACACCCTTATAAAGAGTGGATGGAAAAGAACGTTCACAAATTAACACCGTTTTCCGAATTGTCAGATGATCAAGTCGGTAAGCGTAGCTTTGACGATGACACACTAAAAACTTATCAAAAACAATTTGCGATGAGTAACGAAGAATCAGACCAAGTACTTCGCGTACTCGGTGATATGGGACAGGAAGCGGTCGGCTCGATGGGCGATGATACGCCAATGGCCGTTCTGTCTTCTAAAGAACGTCTTATTACGGATTATTTCCGTCAGAAGTTTGCCCAAGTAACCAACCCACCGATTGACCCTCTGCGTGAAAAACACGTGATGTCTTTGGCGACCAGTATCGGCCAAGAGATGAATGTATTCTGTGAAACCGATGGCCACGCTTATCGTGTGACGTTTGATTCACCGGTGCTGCTTTACTCTGATATGCAGCAGCTTCTGCAGTTAAGTCAAAAGCATTATGGTCACGCTATTCTTAGCATGCACTATGATCCGGCAGATAAAGATCTCGAACAAGCCATCAACGACTTGTGTGATCGTGCAGTGGAAGAAGTGCGTGATGGTGCAGTTTTGATTGTACTTTCAGACAAAGGTTTAGAAAAAGGTAGGCTGCCAGTTCCTGCCGCCATGGCTGTCGGTGCCGTACAAACCAGACTTGCAGACAACAACCTACGTTGTGATGCTAACATCGTGGTTGAAACAGCAACCGCACGTGACCCGCACCAATTTGCCGTACTGCTTGGCTTCGGTGCTACCGCAGTTTACCCATATCTCGCTTATGAAGCTCTGGGCAAAATGTTGGACGATGGTTCATTAGATAAAGACTATCGCACTGCATTGCAAAATTACCAAAACGGCATCAACAAAGGTCTGTATAAGATCATGTCGAAGATGGGTATCTCAACGATTGCTTCGTATCGCTGCTCGCAGTTATTTGAGGCAGTAGGTTTACATACCGATGTTGTTGATCTGTGTTTCCGTGGCGTAACGACTCGCATCCAAGGCGCTAGCTTTAGCGACTTCCAACAAGACATCTATAACCTATCTCGTAAAGCATGGACAAAACGTAAACCACTGGAACATGGTGGCTTACTCAAATACGTACATGGCGGCGAATACCACGCCTACAACCCAGACGTAGTCAGTACCTTGCAAACCGCTGTAAAGACGGGTGAAACATCGGATTATCAATCTTTTGCGAAGCAAGTTAATGCTCGTCCTACTGCTATGCTGCGCGACTTAATGAGCCTTAAAAAAGCCGAACAACCTCTGCCGCTAGAGCAAGTCGAGCCAAGTAGCGATCTCTTTAAACGCTTCGATTCTGCCGCGATGTCGATTGGTGCCTTGAGCCCCGAAGCTCATGAAGCGCTGGCCATGGCGATGAACCGATTAGGTGGTTATTCTAACTCTGGTGAAGGCGGTGAAGATCCACGACGCTTTGGGACTGATCGTAACTCGCGCATCAAACAGATAGCTTCCGGTCGTTTTGGTGTGACGCCACATTACTTAAGCAACGCGGATGTTCTACAAATCAAGGTCGCGCAAGGTGCGAAGCCAGGAGAAGGCGGTCAGCTGCCGGGTCATAAAGTCACCGCAGAAATAGCCAAGCTGAGATACTCAGTTCAAGGCGTGACTCTGATCTCCCCTCCTCCGCATCACGATATCTACTCTATCGAAGATCTGGCTCAGCTGATTTTCGACCTTAAGCAAGTTAATCCTAAAGCCTTGGTTTCAGTGAAGTTAGTATCTGAGCCGGGTGTCGGCACCATTGCTACAGGTGTGGCGAAAGCTTATGCCGACCTGATCACCATTTCAGGTTACGACGGCGGTACCGCAGCAAGCCCACTGACCTCAGTGAAATACGCAGGTTGTCCCTGGGAGCTTGGCTTAGCTGAAACTCAACAAGCACTCGTCGCCAACGGGCTTCGTCATAAAATTCGCCTGCAAGTCGATGGTGGTTTAAAAACCGGCCTCGATGTTATCAAAGGTGCGATTTTAGGTGCAGAGAGCTTTGGTTTTGGTACTGCACCAATGGTAGCAATGGGTTGTAAGTTCTTAAGAATTTGTCACCTAAATAACTGTGCGACAGGTGTGGCGACTCAAGATGAAACCCTACGTCGTGAATACTTCAAAGGCCTACCAGACATGGTGGTGAACTACTTTACCGGCCTAGCCGATGAGGTTCGCCAATACCTTGCAGAGCTTGGCGTAGAAAAGCTTACTGACCTGATTGGCCGTACTGATTTGCTTGAAGCCGTTCAAGGTCTCACGGCGAAGCAGAGTAAATTGGATCTTTCATCGATATTGGAAGCTCCGGTATCTACTGAAGGTCATCCACTGTTTTGGACAGAACCAAACGCACCGTTTGATAAGGCTCAGCTCAACCAACAGATCCTTGATGACGTAATCGATGCAATTGAGAAACGTCAATCCACCAGCCTTTACTACAACGTGATCAACACCGATCGTTCGATTGGCGCTCGTATCTCTGGCGAAATTGCTAAGCGATACGGCAACCAAGGCATGGCAGGTTCACCAATCAAGTTGTACCTCGACGGCACCGCAGGCCAATCTTTTGCAGTTTGGAACGCAGGTGGTGTTGAGCTTTACCTAACAGGCGATGCCAATGACTATGTTGGCAAAGGCATGGCTGGCGGAAAAGTGGTTATCAAGCCTCACCAAGGCACCGCATTTACCTGTAACGAAGCGACCATTATCGGCAACACTTGTCTGTATGGCGCAACCGGAGGCAAGCTGTTTGCTGCTGGTACTGCTGGCGAACGATTTGGTGTACGTAACTCAGGCACGGTTGCTGTGATTGAAGGTGCGGGTGACAACGCCTGTGAATACATGACTGGTGGTATTGTTGCCATTCTTGGTGCAACGGGCGTGAACTTCGGCGCGGGTATGACAGGTGGTTTTGCTTATGTGATGGATAAGAATGAAGACTTCCAAGGCCGAGTGAACAACGAGTCGGTCGAGGCACTTTCTCTGTCTGACCTATTTATCCACCAAGAACATCTGCGTGGCTTAATTGCAGAACACTTAGAAGAAACGGGCTCAGTACACGCTGAAGCTATTCTGGCGAACTTTGATGAATGGATTCCGAAGTTCTACTTAGTGAAGCCAAAGACGGCGGATCTTAACACCTTGCTCGGCCACCAAAGTCGTAGCTCTGCTGAACTTCGTGTTCAAGCGCAATAATTGGAAGGAGCCAATAATGAGCCAGAATGTATACCAATTTATTGATGTGAATCGCGTAGACCCAGCGAAGAAGCCAATCAAGATACGTAAGATTGAGTTTGTAGAGATCTACGAACCTTTCACTAAGCAACAAGCCAAAGCGCAAGCTGACCGCTGTCTAGACTGTGGTAACCCCTACTGTGAATGGAAGTGTCCAGTCCATAACTATATCCCTCAATGGCTCAAGCTTGCCAATGAAGGGCGTATTATCGAAGCGGCTGAACTGTCTCACCAAACCAACAGCTTGCCTGAGGTTTGCGGCCGAGTTTGTCCTCAAGATCGTCTATGTGAAGGCTCTTGTACCCTCAACGACGATTTCGGCGCAGTAACCATCGGCAACATTGAAAAATACATCAATGACAAAGCGTTTGAGATGGGCTGGAAACCAGACATGTCTCACGTTGAATGGACCGACAAAAAGGTCGCGATCATTGGCGCTGGCCCCGCAGGTCTTGCTGCAGCTGATATCTTAGTTCGAAACGGTGTGAAGGCCGTGGTATTTGACCGCTACCCGGAGATCGGTGGCCTACTAACGTTTGGTATCCCATCGTTCAAACTCGAGAAAGGCATCATGGAAAACCGTCGCCGTATCTTTAGTGGTATGGGTGTCGAATTTAAGATGAATACCGAAGTCGGTAAAGATGTTCAACTACAACAACTTGTCGATGATTATGATGCCGTTTTCTTAGGGGTCGGTACCTATAAAAACATGCGAGCTGGGTTAGACAACGAAGAAGCACCGGGCGTTTATGATGCTCTACCCTTTCTTGTTTCCAATACCTACAAGGTCATGGAGCTGGATAATCCAACGCCATTCATCGACATGAAAGGCAAAAAAGTGGTCGTGCTTGGTGGTGGTGATACTGCGATGGACTGTGTTCGAACGTCTATTCGTCAGCATGCTGCTAACGTCGTCTGTGCTTATCGTCGTGATGAGGCCAATATGCCAGGCTCTCGCCGTGAGGTGAAGAATGCAAAAGAAGAAGGCGTGAAGTTCATGTTCAACCTTCAGCCATTAGCATTGGAAACCGATTCATCAGGTCATGTTACTGGCGTCAAAGTGGTGAAAACGGCGCTAGGTGAACCAGATGAAGCAGGCCGACGTCGTCCGGAACCCGTTGAAGGCAGTGAACATGTTCTAGAAGCCGATGCTGTGATCATGGCATTTGGTTTCCAACCTCATGCAATGGAATGGCTAGAACCATTTGGTGTAGAGCTCGACCAATGGGGTCGCATCAAGGCTCCCGGACAGCAAGAGTTTCAATACCAAACCACCAACAGTAAGATCTTTGCAGGTGGTGATGCAGTTCGAGGATCTGATTTAGTGGTGACTGCTATCGATGAAGGCCGTAAAGCCGCGGAAGGAATATTGGATTACCTAGAAGTGTGACTAGGTTTCCTTTATTACTCAGTTCGTTACTATAAAAAAGGGATCCAATTATGGATCCTTTTTTAAATTAGATACGTTTATCACAAGCATCACGAAAATACGTAAAACAATTACAAATAAACCAATGCCGATAACTACAATTAGAATTAAAAACAAGCCATAGGAAACACCATGAAAAAAGCCGCTCTCCTTTCTCTATCTCTTTTAACTTTAACCGCATGCAGCCAAGGAATCACGAACATGAAAGACAGAACTTCATCACCTTGTGGAGACAAACCAAACTGCGTATCAACTCAAGATGACCGTGAGCAGCATGCATTGGACACGTTTGAGTTATCTGACTCAGCAAACTTAGATGCGATTGAGCAGGTTGCACTAACTTTACCTGGATCGAAAACCGCGAGTAAAACAGAAGATTATCTGCGTATTGAATGTACTTCTCGCATCATGCGCTTTGTCGATGACTTAGAACTTAAGATCACTGATGACAAACTGATCGTGCGTTCAGAATCTCGCACTGGCCATTCTGATTTTGGCGTAAACAGAAAACGTGCAGAACAACTTCGTGCTAGCTTAAAAAGCGAAGGCCTAATCAAATAGATAAAAGAATCCGCAGATAAATCACTGCTATTCGGATGAGAAGTGCCTCTGGGCAGTCGCTCGACACTTCTTATCCATGCTACAATTTCGCTCTACTGTTTAAATATTATTTATTAAGAGACTACACATGAAAATCGGCATCATTGGCGCAATGGAGCAAGAAGTTGCGATCCTAAAAGCAGCAATTTCAGACATTACTGAAGTTAATAAAGGCGGTTGTACCTTTTTCTCTGGTCAGCTAAATGGTGTTGACGTTGTTTTACTTCAATCAGGCATTGGTAAAGTAGCAGCAGCTGTTGGGACTTCAATCCTATTAAGCGAATACCAACCAGATGTTGTTCTAAACACGGGCTCTGCTGGCGGTTTTGATTCAACACTGAACCTTGGTGATGTCGTGATCTCAACTGAAGTTCGTCACCACGATGCAGACGTTACAGCTTTCGGTTACGAAATCGGCCAAATGGCAGGTCAACCTGCAGCATTTAAAGCTGACGACAAGCTGATGGCTGTCGCTGAACAAGCACTAGCACAAATGGAAGATAAGCACGCCGTTCGCGGTCTTATCTGTACTGGCGACGCATTTGTTTGCACAGCAGAACGTCAAGCGTTCATTCACAAGCACTTCCCATCTGTCGTAGCTGTAGAGATGGAAGCATCGGCTATCGCTCAAGCTTGTCACCAATTCCAAGTACCATTCGTGGTTGTTCGTGCAATCTCTGACGTTGCAGACAAAGAATCACCAATGAGCTTCGAAGAGTTTCTGCCACTAGCAGCACAAAGCTCTTCAGAAATGGTTATCAAGATGGTTGCCCTACTAAACTAAGCGACTAGACATGCAAACACTGTTTGATCAGGTATTTGCAAATGGCGTGCTCCTTGTAATGTGGGGAGCACTGCTTTTTCATTTGATTTTACCTATCCCCCATGCCGCACATCCCACAACCTTATGGCATAAGTTTGCTGAGCTTTTAGCAAGCAAGGTTAATAACAACCAAAACTATTCCCAAAGCTTAATCTCGGGCACATTAGCTTGGGGGTTGATGGTACTGCCGAGTCTAGTAATTCTATTAGCACTGCAACCATTGGTTTGGCAATCTCAACTGTTTGAATTAGCACTGTTATTACTGGCGATTGATTGGCGCAACAATGAAAAGCTAACAAACCAACTGATCAAAGCACTTGGTCGAGAAGATAAAGCCACGGCTCGCCAGTTATTGGCGCCGATTGTTAATCGTCAACCTGAATCACTGTCATCACTTGGCCTAGGTAAAGCCGCCGTAGAAACCATCATCATGGGTTACGCTCGTAACGTGGTTTGTGTGTTGTTCTGGTACGCCATTGGTGGTGGCATCGCCGCGTTAATGTATCGTCTAGTAGTCGAGTTAGCTCGAGCTTGGTCGCCAAGTCGCAAGCAATTTTCTCCATTTGGATCAACGGCAATCAAGATCGTCGCTATTCTCGAATTTATACCGATGCGTTTATTTGCTTTGATGATCGTATGTGGTGATAAAGCCACGCACACATTTAAAATGATGCTAGTCCAAAGTCGCTCTTGGCCACTGCCCGGCCCTGCATGGTTAATCACGGCCGTTGGCAACAAGCTTGAGCTGTCATTGGGTGGCCCAGCGATTTACGACAACACCAAAGCCATTCGAGCCAAATTAGGTGGCAGAATCGCCCCATCCGCCCTGCATTTGTCGCAGGTTCAGAAGCTACTATTTGGCCGTATCGCTATCTGGATATTTTTACAAAGCCTAATCTTACTATTTGTTCACCAAGGGATTTAGAGTGAAACCTTTAGCACTTGTTACAAGACTTACTCTTTTATCTTCCAGCTTATGGCTGCCTTTATCATTTGCAGAAGAAACATCGCTGACTCCAGAAAAAGTACAGCCAGCTCAACGCGTAGTAAGCCTTGCTCCTCACGCCACTGAGCTCGCCTACAGCGCTGGTTTAGGTGATAAGCTTGTCGCGGTTAGTGAGCGAAGTGATTACCCACCACAAGCTGACAAGCTAGAGAAAGTGGCGAATTACCAAGGCATCAAGGTTGAGAAGATCATTGCACTTCAGCCTGATTTGATTCTTGCGTGGCCAGCCGGAAACCCGCCCAGAGAACTGGCGAAACTAGAGCAATTTGGTTTTAATCTTTACTACTCCAAGACCAAAAGCCTAAACAGTATCGCAACCAATATTGAACAACTCAGCCAATACGCTAGCGATCCAAGCATTGGCGAAAATAACGCTCAGCAATACAAAGAGCAGCTCAAGGCGTTGAGAATAAAATACAAAGATGCCGAGCCAGTAAACTACTTCTACCAACTCAGTGAGAAACCGATCATCACAGTTGCTCAAGGGCACTGGCCAAGTGAGGTGTTTGAGTTTTGTGGTGGCCGCAATATTTTTGAAGACAGCGCATCCCCTTATCCGCAAGTTGGAATTGAACAAGTTGTCTTAAGAAAACCGCAAGTGATCTTCACTTCTCAGCACGCGATTGAGAATGGAACCATGTGGCAAACATGGGAAGATGAGATCCCAGCTGTCGCTCAAAATCAGATTTGGTCCCTCAATTCTGACTGGATTAATCGCCCGACAACGAGAACTTTGAAAGCGATCCAACAAGTGTGCGATTTCTTCGATAGAGCTAGGCAAAATCACTAACTATTTGCTGCGTTTTTTCGTACAATTCGCCACCGACCTATCCCTACAATTTTAACTATAAGAGCACCAGTATCATGGACTCCATGCTGCTTTATATTATCGATTTATTTGGCACTGCCATCTTTGCCGTCTCAGGTGTATTTGTCGCTGGCCGTCTTAAGATGGATCCCTTTGGCGTCGCCGTTCTAGGCAGTGTTACTGCAATTGGTGGCGGTACAATTCGAGACATGGCATTAGGTGCGACTCCCGTATTTTGGATCACCGATACCACCTACCTTTGGGTCATCATCACCACCTGTTTGCTGACCATGATTATAGTAAGACGCCCAAAGCGTTTGGCTTGGTGGATCCTTCCAGTATGTGATGCGATCGGCTTAGCGGTATTTGTTGGCATTGGTGTCGAGAAAGCACTGATTTATCAAGACTCTGCATTGGTTGCTATTATCATGGGTGTCATCACCGGCTGCGGTGGCGGTATTATCCGTGACGTACTTGCCCGTGAAGTACCAATGATTCTAAGAAGTGAGGTCTACGCGACCGCTTGCATCATTGGCGGCGCTTTCCATACAATGGCGATCAGCATGGGACACGACTCAGAAACTGCATTTTTAGCTGGCGTGTTCTCAACACTATTGATTAGGCTTGGTGCCATTCGTTGGCATTTATCATTGCCAACCTTTGCTATCAAATAGGCCATCGTTACAAATTGAAAGGCTCCGCAACGGAGCTTTTTTAATCCTGCTCACTCTCCAATCCATTATTATGATCTTTCGTGACACTTTACGTTCCCAATTTAAAATACCTAACTGAGTTCAAACCTTTCGCTTCAAATCTAGAGAATGAAGAGTGTTTGAGGTAATTTGGTTTAATCATTCCCAACTTTCATGAATATAACCCAATGCTACTCGAAGGAATCGAAACTCTACTGGTATTGAGTAAAGCAAAGACCATGAGCCGCACAGGCAGTTTGCTTTATATCAGCCAATCAGCGGTCAGCAAACGGATTGCTAATTTAGAGAAGAAGTTAAGCAAGAAACTCATAGAACCGAGTGGCCGACAGATAAAACTGACGCCAGATGCGATTGCATTGATCGAGAGTATAGGCCCAACATTCAATGAGTTACGTGGTCTTATTTATGAACAGCAAGAGTTGGAAGATACGACTCTTATCACCTTAGACAGCTCTAAATCTCTGATAGCGGGCTATCTAGGTGAGATGATGGGCCAATTTATCCAGCAAGATAAATACATCACCATTACCACTAACCACACACCTCGAATCATAGAAAGAGTGCAATCGGGCAAAGCGACCTTAGGGTTATGCGCAGGCTTATTACCACCGCATCATGGGTTGATGACCTTCCATCTGTTTGATGAGCCGTTTTACATAGTGAGTAAGTCACCGCTAACGGAGCTTCCTCCATTGGTGATTACCAACGATATGACCAACCCCGCGAACTCTTATCAACTTTCTGTCTTAGAGAAGTTTGGTATCAAGCCCTTGATGGAGATGGATGCCTACACCGCAGCGGCTCAACTTGCATTGGGCGGGACTGGGCCAGCGTTAATCCCGCTCTCTATCGTAAAAACACTCAATATTGAGCCTCAATACCTGTATAGCTTCACCGAATTAGCAGGCTTAATTCGACCGATTCATATCTGTGTAAGACCAAATAGCTATCAGTCTCCACGAGTTAGAACACTGATAGAATCCATTGTTGATGCTGTTCCCAAAGCAGTTTAGACGCCATTAGCATCGACATAACGATCACAAGGGGTCGAATCCATTTCTGCCCTTTTGTCACCACCACTTTAGCGCCAAGCTGAGCGCCCATAAAACCGCCAACCGCCATCACTAATCCTAACTCCCAAATAGGCAAGCCAGCCAAAATAAAGAAGATCAATGCGGCAATATTAGAGGTGAAATTAAGTACCTTGGTGCGCGCCGTAGCATCGACTAACGAGAAGTGACCAATCGCAACAAAGCAGACTGTGAAGATAGAACCTGTTCCTGGGCCAAAGAAACCATCATAGAAACCAACTCCACCACCTACACACAGAGCAAACATCGCCTCAGAGATCTTCTGTTTTCCTTCAGACGCTCTAGTTTGCGGTGCCAACAGGAAATAGAGAGAGATAGCGATAAGCAGCAGCGGTATCACACTGGTCAGTAGGCTCGCATCAATGTGCTGAACTAACTCGGCGCCAATAGCAGAGCCGATAAAGGTACAAAAGATAGCAAGGCGCATCTCTTTGATACTGACAATACCGTTGCGCACGAAATACCAACTGGCGGAAAAGCTACCAAATGAGCTTTGGAGTTTATTGGTTGCCAATGCTTGAGTTGGTGGCACTCCGGCCGCTAGCAATGCAGGTAGAGTCAGTAAGCCACCACCACCAGCCATTGCATCGATGAAGCCTGCCGCCGTTGCAACAACAAACAAGATAGCCAATATTTCAAGAGTGATTTCCATATACCCAACGCCTTAAAGTCCTGTGTAACGACAAGTTACCACTCACTGTAGGTGAGCAATAACGAAACACAAGATTTTAACCTATTCCAAATATTCATCATTTAACCACTACAGAATAACAGACATAAAAAAGCCCACTCCGAAGAGTAGGCTTTGAGTATTTATATCTGTTTAACAGCGTTACGCTTTAGGCTATTACGCTAGAGAAGCTTTAACCTGAGCGTGTAGCTCTTGAACTGAAGTTACTGACGTCTTCGCGTCTGCAGTGTGCGCCATACAAGTCGCAAATGCAGCGTTTAGCGTAGTCGTGTAGTTAACCTTCTCAGCCAATGCGCCGCGACGAAGAACTTTAGAATCTTCAATCGCTTGACGGCCAGCAGCAGTGTTCACGATGTACGTGTACTCGTTATTCTTGATACGGTCAAGAATGTGAGGACGACCTTCGTGTACCTTGTTTACTAGACGTGGGTTAATACCCGCTTCTCCAAGAATAACTGCAGTACCGTGAGTTGCGTCTAACTGGTAACCAAGCTTAGATAGCTTAGAAGCTAGGTCAACAACACGCTCTTTGTCGCCTTCACGAACAGAAAGAAGTGCACGGCCGCCTTCTGGGTAGATATTGCCACAACCCAACTCAGCTTTAGAGTATGCTTCTGCGAATGTCGCACCAACACCCATAACTTCACCAGTAGAGCGCATTTCTGGGCCTAACAGTGGGTCAACACCAGGAAATTTGTTGAATGGAAGTACAACTTCTTTCACTGAGTAGTAAGGTGGGATGATTTCTTTCGTAAAGCCTTGAGACTCTAGTGATTGACCAGCCATTACACGCGCTGCAATCTTAGCAATCGGTGCGCCTGTAGCTTTAGACACGAATGGAACAGTACGTGCTGCACGAGGGTTAACCTCGATTAGGTATACTTCGTTATCTTTAACAGCAAACTGCGTATTCATCAGACCACGAACACCCAACTCAAACGCTAGCTTTTCAACTTGCTCGCGCATTACGTCTTGGATTTCTTGGCTTAGCGTGTATGCAGGAAGAGAACATGCTGAGTCACCAGAGTGAACACCCGCTTGTTCGATATGCTCCATGATACCGCCGATAACAACACGCTCACCATCACAAATCGCATCTACGTCTACCTCAATAGCGTCATCTAAGAAGCTATCAAGTAATACTGGAGATTCGTTTGATACGCTGACTGCTTCGTTGAAGTAGCGACGCAGGTCTTGCTCGTCGTATACGATTTCCATCGCACGACCACCAAGTACGTAAGAAGGACGTACAACAAGTGGGAAGCCGATTTCGCGAGATTTCTCAACCGCTTGCTCCATTGTTGTTACGGTTGCATTTTGTGGTTGAAGCAGGCCTAGGCGGTCTACAGCAACTTGGAAACGCTCACGGTCTTCTGCACGGTCGATTGCGTCTGGACTAGTACCAATAATTGGTACGCCAGCAGCTTCAAGAGCACGAGCCAGTTTAAGTGGCGTTTGACCACCGTACTGAACGATAACGCCTTTTGGCTTCTCAACACGAGCGATCGCCAGTACATCTTCCAGAGTTACTGGTTCGAAGTACAGGCGGTCAGACGTATCGTAGTCTGTAGAAACTGTCTCAGGGTTACAGTTAACCATGATAGTTTCGTAGCCATCTTCGCGTAGTGCTAGTGAGGCGTGTACACAACAGTAATCAAACTCGATACCTTGACCGATACGGTTTGGACCGCCACCCAAGATCATGATCTTGTCTTTGTCTGTTGGATTCGCTTCACACTCTTCATCGTAAGTTGAGTACATGTACGCCGTATCTGAAGAGAACTCAGCAGCACACGTATCTACACGCTTGTAAACAGGGTGTATATCGTATTGGTCACGCATGCGACGGATTTCGCTTTCCGCTACACCTAGAATCTTAGATAAGCGTGCATCAGCAAAACCTTTACGCTTAAGCTTGTTTAACTCGTCTTTGTTTAGACCAGCAAAGCCTTTCGCTTTAAGTTCTTGCTCTAGCTTAACGATGTCTTCGATTTGAACTAGGAACCAACGGTCGATTTGCGTTAGGTTGAATACACCATCTACCGACATACCAGCACGGAATGCGTCAGCGATGTACCAAATACGTTCTGCGCCAGCTTCTTTTAGTTCATGACGGATAGTCGTTAGCGCATCAGGTGCGTCTAGGTCTACCATTTCGTCAAAACCAGTCGCGCCAACTTCTAGGCCGCGAAGTGCTTTCTGTAGAGATTCTTGTTGGTTACGGCCGATAGCCATAACTTCACCAACCGACTTCATTTGCGTTGTTAGACGGTCGTTAGCACCTGCAAATTTCTCGAAGTTAAAACGAGGAATCTTAGTAACTACGTAGTCGATTGTTGGTTCGAATGACGCTGGCGTTGCGCCACCAGTGATGTCATTCATTAGCTCATCTAGCGTAAAGCCAACAGCCAGTTTCGCTGCAATCTTAGCGATTGGGAAACCTGTCGCTTTAGAAGCTAGTGCAGAAGAGCGAGATACACGTGGGTTCATCTCGATGATAACCATACGGCCATCTTTCGGGTTGATACCAAACTGTACGTTTGAACCACCTGTTTCAACACCAATCTCACGCAGTACCGCTAGAGAAGCGTTACGCATTAGTTGGTATTCTTTGTCTGTCAGCGTTTGAGCTGGCGCCACTGTGATTGAGTCACCGGTGTGAATACCCATTGGGTCAAAGTTTTCAATCGCACATACGATGATACAGTTGTCGTTTTTGTCACGAACCACTTCCATCTCGTACTCTTTCCAACCGATAAGTGATTCATCGATAAGAAGTTCGTTAGTTGGAGATAAGTCCAAACCACGACGACAGATTTCTTCAAATTCTTCTTTGTTGTAAGCGATACCGCCACCAGTACCACCCATCGTGAACGATGGACGAATGATACAAGGGAAGCCAACCATGTCTAAAACTTTGTAAGCTTCTTCCATGGTTTTCGCTGTATCAGCAGTTGGACATTCAAGACCAATTGCTTTCATTGCTTTATCGAAGCGTGAACGGTCTTCTGCTTTATCGATAGCGTCAGCCGTTGCACCAATCATTTCAACACCGAACTCTTCAAGAACGCCGTGCTTTTCTAGGTCTAGAGCACAGTTCAATGCAGTTTGGCCACCCATAGTAGGTAGGACTGCATCGAGCTTCTCTTTAGCGATGATGTTACGCACAACTTCCCATTGGATAGGCTCGATGTAAGTTGCATCGGCCATATCTGGGTCAGTCATGATTGTCGCTGGGTTCGAGTTTACAAGAATAACTCGGTAACCTTCTTCGCGAAGCGCTTTACAAGCTTGAGCACCAGAGTAATCGAACTCACATGCTTGGCCGATAACGATCGGGCCAGCACCTAGAATAAGAATACTTTTAATGTCAGTACGTTTTGGCATTGTCTACTACTCCGAATTACGCTGTGTGCTGTTTGATTAGTTCAATAAAGTGGTCGAATAACGGCGCTGCGTCTTCTGGACCTGGGCTTGCTTCCGGGTGACCTTGGAAGCTGAATGCTGGTTTGTCTGTACGGTGAATACCTTGTAGAGAACCATCAAATAATGATTTGTGCGTTGCACGCAGTGTCTCTGGAAGGGTTTCTTCGTCAGCAGCAAAGCCGTGGTTTTGCGAAGTAATCATCACAACATCACGATCTAAATCTTTAACCGGGTGGTTTGCACCGTGGTGACCAAACTTCATCTTCACTGTCTTAGCGCCTGACGCAAGAGCAAGAATCTGGTGACCTAGACAGATACCGAAGATTGGTAAGCCTTTTTCTAGGAACACTTTTGTCGCTTCAATTGCGTAAGTACATGGTTCTGGGTCACCAGGGCCATTTGAAAGGAAAACACCGTCTGGGTTCAGAGCGAGTACTTCTTCTGCTGAAGTTTCAGCAGGAACAACCGTTAGGCGGCAGCCGCGGTCAACAAGCATTCGTAAGATGTTTCGTTTTGCACCGAAGTCATAAGCAACAACGTGGTATGGCAATTCAGAGTCTGCTTTCGCTTCAGGAAGTCCACCCGTAAGCGTCCACGAACCTTGTTTCCATTGATACGCTTCTTTTGTTGTAACTTCTTTCGCAAGGTCCATACCTTTCAGGCCTGGGAATTCTTTTGCTTTAGCAAGAGCTAGAGCTTCGTCTAGGTTTCCATCGTTTACTGAAGAGCCAGCTACGATACAACCGTTTTGAGCACCTTTTTCACGAAGAATACGCGTCAGCTTACGAGTATCAATATCAGCGATACCAACAACGTTTTGCGACTTAAGGTAATCAGAAAGGGATTGTTCATTACGGAAGTTAGAAGCGATTAGAGGGAGATCGCGAATCACAAGGCCTTGAGCGTGGATTGAAGAAGATTCTTCGTCTTCGGAATTGGTTCCGGTATTGCCAATGTGAGGGTAAGTAAGGGTAACGATTTGTTGAGAATAGGAAGGATCAGTGAGGATTTCTTGGTACCCCGTCATCGAGGTATTAAAAACGACTTCACCAACTGCGGAACCTACAGCGCCAATGGCTTCACCGTGAAATACTGTCCCATCTTCTAGGACGAGTAGTGCTGACTTCTTCAAGACAACCTCCAGAAATAAAAATGCATTAAAATTGATTTAATTTGCAAATCTACCTTCCTTTAACACCAGAAACTGCGTGTTTATGGAAATTAGACAAATTGGCGATATTTTAGTGATCTGCGTGATACGTGTCAACATTTAACGCAAAAGAAATTAAACATTTGTAAGGACTAATTCAATTTACACCATCAAAGCTTCAAAAGTTTAACTTTCATGCTCATTTTGTCCGAATATTACGATTTTCTAATTTTCACCCCTCATTTTAGCCAATCATAGAGTGATAAAAATATCAGCAACAAAACGCAATCGATAAATACAAAGAGAAAAGGTCGAAATTTAAAGATCTAAAACAAAAAGCACACTATAAGCATTAAAAATCGCAGTTAAATAAGAGAAAATCGACGATAAGAAGAAACTAGAAGGAGGTTTGTAAAAGGGATATTACGAAGGAAAATGTATCAAATAAAGAAAGCGCTGGCAATTGCCAGCGCATAAATATCTATTTATAGGTCATTCAAACCAAGGACGTCAGTCATGGTATAAAAGCCTGCTGGTTTATCATTTAGCCAAACTGCCGCCTTGATTGCACCATTGGCAAAAGTCATTCGGTCGGTCGCTTTATGGGTAATTTCCACTCGCTCACCTATATCAGCAAACATAGCGGTGTGCTCACCAATAATGTCGCCGGCACGAATCGTCGCAAAACCGATCTCATCCTTAGTTCGCTCACCAGTAATACCTTCACGTGACCATACGGCTACATCGTTAAGCTCATTACCCATCGCACCAGCAATCGCTTCACCCATACCAATAGCCGTGCCTGAAGGTGCATCTACCTTGTGGCGATGGTGAGCTTCAACGATTTCAACATCACAGTAATCGCCCATCACTTTAGCGGCCTTTTCTAGCAGCTTAAATACCAGGTTTACACCAACGCTGTAGTTAGGTGCCATGACAATTGGCATCTCTTTTGACGCCGCATCGATAGCCTGCTTTTCTTCTTCAGAGAAACCCGTTGTGCCGATGATCAGCTTTTTACCATGACGTTTACAAAGTTCAATATTCGCTAATGTGCTAACAGGTGCGGTAAAATCGACGATCACATCAAACTCTTCGATAGCTTTAGACAAGTCATCCACTAAAGCGACATCAAAACGACCTTCACCACATAACTCGCCGACATCAACGCCCACTAAAGATGACTCTGGACGCTCTGAACCAGCACCAACACTTGCTTCTGAATTATGATGAGCGGCTTTCACCAAGTTACGACCCATACGGCCCGCTGCTCCTGCAATTGCAATTCTTACCACTGCGAATATCTCCATTGTTTTGGTTACCGTTGCCACTTATCTCGTGCGGCAACGTTCAATCGATTAATCCCTTTAAACTAACAACAATCTCAAACTCAGGCTAGCAATTACGAAAACTCTTTTATTACTCGCTCTAAAATTGGTACATTTGCCTCTGGGAAGGGGTATTGATTCAAAGATTCTAGGTTTACCCATTCACCTTGTTGACCCTCTTTACCATAAGGCTGTTGCTCAAAGGCTGTCACAAGGATGAAATCAAACTTAAGCGATTTATCACTGTAATCAAATTCAAGATGCTCGAAGAGAGACTGTTCAGTTACCTTGATGCCAATTTCTTCATCTAACTCACGAGTCATTGCTTGTTCAATGGTTTCCCCTACTTCAACCTTGCCGCCAGGGAACTCCCAAAAGCCACCTTTGTGTTTATCGTCTGGGCGTTTAGTAATAAAGACCTGTGATTTATCTTGGTTGAAGATAATGCCCGCAACAATATGGATTCTTTTCATATGATGGTGTTCCTTAATAAAACGCTTTGCTCACTCATCCCCCTCAATACGTCATCCTCAAGAAGGACAAACAACTGAGTTGAGGATCTAATACAAGAGCATGAGTCTAACTATTAAACGAGATTCCCTACTAGGCTCGTTCCTCGCTAGAGGGAATGACGACTTACCCTTTCATCAAAAGATAAGCCACGAAATTTACATACAAAAAGAGCCGCCTAAGCGACTCTTTAATCAAAACTATATTTAGGCAAAGCTGTATTGGTTGAGAACGAGGAGGCGACGCAGAGTTTACAAGTGTAAATGAGCATCGCCGACGAAGTTATCAGCCATTACAGCAAAGCATTAGTCAATTTTACCGTGACACTGTTTGTATTTTTTGCCACTTCCACATGGGCATGGTTCGTTACGACCCACTTTACGCTCATCACGTACTACCGTTTGTGGAGATACCGCTTCATCGTCAGCTAACTGATTTTCAGCCACTGCATGTTGTGTTTGAGCACGACGCGCCGCTTCTTCAGCTTGAGCTTGACGTTGAGCTTCCATCTTTTCAACTTCTTCTTGTTGCTGAACGCGAACCTTAGAAAGAATGGTAACAACGTCTGTTTTCAGTACATCTAACAGACCTTCAAACAGTTCAAACGACTCGCGCTTGTACTCTTGTTTCGGGTTCTTCTGAGCATAACCACGTAAGTGTATACCTTGACGAAGGTGATCCATCGCAGCCAAGTGCTCTTTCCAAAGACCGTCTAGCGTTTGTAGCATCACAGACTTTTCGAAGTTACGCAGTACTTGAGCACCAACCACTTCTTCTTTTTGTTTGTACGAGTCAACCGCCATACCAAGAATACGCTCACGCAATGCTTCTTCATAAAGCTTGTCGTCTTCGTCCAACCAACCTTGAATATCAAAGTCTAGATCGAAGTCGTTTTTCAGGCGATCTTGTAGACCAGCGATATCCCACATGTCTTCAAGAGATTGAGGTGCAATGTACTCATCGATAACCGAAGTAAACACGTCTTCACGGTTGTGTTCGATCATTTCGCTGATGTCGTCAGAACTCATCAGTTCGTCACGAAGCTCATAAACCACTTTACGTTGGTCATTAGCTACATCATCGTACTCAAGAAGCTGCTTACGGATATCGAAGTTACGACCTTCCACTTTACGTTGTGCTTTTTCAATTGAGCGAGACAGCATCTTAGATTCAATCGCTTCGCCTTCGTCCATACCACTTTGAATAAGGCCAGCCATACGATCAGACGTAAAGATACGTAGCAGAGAGTCTTCCATTGATAGGTAGAAACGAGAAGAACCCGCATCACCTTGACGACCAGAACGACCACGTAGCTGGTTATCGATACGGCGAGATTCATGGCGCTCAGTACCAATGATGTGCAGACCACCGGACTCAAGTACTTTATCGTGGATAACTCTCCAGTCAGCTTTGATCTTATCGATCTGCTCTTGAGTTGGGTTTTCTAGCTTCTCTACCTGAGCCTGCCAGCTACCACCCAATACGATATCGGTACCACGACCAGCCATGTTAGTTGCGATAGTTACCGCGCTTGGCGTACCCGCTTGTGCAACGATCTCGGCTTCCATTTCGTGAAACTTAGCATTGAGAACGTTATGCTTAATTTTTGCTTTTTTCAGTGCGTTAGACAGTAGTTCTGATTTTTCGATAGAAACCGTACCAACCAGTGATGGCTGACCAGCCGCAACACGATCTTTAATGTCTTCAATGATCGCATTGAATTTGTCTTCTTCGGTACGATAAACCACATCTGGCATATCGTTACGAACCATAGGCTTGTTGGTTGGGATAACCACCGTTTCTAGGCCGTAGATAGACTGGAATTCGAAAGCTTCTGTATCGGCTGTACCTGTCATACCAGACAGTTTCTCGTACAAACGGAAGAAGTTCTGGAAGGTAATCGATGCTAACGTTTGGTTTTCGTTTTGAATCTTTACACCTTCTTTCGCTTCAACAGCTTGGTGTAAACCTTCAGACCAACGACGACCAGGCATAGTACGACCAGTATGTTCATCAACAATAACCACTTCGCCTTCTTCAGTAACGATGTAGTCTACGTTTTTCTCAAACAATACGTGCGCACGAAGAGCCGCATTTACGTGGTGAAGTAAGCTGATATTGGTTGGAGAGTAAAGTGTATCGCCCTCTTCCATCAATCCATTTTTAACCATTAACTCTTCAACAAATTCTTGACCGTTTTCAGTCAGGTGAACCTGTTTAGATTTTTCGTCCATGGTGTAGTGACCTTCACCACGGTACTCTTCTGAATCTTCTTTATCTTGACGCTCTAGAGAAGGGATCAGCGTATTAATGCGCGTATAAAGATCTGAGCTATCTTCAGCAGGACCAGAGATAATTAACGGAGTACGAGCTTCATCGATTAAGATTGAGTCAACTTCATCGACTACAGCGAAGAAACGTTCACGTTGAACTCTATCTTCAGCACGGAAAGCCATGTTGTCACGCAGGTAATCAAAACCAAACTCGTTGTTTGTTCCGTATAGGATATCGGCTTGGTACGCTTCTTTCTTCTCTGGCGGAGCCATATTTGGCACGTTCACGCCAACTGTCATGCCAAGGAATTCAAATAGTGGTCGGTTTGTTTCCGCATCACGCTTCGCTAGGTAATCGTTCACCGTTACAACGTGAACACCTTTGCTTGGTAGGGCGTTAAGATAAGCTGGTAGAGTTGCGGTAAGAGTTTTACCTTCACCAGTACGCATCTCTGCGATTTGGCCAGCATTTAGAACCATGCCACCAATCAACTGCACGTCAAAGTGACGCATGCCGTAAACACGTTTAGACGCTTCACGTACTGTAGCAAATGCTTCAGGTAAAAGTTGATCTAGCGATTCGCCTTTATCTAAGCGCTCACGAAACTCAACCGTTTTAGCTTTTAACTCTTCATCAGAAAGTGCTTCTAACGTTGGTTCGTAGTTATTAATTTCTTTTACAATTTTTCTAAGGCGGCGCAGTGTTCTGTCATTGCGACTGCCAATTACCTTTGTCAGCAGCTTAGTAATCATGTGCTTGGAATCTCTTCGTTCTCAGATCGTCCGCGATCTATTTTAAATGCCGTCAGTCTCTACTAGCTATGAACTAGTCTTCAGTTACTAACCAAGGATACTGAGATAAATCTAGTATCTTTGATATTGTACTTGAGAGTAGAGTTTTCAAGGCTTGAGTTAAAATTAATGCTCTCTAGTGTAAGTAATTTTCACACTAACGACCATTTATAACCCCATTTGTTTGATGTGCTTGGAACTTTTCTTTCTAATTGCTGACGGATTAGCCAGACTGCAGTCTATTGGTAGACAACTTTCGGATGTTGACGACACTGTATCTGGAAAATAGATACAAAAAAACCAGGTCAATGACCTGGTTTTCGAAATCTTATATTGTTGTAAGCAACAATTACGCTAAAACCATACCTGGTTCAGCAAACGCAACTGGAGAGCCTACTTCTTCTTCGAATGTTGCCCATTCCCAAGCTTCTGCGTCAGCAAGTACTGCACGTAGTAGTTGGTTATTTAGGCCATGACCTGATTTGTATGCACGGAACTCACCAATAATAGCGTGTCCACACATGTAAAGGTCACCAATCGCGTCTAGTACTTTATGAGTTACGAACTCATTGTCAAAACGTAGACCTTCTTCATTAAGAATTCGATACTCGTCAAGTACGATAGCATTATCAAAGCTACCACCAAGTACTAGATTTTGGGATTGTAGATACTCAATATCACGCATGAAACCGAAAGTACGAGCGCGAGAAATTTCTTTCACAAAACCTTGTGAAGAGAAATCAAACAACAAACGTTGCTCATCAGATTCAATCGCGGGATGGTTAAAGTCGATCTCAAAGTCCATGCGGAAGCCGTTAAATGGGACGAATTCTGCCCACTTATCGCCATCTTCAAAACGGATAGGCTTTTTGATTCGAATAAAACGCTTCGCTGCATTCAGTGTTTCTACACCTGCTTGCTGTAGCAAATATACGAATGGGCTTGCGCTACCATCCATAATTGGGATCTCTGGTGCATCAACCTCAACAATAATGTTGTCGATACCCATACCCGCTAAAGCTGCGTTAAGGTGTTCCACTGTAGAAATACGTACGCCTTCGTCGTTAACAAGAGCAGTACATAACATAGTGTCACGAACTGATGCTGGATCAGCTGGGAAATCTACAGGTGGATTTACATCAGTACGACGATAAACAATACCTGTATTTGCAGCTGCCGGGCGAAGAGTAAGTGTGACTTTACGACCAGAGTGGAGACCCACACCAGTTGTTTTCACAATTTCTTTCAGAGTACGTTGTCTGATCATCTGCTTGCCTCGTTATCAGTGCTACAAATCACGGTCAGTATTTACCGACCGCAAATTTTACCATTAATTCGACGATAGTCAAATTTTGGGTATTTGTTAATCAGCCTGACGTCGTAAAAATGCTGGAATATCTAAGTATCCACTCTCTTTCTCAGCTTTAGGTGCAGCACTCTGGCTAGCGCCTGTACCTGAAGAAACAGGTGACGTTGTTGGCTGTGGCTTAACTTGAGGTTTAACCTCAGTTTTCTCTTGCAATGGCTGTGCCATTTTCTCTTCCACTTTTGGTGCAGTTTGAGCTGCAACTTGTGGTTGAGGCGTTGGCGCTACTTTAGCCTTGCCACCAGCAACTAATGTAATGTCTGGTTTTTTCTCTGTTCCGATACCTGTTGCAACAACAGTTACACGGATTTCATCCGTCATGTCAGGGTCTAGAGAAGTACCAATCACGACAGTTGCGTTATCAGAAGCGAATGCCTTAACTGTATTACCCACAGTTTCGAATTCATCTAGACGCATGTCCAGGCCTGCAGTGATGTTCACAAGAACGCCACGCGCACCAGCTAGGTCGATGTCTTCTAGTAGTGGGCTAGAAATTGCCGTTTCAGCAGCTTCTTCAGCACGGTCTTCACCTTTTGCGATACCGCTACCCATCATTGCATGACCCATCTCAGACATTACAGTGCGAACATCCGCGAAATCGACGTTAATCATACCAGGGCGAGTAATTAGCTCTGCGATACCTTGTACAGCATTTTTAAGCACATCATTTGCACTTGCGAAAGCTTCTAGCAGTGTTACGCCACGGCCAAGTACCTTAAGTAGCTTTTCATTTGGAATCGTAATTAAAGAATCCACATGCTTAGAAAGCTCTTCAATACCTTGCTCTGCAAACGCTAAACGTTTTTTGCCTTCAAAGCTAAATGGCTTAGTTACAACAGCAACTGTTAGCACACCTAGCTCTTTCGCAACTTCAGCAATAACTGGAGCAGCACCTGTACCCGTACCACCGCCCATACCAGCTGCGATAAATACCATATCGGCGCCAGTTAGAACTTCTTTAATTCTTTCTCGATCTTCGAGAGCTGCATCACGGCCTACTTGTGGGTTTGCACCAGCGCCCAAACCTTTAGTGATATCACCACCAATTTGGATCACGCTGCTCACGCTTGTTTTACGAAGTGCTTGGGCATCAGTGTTAACACTGATGAATTCTACGCCTTCGATTGATTCACGTACCATGTGCTCAACAGCGTTACCGCCACCGCCACCAACTCCAACGACTTTAATTACTGCATCGTCAGACATTTCCATCATCGGTTCAAACATGTGTTATCTCCGTTTTTTCCTGCAACTCAGGTTAAAACTCTTTTTGTATCCAATTACGCAATTTGCCAAACAAGCCTGACATAGAAGGTGCTGAACGCTTAGGTTCGCTGTAATCACCTTCATCACTTATCTGACAATCTCTTGCGTAATGAAGTAAACCAACCGCCGTAGAATGATACGGCTCTTTAACATAGTCAGTTAAGCCACTAACTTCTAATGGCTTACCAACTCGAACTTGATTGCGGAAAACGCGTTCCGCACACTCTACCAATCCGTCAATTTGTGCCGCTCCACCAGTGAGAACGACGCCAGCTGCAAGGTGGTGTTTAATACCTTCATCGCGTAGCTGTAATTGAACCGTATCAATAGTTTGGTTAACGAGCCCCATAAGTTCAGTGTAACGTGGTTCAATCACTTCCGACAAAGTTTGTCGTTGCAAACTTCTCGATGGGCGACCACCAACACTTGGGACGTTAACAGAGTCATCCTTGCTTACGAGTTCACTCAGAGCGCAACCATGGTTTACTTTTATCTCTTCAGCATCGCTCACTGGCGTGCCGAAAGCGAAGGCAATATCACTGGTTACTGCATTTCCTGCGTAGGAAAATACTTCTGTGTGTCGAAGCGCGCCGCCAGTCCATATGGAAATATCCATTGTACCCGCACCGATATCTACCACACACACTCCAAGCTCTCTCTCGTCTTCAGTAATTACCGCGTTACTTGAGGCAAGTCCTGAAAATACGATCTGTTCTACTGTAAGACCACATCGTTCAACAGCTTTAATAATGTTTCTCGCCATGTCGCTATGGCAAGAAATTAGGTGAACACTGACTTCCATTCGAACACCAGATAAGCCAAGTGGGTTCTTAATCCCTTCTTGATAATCAATGGTAAATTCTTGTGGGATCACGTGCAGAATTCTCTGCTCATCACCTATTTTAATTGATTTCGCGGTATGGATCGCTCGATCCATATCATCTTGAGACACTTCTTCATCTGAAATAGTGCCCATGCCTTTTTCAATTCGGCTTGCGATATGTTTGCCCGATAGCGAGATAAACACATTGCTGATTTGGCATTCCGCCATCAACTCTGCTTGATCAATAGCTCGCTGAACCGACTTAACTACCGACTCTAGGTCGTTTACACCACCTTTATCCATACCTCTAGATGGGCTTTGCCCTGATCCAATGATATTGATTTGACCATCAGGCAATATTTCACCAACCAGAGCTGATATGGTCGCAGTGCCTATATCAAGACCAACGATTATGTTGTCATCTGCGGTCTTAGTCATCTGTGCTCTCTTCTAACTCTTGCTCTGGAAACCAGCCTACAGCGGCTCCCGTATCATACCTGAGGTCGATGTAGCTCACTTGATTCGCCTTACTACCTAATTCGTTGTAAAGCGAAATGAAGCGTTCAACACGCTCATCTAAAGAATCTTTACCTAGTTCTAAACGGATACCGTTATCTAGGATTATTTGCCACGCGCGACGCTCATTGAGAACGAGCGAGGTAACGGTTAACCCTAGACTATTAATCAAAGGAGTTATCTGTCGCCATTTTTCTATCACTTCTTGGCTGGTGCCGTCTGGGCCGTAAAGCTTGACTCGATCGCCCTTTAATAGGCCGATATCACCATTAAACACCTGACCATCGTCATTAAGCAGCATGTTACCGTTCCAGATTGCTGCTGCATGATACTCAGTCAAAAATACTTTTATTGTGTCTGGCCACTGTTTACGAATTGAGACAACAGACACCCAAGGCAATGCTTCTAAACTGTTTTGCAACACACCAATGTCCTGTGACATGAATGTTCCAATATGCTCAAGCTCGCCAAAGGCATGCTGAACATCACCAGCCGTTACATAAGTTAAGTCGCCCTGAAGTACTATTTTGGAAAGAGGCAATCGCTGATCGTCCCACATCCAAGTCAGTGTGGTATAGAAAAGAAACCCAATGAATAGCAGCACCACAACAAAAAAAGACCCGCCTAAGGCGTGTTTCTTGAGCGACGGTAAACTGAATAGGTGGCGGTTTTCGCTAAAAGTACTTTCTACCAAAGCCCGCATTCCCTGTCGTTGGTTCGCAATTCTATTCCCTATCTTCGTAATAGAGGTAAAAGCACTTACTTTAACCTATGAATTATACTGAGCAAAATCAAACTATCAAACGTTGATAATAAGATTTTTGGTCAATTTTAGGTCAATCGCAAGAAGTGAGCGATCAACCACAGTCTGTAGACGGTATTCTGTTACGCGTTCTGCATTTTATTAATGTCTAATTGTAACGATTCAAGCTGCTTCGCTACACGGCCAACATCACCTGCACCCTGCGTTAAAACAAGATCACCACCTTGAATTACGTTAGCAAGAGCCGACGGCAGCGCGTTGATATCAGCAACAAAGATTGGATCTATCTTACCACGACCACGAATAGTTCGACTTAACGAACGCCCGTCCGCACCTGCAATAGGTTTCTCACCTGCCGAGTACACATCTAATAAGATTAGAACATCAACCTGCTCAAGAACGTTAGCAAAGTCATCATACAGATCGCGAGTACGGCTATAACGGTGAGGTTGGAAGATCATCACAAGACGTTTGTCAGTCCAGCCGCTGCGTGCAGCTTGAATCGTCACATCCACTTCCGTTGGGTGATGACCATAATCATCAACCAACATTGCAACGCCTTTACCGGTTTCGTACTCACCTAAGTGATCGAAACGACGGCCTGTGCCTTCCGTTCCTGCCATCGCTTTTAGAATTGCTTCATCACTGATGTCATCTTCAGTCGCAACCGCAATTGCAGCTGATGCATTTAGCGCATTATGACGGCCCGGAATGTTCAATGTAATATCAAGGTTAGCTTTGCCTTCACGTACAACTGTAAATTTACCTTGTTGCCCTTCTTGTACGTAATTTTCAATACGGATATCAGCATCTTCTGAGAAACCGTAAGTAATCACTTGGCGACTCACCTGAGGAATAAGCTCACGTACAACAGGATCGTCAACACACATCACAGCCTGACCATAGAATGGCAGGTTGTGTAAGAAATCAATAAACGTCTGCTTTAACGTTTCAAAATCACCGCCATAGGTATCCATATGATCCGCTTCAATGTTAGTCACAATACTAACCATTGGTTGCAGATGCAGAAATGACGCATCACTTTCATCAGCTTCAGCGATAAGGATACGACTTGAACCTAAGCGAGCATTAGTGCCTGCACTTTTCACCAGACCACCGTTTACGAAAGTGGGATCGAGGCCAGCTTCCGAGTAAATCTGTGTAACTAGCGCTGTGGTCGTTGTTTTACCGTGCGTACCAGCCACGGCAATACCGTGACGAAAACGCATCAGCTCAGCCAGCATTTCCGCACGACGAACAATCGGTGTACGCGCTTCACGAGCAGCAACAATCTCTGGATTTTCTTCGTTGATAGCGGTTGAAACCACCACTACACTTGCATCAGCAACGTTACTTGCTTGGTGGCCAATGTAAACTGTCGCCCCCTTGCTAACTAAACGATCAGTCACTGGGTTTTGAGCAATATCAGAACCCGTGATCTGATAGCCTTCATTTAGCAAGACTTCAGCAATCCCGCTCATTCCAGCACCACCAATACCAATGAAGTGGATAGATTTAACACGGCGCATTTCTGGCACCATTGCACGGATTTGCGCTAAGTCTTGGGTATGTTCAATCGTCATCAATTCAGTCTCGTTATTTTGCTAAAGCTTTAATTGCTTCAGCGACGGTCACATCAGCATCAAGCTTGGCTGCTTGACGAGCTTTTGTTGCCATCATTTTTAATTCATTTCTATCAAGCTGAGCGATAGCGTTCGCTAGCTTATCAGCCGTCAGTTGTGGCTGTTCAATCATTAATGCTGCGCCACATTCAACTAAATGGTCGGCATTCAACGCTTGCTGCCTGTCTTTGTGCATGAACGGAACAAAGATAGAACCAACACCAGCAGCTGACACTTCAGATACGGTTAATGCACCTGAACGACAAACTAATAGATCTGCCCATTCATAAGCTTGCGCCACATCATCAATAAATTCAGTTACTTGAACATTATCTACAGAGTGTGATTTGTATTGTTCAATCACTTGCTGTTGATTGTTCTTACCGGCTTGATGCACCACAGTAAAACCTTCACCAAGCTGGGCCATGGTCACTGGCAAGGTATCGTTCAGAATTTTAGCGCCCTGACTGCCGCCCATCACTAGGATACGAATATCACCGTCGCGCTCTGCCATGCGTTGCTCGGGTTCAGCTAAGGCAACCACATCTTCACGTACTGGATTACCCACTACATCAGCAGTAGGGAAAGCACCTGGGAAAGCTTGGAATACTTTTTTGGCAATTTTAGATAGCCATTGATTAGTTAAACCCGCCACTGCATTTTGTTCATGCAGAACTACTGGAATACCGGATAACCATGCCGCGATACCACCAGGGCCACTCACGTACCCCCCCATTCCAAGCACTACATCTGGCTGCCATGCTTTGATGTGATGTCTTGCTTGAAGTATGGCATTAATAATCTGGAATGGCGCTTTAATTAACTTGCTAATGCCTTGACCTCGCAGGCCTTTCACTTTGATAAAGTCGATCTCAATACCATGTTTTGGCACTAAGTCCGCTTCCATTCTATCCGCGGTTCCTAACCAGCGAATTTCCCAACCTTGTTGCTGAAGCTTTTTAGCCACGGCTAAGCCAGGGAAAACGTGACCACCAGTACCACCAGCCATCACTAAAAGTTTTTTGTTTTGTTTCATAACGTTGGATTCTTATTCTACTAATTCGTTTTGATTGTCGGCTTGTTCTTCTTGTTGTATTCGACATTCGTGATCAATGCGCAATAGCATTGAAACCGCGACTGACATGACGATAAGACTTGAACCACCGTAGCTGATCAATGGCAATGTTAGACCTTTGGTTGGAACGATACCTGAAGCGGCACCTACGTTAACAAGCGTCTGAAATGCAAACCAAATACCAATACCAAAAGCAAGATAACCGCTGAATAACTGGTCGTTCTCGAATGCTTTCTTACCAATTAAAATCGCTTTCAGTACCAAACTAAAGATAAGAATCAGCACGAGAGTTACACCAACAAAGCCTAACTCTTCTGCCAATACAGCAAACACAAAATCGGTATGTGCTTCAGGCAAATACTCTAACTTCTGAACCGAATTACCAAGACCTTGTCCCATCCAATCACCACGACCAAATGCCATTAGTGATTGAGTTAATTGGTAGCCACTGCCGAACGGGTCATTCCAAGGTTCCCAGAATGAGGTCACACGTCGAACACGATAGGGTTCTATAACAATTAATCCGACGACCGCGGCAATGCCCGCCACCATCAAGGCAATAAACTGTGAAAGCTTAGCACCTGCAATAAACAGCATGCCAAACAAGGTCGCCAACATTACAACAACCGTACCTAAATCGGGCTGGCCGAGAAGCAAAACAGCAAAGGCACCAAACACCATGATTGGCTTACCGAAACCGCCGAAAAACGTTTTTCTGACCTCGTCTTGTTTACGAACCAGATAGCCCGCCATAAAGATAAACAGCGATAACTTAGCGACTTCTGCGGGTTGTAAGTTAAACAGTCCAAGTGGAATCCAGCGTGATGCACCATTAACCGACTTACCAACGGCCAGCACCACCACTAGCAAAAAGAAGGACAAACCCAACAGATACATACTGTATTGAAACCATCGCTTCATTGGGATCTGCAATATTACGCTGGATACACCTAGCGCCAACACAAGGAAAATGGCGTGGCGAAACATAAAGTGAAATGGCTGATCGGTTAAACGAGCACTGATAGGAAACGAAGCCGACGTTACCATCACCAAGCCTGTCAGCATCAGTCCAAGAGCAATCCATACTAATTGACGGTCGTAAAGCGCCTCTGGTGTGGCACGATTAAGCCATTGCCAAATAGATTGATTGATCTCTTTCACTCTTTGCACTGAATGTTAGTCCTTCAACACGTTAGGCGTATTCATGAGCGAGTTCAGTGAAAGCATCACCTCTCGCCATGAAGTTATTAAATTGATCAAAGCTTGCACACGCTGGAGACAGCATCACCATATCACCGGGCACCAACTGCGTTGAGATGCTTTCGATAATGTCACTCATGGTTTCAAACGTCTTAGCCGATTGATGCAACGACATAAATTGCGCAGCATCTTCACCGAAGCAACACAGCTGAACACGCTCCAGTTGCGCCAACACAGGCTTGAGCTCACTAAAGTCAGCACCTTTACCTACACCACCAACCAAAAGATACAAAGTACCTTGGCACTCTAGCCCCGACAAAGCCGCCAATGTACTGGCTACGTTGGTCGCTTTCGAGTCGTTAACCCACTTGATAGAACGCTTATCAGCTACCACTTGGCAACGATGCGTTAAACCGTTGTAGGTCTTCAGAGCTTCAAGGCTTTTGCTGTAATCAATACCGACTTGTTTAAGCAATGCTAGCGAGACTAGCGCATTTGCCACATTGTGACGTCCAACCAATGTTAAATCTTGAGTAGGAAGTACTGGCTTGCTGCTATCCACCAACCATTCAGTACCATCAATCGTCGCCACACCAAACTCTTGGTCGTCGAGTCCGAATGTCACTAATGGCATACTGTGGTCAGGATAAGTCTCTTTGTCTTCGCGGTTTACAATCGCGTACTGAGCGTTGTAAAAAATTCTTAATTTGGCGTCACGGTAATCGGCCATGCCTTGATAGCGATCCATATGATCTTCTGACAAGTTCAAAAAGGCCGCCGCTGCAAGGTTTAAACTGGATGTTGTCTCTAGCTGAAAGCTTGAAAGCTCAAGGACATATAAGTCGGCATCAAGCTCTAAAAGATCTAAGGCAGGAATACCGATGTTACCACCAACACCAACATTGAGACCTGCGGCTTTCGCCAGTACACCTGTAAGATCAGTCACCGTGCTCTTGCCGTTTGAACCTGTTATTGCCACAACGGGTTTATTTACCGCCCAGCCAAACAGTTCAATATCACCAACAACCGGAACACCCGCTTGAATAACATCTTGTATTTCCGGGGTCGCTAAGGCGATACCCGGGTTAGCAACGACTAAATCCGCTCCCGCTAACCATTGGCTATTCCAACTTCCAGAATGCAGTTCCACAGATTCAGGCAAAGATTCTCTGCCCGGTGGTAGCTCGCGAGTATCAATCACCTTCACATGTATGTGAGGTTGATATTTTACGAGATGTTTAACGACAGAGAGCCCGGTAATACCGAGCCCCACAACCACTACATTTTGAATATTTTGCCAACGTTCCATTTAAACAAGATGCTCTTAATAGTTTTAAAGAGCCTCTAATCTGAGGCTCACATAGGATTAACGAACTTTCAGTGTCGCTAGGCCAACCAATACTAATACCATTGAGATGATCCAAAAACGCACGATTACACGCGGCTCCGGCCAACCTTTAAGTTCGTAGTGGTGATGAATCGGTGCCATGCGGAAAATACGCTGACCACGCAATTTGTAAGAGCCTACCTGCAGAATCACTGACAAGGTCTCCATTACAAACACACCGCCCATGATAACCAGTACCAATTCTTGGCGAACTAACACAGCAATCACACCCAATGCACCACCAAGCGCTAGAGAACCAACATCGCCCATGAATACTTGTGCTGGGTAGGTGTTAAACCATAGAAAGCCGAGACCTGCACCCACGATAGCAGTACATACAACAACCAGCTCAGAGGTGTATGGGATGTATGGAATGTGTAGGTACGCGGCGAAGTTAACGTTACCTGTCGCCCAAGCAATCACAGCAAAGCCAGCCGCAACCATCACCGTTGGCATAATGGCCAAACCGTCTAGGCCGTCCGTTAGGTTTACCGCATTACTGGTACCCACAATAACAAAGTACGTCAGCACTATGTAGAACAAGCCTAACTGTGGCATCACATCTTTGAAGAAAGGAACAACCAATTGTGTTGCCGCAGTATCGTGACCATGAGCGTATAGAGCGAATGCGACAACCAATGCAATCGCCGATTGCCAGAAGTACTTCCAACGAGCAATCAAGCCGTCTGTATTTTTACGAACGACTTTACGGTAGTCGTCAACAAAGCCAACCGCACCGTAACCGCCAAGAACAACCAATACCGCCCAAACGTAAGGGTTAGAAAGGTCAGCCCACACTAATACCGTAATAATGATCGCAGCTAGGATCATCACGCCACCCATGGTTGGTGTACCACGCTTACTGAAGTGAGACTCAGGGCCGTCATTACGAACAACTTGGCCAATTTGTAGCATTTGCAGACGCTCAATTAAACGAGGTCCCATCCACAGTGACAGACATAATGCCGTCAAAATACTCGCGATTGCACGAAACGATAGGTATTCGAACAAACGGAAAAAAGAAAAGTGTGGCTGTAGTAGCTCTGCAAGCCAAATTATCATGAAAAGTTCTCCTTTAAAGCAGCGGCTATTTTACTCATTCCTGCACTGTTTGCGCCTTTTACCAACAAGGTATGTGACGCGTTTTCTGGCAAGCATAAGTGCTGCTCTATGTGCGCGATCATCGCTTGATGCGTTGCAAAGTGAGTACCATTACAGACCTCACTAATCACCTTAGTATCATTACCGTAAGTGAGTACATGCTCAAAAGCGAATGGGGCAGCATATTCACCGACTTGACGGTGAAGTGCAAGGCTTTCGTCGCCTAATTCAGCCATATTGCCTAAAATCAACCAACGTTGACCTTTGAAGCTCGATAGCAATTTAGCTGCCGCCTTCATTGCAGGCACGCTGGCGTTATAACTGTCATCTATCAGCTTGATATTCTGACTTAATTGTTGAACCTCAACTCGTCCTTTGACTGAGATAAGATTCGCTAAACCATTTTTTATTTCATCGAGCGTTGCGCCAAACTGAATGCTCAACGCTGCTGCTGCTAAGGCATTCGCTACGTTATGCTGGCCGATAATGCCAAGTTCAACGGGCACAGAACCTTTTGGTGTCTGCATATCAAAGCACGCTTCACCTTGCTCGTTGATACGAATATTTTTGGCAAAGTAATCCGCTGTATCATCACTTTCTGAAAAGGTCAGAACCGCTTTATCTGCGAGAACTTCACTCCAAAATTCGCCACCGTTACTCTCTAAACTAACAATAGCAGTGTCACCAGCTGCAAGCCCCTGAAAAATTTCACCTTTTGCTTGCTTCACACCATCAATTGAGCCAAACCCTTCTAGGTGCGCCGCTGCCACATTATTTACCAAGGCAACCTGTGGTTTCACAAACTGGGTGGTGTAGGCGATTTCACCGATATGGTTAGCGCCTAATTCGATCACCGCATAGTCATCGCTTGGTTCACTACGTAGCAAAGTCAAAGGCACACCAATATCATTATTGAAGTTACCTGCCGTAAACAGCACCTTGCCACGTTGTTGCAGAATGCTCGCCACCATCTCTTTGACGGTCGTCTTGCCACAACTGCCAGTAATCGCCATGGTTGGCACATCACATTGTTTATGGATCCAAGCACTTAACTGACCTAAAGCAAGTTTAGTGTCTTCAACAACAACTTGAGTAATATTTAAGTCAAGTTTTCGTTCGACTAACAACGCACTCGCATTCGCCTCAACGGCTTGATGACAAAAGTCATGCGCATCAAAACGTTCTCCGACGAGAGCAACAAACAATGCGCCCTCTTCAACGGTGCGAGTATCCGTAGAAACGGCATTAATTACGTTATGACTGGAGTTGACAGCCTCAATCAACTCGCCGCTGACTGCTGAACAAATTTGTTCGAGTGATACATCAATCATGATGAAATACCTAAAAGTTGAAGCGTAGACTCTCGGTCTGAGTAATGTACCGTATTGTCTTTCAATACTTGGTAATCCTCATGGCCTTTACCAGCCAAAAGAATAATGTCATTGCTGTCTGCCTGCTCAAGTGCAAACTTAACCGCTTGGTAGCGATCGTGCTCGACGAACGCCGATTCCGGCTCACTTAAACCAGCAAGCATGTCTTTGACAATCAAAACCGGATCTTCGCTGCGAGGGTTGTCATCTGAAATAATAATTTTATCGGCAAACTGCTCTGCGGTCGCTGCCATCATCGGGCGTTTCCCTGTGTCACGATCTCCACCGCAACCAAAGATAGCCCACAATTTTCCCGAGCAGTGCACGCGCAATGCTGCCAGAGCTTTCTCTAACGCGTCTGGTGTATGAGCGTAATCAACAACTACTTTAGCTTTGCTCGGCACTTGGAACAGTTCCATACGACCAATAACAGGCTGAAGCTGAGGTGCAGTATCGACTAATATTTGCTTATCGATGCCCAATGAAAGCAGAGTCGCGAAAGCAACCAATACATTTGATGCGTTAAACTGACCAATTAAAGGAACCGAAAGATCGCCTTGCCCCCAGTTACCATCGAAAGACATCTGAATACCAGTTTCTGCATAAGCGACATCAGACGCCCATACCGATTGTTGATAACCCGTTAGCGGTGATAGTGAAACAGCAATGGCCTTGGATAAATCTGTCATCCAAGCCTTACCCACTTCGTCATCCACATTAATGACGGCATGCTTGCATTTGTGTTGAGTAAACAAGCTCTTCTTCGCCAGAGCGTACTCTTCCATGGTGCCATGGTAATCAAGATGATCACGACTCAAGTTAGTAAAGACACCAACTTCAAAGTCCAAAGCCTTTACTCGACCTTGCACCAAACCATGAGAAGAGATCTCCATCGCAGTATAAACGGCTTTTTCTTCAGCCAACTCACTCAGCGTGCGCTGTATTTCAATCGCGCTGCCTGTGGTGTTAGCCGCTGTTTTTAGATTATCTAGGAAACCATTACCTGTGGTGCCCATTACCGCAGAACGTTGCCCGACGAGATCAAGCCATTGAGCAATCAATTGGGTGATGGTGGTTTTGCCATTGGTGCCAGTAACACCAATCAGTTTGGTCGCTTGAGAAGAATAAACTCGACCAGCCAGTTCAGAGAGAATTGAATTTAGCTCCGCTACATAAACAACAGGAACTGCATTTAACCACTCAACCAAGCCATGAGCTTTGTCATCACCAGCCTGTGCAATGACGGCTTTAGATCCTTGAGCGACAGCTTTGTCGATAAAACGGCGACCATCAACGGCATGTCCGACAATGGCGACGAAAATATCACCTTTCTTGATGGCACGACTATCCAACTCCAATTGCTCAACAGCAATCGACTCTAGTTCTGTTGAATCAAAGTCCCCCCAAGGAGAAAGTAAAGATGACAGCGTGAGGCTATTACTCATATTGAATCCTGATTAACTCTATTCTTGAAACTTATTTTCATCAGCCGGGACATTCATGATTTGTAGTGCACCCTTCATGATCTCAGAAAATACAGGGGCTGCGACTGAGCCACCATAGTAAAGGTCACCTTGAGGCTCATTGACTACAACAACCAACGCAACTCTTGGGTCACTGACTGGGGCAAAGCCTGCAGTGATCGCAATGTATTCATCACTGTATCCGCCAGCCTCTGCCTTACGAGATGTACCCGTTTTGGCTGCAACGCGGTAACCCGGAACGGCGGCTCTTGTCGCCGTTCCACCTTTTTGAGTCACCCCTTCGAGCATGTTCAAAACCAGTTCAGCATTTTCTCGCTTGATAATCTGCTTAGAAAAATCTTGGTCGTTGCTCTTAATAATATGAATTGGCTCATATAAGCCTTTGTTGGCTAGCGTCGCATAAGCATGTGCTAACTGCATCGGTGTAACAGACAAACCATAACCAAACGCTAAGGTCGCAATCTCAAACTTTGACCAGCGACGGCGATTCGGGAAAATACCGCTCGTTTCACCAACCAAATTCAGCCCAGACATCTCACCTAGACCAACCGAGCTGTACATACCAAGCAAGGCTTCGAGTGGCATATTAAGCGCTAATTTCGCAACACCTATGTTACTCGACTTTTTGAGGATCAACGCTAAGTCAGCCTTACCCACTTTAGACGAATCTCGCACACGACTACCACCGATCTGCATAATACCGTTGCCAGTATCAATAACGACATCTGGGTCTGCGGTGCCGTTCTCTAGCGCCGCTAAAACCACAAAAGGTTTCACGGTAGAGCCAGGTTCCATGGCGTCGGTTAATACGCGGTTTCGCATCTTAAAGCTTTGTAGGTCAGCACGGTTATTCGGGTTGTAAGATGGCGCATTGACCATGGCTAACACGGCACCTGTTTTTACATCGAGCAGTACCGCAGAGCCTGAAGTCGCCTTATGATCGGCCACCGCTTGCTTGATCGCTCGATAAGCAATGGCCTGTAATCGTTGGTCGATGGTTAATTCTAATGGCTTGCCTTCTTCACGCTCTTCTAAGGCAATATTTTCGACAACGCGTCCATAGCGATCTTTACGAATGGTACGTTTACCCGCTTCACCAGTGAGCCACTGATCATAACTGCGTTCTACACCTTCAAGACCATGACCATCGATACCGGTTACACCAATAAGATGAGCACTGATTTCACCTGCAGGGTAGTAACGACGAGATTCAGCTTTAAGCCCCACACCCACGAGTTTAAGATCGCGGATATATTTAGCCATCGCAGGGCTAACTTGTCTCTGAAGATAAATAAATCGGCGGGATTTGTTACTAGAGATCTTATCGATCATCGGTTGTCGTTCTAGGCCAAGTACATCAGCTAACGCATACCAACGATCAATTTGAGCCATACCATTTTTATCGAAAATGGTTTTCGGGTCAGCCCATACCGCTTCAACAGGAACACTGACAGCAAGTGGCTCACCATTGCGATCAGAAATAATGCCACGAGCAGAAGGAATAGCCTTAACACGCACCGAACGAAGGTCGCCCTGACGAATTAAGTTATCTGGTTCAATGATTTGTATATAAGCCACACGACCAACAAGTGCAGCAAAGGCAAGAAACACGAAAGCAATAACGACGTTAAAACGCCATTTTATCAGAACTGGATCCGAATCCTTTTCGCTCTTCACACGCTTTTTCGTTGATTTATTAACGGTTTTCGCGGGTGATTTTTCCTTTTTACCGGTCATTTCAGTGTGATCACAACTTCTTTATCAGAGTCTGGACGTTTCATGTCTAACTCTCGTTTTGCCGATGCTTGAACGCGACTGTGTTCAGCCAAAGCTGTCTCTTCAAGCATTAAATTTCGCCACTCATCATCTAGCTGCTCTCGTTCGACTAATGCCATGTCTTTTTGCGTAATCGCCTGACGTGACATATGTGTCGTAAGAACGACCCCCATCGCACTCGCAAAGATACAGATAAGAATCACCAATGGGACCTTACCCACGGAGATCAAATCAAAAAATATTATCTTGGCTAAGTTAGGCTTGGAGGTCTTCATTGACTACAGCTTTTCTGCGATTCGTAGTACTGAGCTGCGTGAACGAGTATTTTCATCCACTTCACCTTTAGAAGGCTTGATCGCTTTACCAATTGGTTTTAGATCGGCACTGCCTAAAGCTTTAATTTGATCTTCTGTTAATGGTAAACCATGAGGTACCTGAGGGCCTTGACTCTCTTTACGGATGAAGCGCTTCACCATACGGTCTTCAAGAGAGTGAAAACTGATAACAGAGATACGACCTTGGGGAGCAAGAATACTTGCAGCGCCTTTCAGTGCGGTATCGATCTCTTCAAGTTCACTATTAATGTAGATACGGAATGCTTGGAAAGCACGTGTCGCTGGGTGCTTTTTCTCTTTAAAGTTCTTTGGAGCGACATCAGAGATAAGCTTAGCCAATTGGCCAGTACGTGTTAACGGTTCGTTCTCTTCGTTCTCTTGATAAGCAATGATGCCCTTCGCGATACGACGAGCGTGTTTATCTTCACCGAACTCACGGATAACCCATGTGATGTCATCAAGATCCGCATCAACTAGCCACTGAGAAACCGGAATACCCGTCGTTGGATCCATACGCATGTCTAGCGGGCCGTCTTTCATGAAGCTAAAGCCACGTTCAGCATCATCTAGCTGTGGTGAAGACACACCTAAATCCAGTAAAACACCATCCACTTTACCCACTAAGTCATAACGCTCTGCATATTCAGCCATACCTGAGAATGGGCCGTGAATAATCGTAAAACGGGGGTCATCAATCTTCTGAGCTTCAGCAATTGCTTGTGGATCGCGGTCGATACTAAAGAGTCTTCCATTCTCGCCCAGTTTAGACAGGATTGTACGGCTGTGCCCACCACGGCCAAAAGTACCATCGATGTAGGTACCGTCAGGTTTGATCGCAAGTCCGTCAATAGATTCGTTAAGCAATACTGAAATATGTTTGAATGCTTCTGTCATAGTCTTCTCAGTGAGTGGATTGAGCCATTAGTTCGGCAATAATTTGTTCTATTAACGTTTTAGTGTACTGATTTCACGCTGTATCTCCACCATATTGTGTATAGGCATTTGGAATTTTTGACCCAAGCTTATATCAGGGTGAAAGATTTTAAGGAAATCTAAATAATTTACGTCAATATAAAGCAAAAAACCCATCACTACGGTTAAGTAATGATGGGTTCTTTATATAGGTGGAGTTGACACATACGCCGGGTTCTGTTCCGCTTGCGCGGTGGTAACCATTCGTCTAGGCCTGCAATCGCTCACAGGCTCAAGCAATCTACCCGCCCCCATACGCGAGCAGCGCAATGCGAGGGCCTATTTGATCTTGCTCCGGGTGGAGTTTACCTTGCTACGAACTGTTGCCAGTCGCACGGTGCGCTCTTACCGCACCCTTTCAGCCTTACCTGTGCCTCTTCCGAAGAAATGAGGCCATCGGCGGTCTTCTCTCTGCTGCACTTGTCGTGGGCTCGCGCCCCCCAGACGTTATCTGGCACCCTGCTCTATGGAGCCCGGACGTTCCTCCCCTCTACCAGTCTCCCGAAGGACTTCAACGTCAGTTTCCCGAAGGACCTCAACGTCAGTCTCCCGAAGGACATCAGCAAAGCAGCGATTACCCGTTCAACTCCGAAGGCGGATTGTATAGAGATTCGTGTGCAGTGTCTAGCGAGATCACAAATATGGTGCAAACCTCTAAGCAACTGCGTGAATTTCACACAATCCAGACAAAAAAAGAGGAATGACGGCAATACCATCATTCCTCACAAGCTTTTCAATACAGGTTAGCTACTCTTTAAAGAGGTATCTAGTTGTCTAGATACTCTAGGCCCCATTTATATAAAGCGTTCTTTTTCAGATTGTAGATTTCTGCCGTCATCGCCGCCGCTTTTTTAAGGGGTAGCTCTTTGGTTAGAATACCTAGCGTGCGAGTCGCTTCGTCTGGTAATTCTGTGGTCGCTTCTTCACGGTGACCATGAATCAGCAGCACCATCTCACCACGTTTGCGGTTAGCGTCTTCTTCAATCCACTCAATCAGCTCACCAAGTGGCAGCCCTTGGATGGTTTCGAAGGTTTTGGTTAGCTCACGCGCCAATACAACTTCACGGTCAGGTCCTAGAATATCTAGCATATCCTGCAGAGAATCCGTAATACGGTGCGGTGATTCATAGAAGATACACGTGCGTTCTGCTTTTGCGATCTCTAAGAACTTATCTTTGCGACCCTTACTCTTTGGTGGCAAGAAGCCTTCAAAGCTGAAGCGATCCGACGGTAGACCAGAAGCACTTAACGCAGTAATCACTGCACAAGCACCAGGAAGTGGCACAACTCTCACACCCGCTTGACGACATTGTGAGACAAGATGGTAACCTGGGTCACTGATTAAAGGAGTACCCGCATCAGAGACTAATGCGATAGACTGACCTTCTAATAACCTTTCGACTAGAACTTGTGCTTTAGTTTGTTCATTATGATCATGTAAAGCGAACGTTCTGGTTGATATATTGAAGTGAGCAAGCAGCTTACCCGTGTGGCGTGTGTCTTCGGCTGCAATAACATCGACACTTGATAAAATTTCAATTGCTCTTTGAGTGATATCTCCCAAATTTCCGATTGGAGTTGGCACAATGTAGAGAGTTGGGCTCTCTGTGAGCAAGGTTTTGTTATCTGTCATTTGTTTACCATCACTTCAACGATTAATATAGATACAAATTTATACGGAATTTAAAGAACTCATGGCAACGATGAACCATAAGAGACTCAGTGTACCACGCTTACTAACTCCAATTGCATTAGCAATTACATTGGCGGCTTGTTCTTCAGGTCCTCAAGCACCAACGAGCGTTGATATTACACTAGATCCAGCGCAATCAACTGAAAGTTACATGATGCAGGCGGATAGTAGTAAAGGAAGTCTACAAAACGACTGGTTAATCATGGCGCTTAAATCTTCTGTGCAAGCTGGAAAAACCGATCAAGCAACACTGCTTATCAAACGCTTAGCAAAACAAGAACTAAGTGAAGTTCAACAAGCGGAATGGCAATTAGCTCGCGCTCAGCTGCTAGTGAATAACTCACAGCCTGATCAAGCTTATAGCCAACTGAACTTTCAGCCTTGGTGGAAGCTACCTGACGAACAGTGGAAAGATTATCACGAGCTACGCGCGAACATCTCAGAGATGAAGAGTGAGTATTTCGAGGCAAGCCGTGAGTTAGTGCTCTATTCAGAGTACCTAGACACTGACGACGAGCTTCAACAGCAAACTGCCGACCGTATTTGGCAGAATCTGAATAGCTACTCTCAATACGAGATTCTAGAACTGAAAACATCGCCGACAGAAGATGTGCTTTCAGGTTGGTTACAACTGGCTATCTACATGAAGACGCTCAACTCGAACCTTCCAAACCTACAGGAAACTCTATCTGATTGGTTAGCCGAGAACCCTCAGCACCCTGCGGCTACTTACACACCTCAAGCGATCACCGATATTTTAACACTAGAGATCAGCAAGCCAACTAGCACAGCACTGTTGCTGCCGCTAACGGGTAAGTATGGTAAGCAAGCACAACTGGTACGTGATGGCTTCATCTTTGCGATGATGAACGACAAAGAACGCGAAGAAGATGCAACGCTGACCGTTATGGATACCAACGTGCAAAGTGCTGCTGAAATCAAAGCGACATTGGAAGAGAACAACGTTGATTTCATCGTTGGCCCGCTGATTAAGAGCAACATCACTAAGCTTCAGCAAGCACAGAAAAACCACGAGAACTCGATTCCAACTTTAGCTCTGAACATTCCAACGCAACTAGAACCTGATACCAATATTTGCTATCTCGCTCTATCGCCTGAACAAGAAGTCGCTCAGGCCGCGAAACACCTTTTTGCTCAAGGTTACAAGTACCCGCTAATCCTTGCGCCAAAAGGACGTTTGGGTGATCGAGTTGAGCAAGCTTTTAAGGAAGAGTGGAAAAAATACAGTAGCAACGACGTCGCGATGAGTTTTTTCGCTGATAAACGTCAGCTGCAGCGCACGGTAAACCAAGTCTTCGGATTACAAGAAAGCCAGCAGCGTATCGCTCAAATGGACGGGTTACTGAACCTAGACCTAGAAACAGAACCACGCAGTCGCCGTGATATCGATTCTGTCTACATTGTGGCTAAGAACTCAGAGCTAACGCTAATCAAACCGTTCATTGAAGTCGCAATTAATCCAGATGCTAGTCAACCAGCACTGTTCTCAAATTCACGCAGCAACAGCGGTGATAAACAGTATGAAGACCTAACCGGTGTTTTCTACAGCGATATCCCACTGTTAGTTGAGAACAAGAACGAGCTCAACAAAGAGCTAAACGACTTATGGCCTGCACATTCAAACGGCCAAAAACGTTTGCAAGCTCTGGGAATGGATGCTTATTACCTAATGGATGCACTGCCACAGATGAAAGCTGTACAAGGTTACAGTATTCCGGGTGAAACCGGTGTGTTAACCATCGATAATAATTGTGTCGTACAACGCGAAATCAGCTGGGCAGAGCATGGGGCTTTTTAGCCGTACGTTTTTGTCCAAAGCAACCGTCACCCACAAACAAGTGGGTGATAAATACGAGACCGTGGCGAAGAATTATTTAATTGGCCATGGTTTATCGTTAATTCAACAAAACTTCATAGCTAAATGTGGCGAGATTGATCTTATAATGCGCCATAACAATACCGTAGTGTTTGCCGAAGTAAAATACCGTAAGCAAACCCGTTACGGACATGCCGCTGAAATGGTAACAGCAAAGAAGTCACAGAAGCTGCTCAAAACAGCCAATGTTTGGCTTATGCAGCAAGGCTTGTCAGTGCATTCTACGGATTTCAGGTTTGATATTGTTGCCATTGAAGGGCCGAATGAACATATCGACTGGATTCAAAACGCAATTACCCAAGGATAAACATGCTAGACAGCATTAAAGAAAGTTTTACAGAAAGTATTCAAATCCAAATTGCGGCTGCAGAAGCACTGCCAGACGCAATCACGCATGCCGCTCAAGCTATGGTTGCTACCCTGCTCAACGGAAACAAAATTCTTTGTTGTGGTAATGGTGGTTCGGCGTCGAATGCTCAGCAATTTGTATCATGCTTACTCAACCGCTTTGAAACAGAACGCCCTAGCCTTCCGGCGATGGCACTCATGGCTGATAACACCACGCTAACTGCAGTGGCAAACGACTATCACTATGAAGAAATCTTCTCTAAGCAGGTACGAGCATTTGGTCAAACAGGTGACATCTTACTGGCTATCTCGACTAGCGGTAACAGCAAGAACATCATCAAAGCGATGGAAGCTGCGGTAACACGCGACATGACAATCATTGCCTTTACTGGTAAAGATGGTGGTGAAATGGCAGGCTTACTTGGTGAGCACGATGTTGAAATTCGTATCCCTTCACACCGCACAGCGCGCATTCATGAAGTACACATGGTGACACTACACTGCCTATGTGACCTAATCGACCAAGTACTCTTCCCTGCTCACGAAGAGTGATATACGGAGCATCACAATGAAATCATTAACCTCTATGAAGCTGTTCAAGCTGATTAGTGTTTTGCTACTTACACTGTCCCTATCTGGTTGTGCTGGCATTTTCATTGCTGGTGCGGCAACCACAGCAAACCTAGTCACGGATACGCGAACCACCAAAGAAATTTGGAACGATAACAACATCGAATTTGAAGTTGCGGCGATAACCAATAAACAACCATTTCGTGGCAATGTTCGTGTCACTGCCAGCTCTTACCGAGGTTCTGTCGTGCTGATGGGACAAGCCATGACAGACTCTGAACGTCGTGCTTTTGAAAACCAAGCCAAGGATGTTACCGGTGTAAAGAGCATTCACAATCAAGTTCGAGTTAAAGAACCACTATCTGTTAGCGCTATTAGCAAAGACAGTTGGATTACCACCAAGGTGAAGTCTGCACTACTTGCCAATGCTGAGCTTAACGGCATTAAAGTAAAAGTCATCACTGAAGATTCAGAAGTATTTTTGCTTGGATTGGTTTCTCGAGAACACGCTGATATCGCAACAGAAGTTGCACGTAATATATCTGGTGTGAAGCAGGTAATTCGAGCGTTTGAATATGGTGAAGAAGAAGAGACTTCGGTTAATTAACGAATCAATCTATATGCTCAATACTGGATAATGCAGATGCTCAGTAGCCCGTTCAAAAAGCTGGGCAGTAACTGACTGAAGACAGAATAAGAAAGCACAAAAAGAAAAAGCAGCGATAGATCGCTGCTTTTTTATTTGGTTGTTATTTTACTAACGTTATTTGATAACGCGAAGGCTTGGGCGACCTTTCGCAGGACGAGGAGGCTCAGGATCTGAGTCAGGCTCTTCTTCAGCGTCTTCGTCTGCCGTTGCTACGCTCAAAGATGGGCCTTTTTCTGGTTCTTCAAAAGGACTTTCTTCGATCCCTTCTTCAAACGCTTCCATGTATGCCTCTTCAGGTTCAAACATGGTACCAGCACCATTTTCACGAGCATAAATCGCTTGTACTGCGTAAAGCGGAACGATCACAGAATGTGGACGGCCACTAAAGCGAGCACTAAACGTTACTGCTTCGTTACCCAATTCAAGTTGCCCAACAGCACGAGGCGCGATGTTCAGAATGATCTGGCCATCTTGAACAAACTCTTCAGGAACTCTCACACCGGGTAATGTTGCTTCAACAACCAAGTGAGGCGTTAATTCGTTATCAACCAGCCATTCATAAAATGCACGAAGCATGTATGGTCGGCGTGGGGTCATATTAGAAATATCCATAACGCTTAGCGAACGAGTCGCATCTCACGCTCAGCTTCAGTTAGAGAAGCTAGGAATGAATCACGTTCGAATACGCGGTTCATGTAAATCTTAAGCTCTTTAGAACCAGGACCAATTAGTTCGATACCAAGCTCAGGTAAACGCCATAACAGCGGAGCTAGGTAACAATCAATTAGGCTAAACTCTTCGCTCATGAAGTATTCATATTCAGCGAAGATAGGAGCAAGAGTCAGTAGGTCATTGCGCAGTTTAACGCGAGCAGCTTCTGATTCTTCAGCGTTGCTTTTAACGATTTTCTCAGCAACTGAATACCAGTTACGCTCAATGCGGTACATCATTAGACGGCTATTACCACGAGCAACCGGGTATACAGGCATCAATGGTGGATGAGGGAAACGCTCATCAAGATATTCCATAATGATCTTTGAGTCATATAAAGCAAGCTCACGATCAATAAGGGTAGGTACTGATTTGTACGGGTTCAGTTCAACAAGCTCTGCTGGTAGATTTTTTTCATCAACCAACTCAACTTCAACACTTACGCCTTTTTCAGCAAGAACAATGCGCACCTGATGGCTATACATATCAGAAGCACTTGAGAAAAGAGTCATCACAGAACGTTTATTGGCAGCTACAGCCATGGAGCCCTCCAGTACACTTTAAATAAAAACAATGGAGGCCTAAAAGCCTCCATTGAACATTAACATAATTTGGGAATTAGCACGGTATTATAGCACAATTAGTGCACATCACGCCAATACTCTTTCTTCAGTAAAATCACAATGATAGTGAAGATTACTAAGAAGGCCATTACCCACCAACCCATAGCGTGGCGCTCAAGTTGTACCGGGTCGCCCGAGTAAACAAGGAAGTTTACAAGGTCGCGAACCGCTTCATCGTATTCACCAGTGCTTAGCTCACCAGAACCGTCAGTTTCAGTGCCAACAACAACCTTCACTTCCTCACCATCTACCATGTGAGTATCGTAGATTGGCGTTGGGATTCCTTGTAGCTCTTCAAGAACATGTGGCATACCAACACTTGGGAAAACGATGTTGTTCACCCCAAATGGACGAGACGGGTCTTCATAGAAAGTACGAAGATATGTGTATAGCCAATCTGCACCACGAACACGAGCAACCAGAGTTAAGTCAGGTGGCGGAGCACCAAACCAACTAGCCGCTTGATCAGAAGGCATAGCATTAACCATCAAACTACCAATTTTCACTTCTGGGTCGAAAATCAGGTTTTCCTTCATTAAGTCTAAAGGAATCTCTAAATCATTCGCAACACGCTCATAACGTTGGTACTGCGTTGAGTGACAAGCGAAACAATAGTTAATGAACATCTTAGCGCCATTTTGCAATGAGGCTTTGTCTGTTAAATCATTGTTCGCTTTGTCTAATGGTACGCTTGCACCCGCTGCCATCGCCAGTGACGGCAACATAGCAAATAAAATTACAATCCACTTTTTCATTTGAATGTCACCCTTTCTGGTAATGGTTTCGTCGCTTCATTTTTACTGTAGAACCACAGCAGAACGAAGAACATGAAGTAACCTAAGCTAAAGATTTGAGCTAGTAGCGTGTATGTTGGCGTTGCTGGAAGCGCACCAAGGACACCAAGCGCAATAAAGCTTATTGTGAATTGGATGATGTTAATCAAATGCAGTTTGCTACGGTAACGGTAAGAGCGCACTTTGCAACGATCGAACCAAGGTAGTAGGAAGAGCACGACAATAGAGGCGCCCATTGCTACTACACCTAACAGCTTATCGGGAACAGCACGAAGTACAGCGTAGAACGGCGTGAAGTACCAAACTGGAGCAATGTGCTCTGGTGTTTTCAGTGGGTTTGCAGCTTCAAAGTTTGGCGGCTCAAGGAAGTACCCACCCATTTCTGGGTTAAAGAACAGCACGTAACAGAACAAGAATAGGAAGCCAGCAACACCAACCATATCTTTTACCGTCCCGTATGGGTGGAAAGGAATAGAGTCAATGATGTCGTATTTCTTAGTGTAATCCTTGTGGAATGGGAACTGAGTCTTGTAGTCGTCGCCCATCGTACCTTTAGGAAGCTTGGTTTCGATACCGTCAGGGTTATTCGAACCTACTTCGTGCAGTGCTAGTACGTGAAGTACGATAAGCAGCAATAGTACGATTGGTAAAGCGATAACGTGCAGTGCGAAGAAACGGTTCAGCGTTGCACCAGAGATGATGTAGTCACCACGGATCCAAAGCGTTAGGTCATCACCAATAACTGGGATTGCACCAAACAGAGATATGATTACCTGAGCACCCCAGTAAGACATTTGACCCCATGGTAGTAAGTAACCCATGAAAGCTTCAGCCATAAGCACTAAAAAGATCAACATACCGAAGATCCAAAGTAGCTCACGAGGTTTTTGGTATGAACCGTAGATTAAACCACGGAACATGTGCAGGTAGATAACCACGAAGAATGCCGAAGCACCCGTTGAGTGCATGTAACGCAGTAACCAACCGTATTCTACATCACGCATGATGTATTCAACAGAAGCGAACGCACCTTCACCAGACGGTACGTAGTTCATTGTTAACCAAATACCCGTAAGGATTTGGTTAACCAGTACCAACATTGCTAAAGAACCGAAAAGGTACCAAAAGTTAAAGTTCTTAGGCATTGGGTATTCAGATAAATGCTTTTTATAAGCATTCATCGCAGGTAGACGTTTCTCTACCCAATCAAGCAATCCTTGCATTACGCGTCTCCCTCGTCCACACCGATCATGATCTTAGTGTCACTCAAATACATATGCTTTGGTACAACAAGGTTCAATGGAGCTGGTACGCCTTGGAATACTCGACCTGCCATATCAAACTTTGAACCATGACAAGGACAGAAGAAACCAGACTTAACACCCTGAACTTGTTCTGCAAAAGAATCCGGTAGGTAAGTTGGAGAACAACCTAAGTGCGTACAGAAACCAACAGCAACGAAGAATTCCGGCTTAATCGAACGGAACTCGTTCTGTGCGTATTCAGGTTGTTGTTCAGCTTCAGATTGAGGGTCACGAAGTTGACCACCGATCGCTTTTAGGTTTTCTAGTACCGATTCAGCTCGGCGTACAACCCATACAGGCTTACCTTGCCACTCGACACGAACCATTTGTCCCGGTTCTAACTTACTGACTTCCACTTCCACCGGGGCGCCTGCAGCTTTCGCCTTAGCACTCGGATTCCATGATTTAATAAAAGGCACGGCTACAGCAGCTGCTCCTAAACCACCAACAACGGCTGTTGTTGCGGTTAAGAAACGCCTGCGACCGTTATTTAAAGGCGCGTTGCTCATCCAAACATTCTCCCATTTGCTCCTTATGGATTGAAATAATTCCGAATAAAGAGCATGGCTAACAAAATATGTATTTAGTTCTATTTATTGACGGCAAATGATAAATAAAACCCTACTTTTTGACAAGATAAAGCTACCTTTTTGTAACAATCATGAGGCAAAGCGCACATTGGGTTACAAAAGCTTTCAAAATATAAGAATTTGGAAATAAAACGAGGGAGGGAAAGCGTTTAGAGGTGGTATAAAAACAAAAAGCCCGGCATATAGCCGAGCTTTGAACCACAATTCCAGTCGTAAAACTGGGAGCGTGTACTTTTTCGTAAAGAAAAATTAACGCTTAGAGAATTGAGGTTTACGACGTGCTTTACGTAGACCAACTTTCTTACGTTCAACGCAACGAGCGTCACGAGTAACGTAGCCAGCTGCACGTAGAGCAGGACGTAGAGTTTCATCGTACTCCATAAGAGCGCGAGTGATACCGTGGCGGATTGCGCCAGCTTGACCAGAAATACCACCACCAGAAACAGTGATGTAAAGGTCAAGTTTCTCAGTTAGTTCAACTAGCTCAAGAGGTTGCTTAACAACCATACGAGAAGTTGGACGACCGAAGTAAACATCAAGGCTACGCTTGTTGATTACGATCTCACCAGAGCCTGGTTTGATGAAAACACGAGCTGCTGAGCTTTTGCGACGACCAGTGCCGTAGTATTGATTCTCTGCCATTTTCATAATCCCCTTAGATGTCTAGTACTTGTGGCTGTTGAGCAACATGGTTGTGCTCAGTACCAGCGTACACTTTAAGCTTACGGTACATCGCGCGGCCTAGAGGACCACGTGGAAGCATACCTTTAACTGCTAGTTCAAGAACCATTTCTGGTTTCTTAGCAATTAGCTTTTCAAAAGTGATAGTTTTAAGACCACCTGGGAACTCAGAGTGACGGTAGTAAACCTTACCCTTAGCTTTGTTACCAGTTACAGCAACTTTCTCAGCGTTAACAACGATGATGTAATCACCAGTATCTACGTGAGGAGTGTATTCTGCTTTATGCTTGCCGCGTAGGCGAGAAGCGATTTCACTTGCTAGACGGCCAAGAGTTTTGCCTTCAGCGTCTACAACATACCAGTCGCGTTTTACAGTTTCTGGTTTAGCAACGAAAGTTTTCATGCTAATAATTACCTATTTAAAAAATTTACACTTAAGGAATACTCGCGTACTCCCACTGTCTAAGAGTTACCATTCATCACCCCTTCGAGTGTTGGAAAACTCTTGGCATAACGTGATTTTACTCATCGCTAGAGGCCCGCAGTAACGGTAGGTCGCAGGATTATAGAGAAGAGCGAAGAAAAAATCACCTCTTTTTGAACAAAATCACGATTTTTTTAATTCTCTTTCTTATTCGAGATAATCAAAGCTAACTCAAGTGTTCTTTTGCCAAATATTCGTGGCTCTGCATTTCGATTAAGCGCGACTGACAACGTTTAAATTCAAACTCCAGCTGACCATGAGTATACAAACTTTCTAGCTCAACCTCTGCTGAAATTATCAGCTTAACATTGCGCTCGTAGAACTCATCGACTAACGCAATAAAGCGTCTTGCCGCGTCATCTGAGGTGGAACCCATTTGCAAAACATTTGCCAATAATACCGTGTGATAAACCTTAGACAGTTCAATATAGTCATTCTGGCTACGGGCCGACTGACAAAGCTGAGCAAAGGTTCCATGTAGAACGCCGTCACTTGCTTCTATTACGTCTAATTGACGATGGTTAACCTCTATTTGCTTTAACTTCTGTTTATCTTCGCCCACCAACTGTGCGTAGTACTTTTCAAGATTGATATTCGCTTGGCTATCTAATGGGTAATGATAGATTTCAGCTTGCTCTAAAGTACGCAGTCGATAATCGATCCCGCTATCGACATTAAGAATGTGACAGTTGTCTTGAATAAGCTTGATTGCAGGTAAGAATCGCGCGCGCTGCAAACCATTGCGATACAAATCTGCAGGTGGGATATTTGAGGTCGCGACTAAAATAACGTTTCGTGCGAAAAGTTCTTGGAACAAAGTCCCTAGAATCATTGCATCCGTAATGTCCGAAACAAAAAACTCATCGAAACAGATAATGTCCGCTTCTTCTTTTAGCTTATCTGCCACCAAAGGCAATGGATCGCTCACATTACCTAATACTTTCAACTCATCATGCACGCGATACATAAAACGGTGAAAGTGAACTCGCATTTTATTTGTGGTCGGTAAGGCATCATAGAACGTATCCATTAAATACGTCTTACCGCGCCCTACACCGCCCCAAAAATAGAGACCTTTGGGTGGTTTCGGTGATTGAACTTTTTTCCCTAGTAGCTTCTGAAATCGAGTCAACTCAGGAATAGGAGTATTCATATATTCTTGGAACTGATGAAAGAGTTCATCTAAAGATTTAACGGCTTGCTCTTGTGCTGGATCTCTTTGAAATCCATGTTCTTTTATATCTTGTTCGTATTTTTTAATGGGATTCATGACGACATTTCCACAATGAAAGCAATATCAGACAGCGAAGAAAAATGAGCCTAAACAATTCTAGAGTTAATGCCATACGGCGAATAAAGCAGCACTAAACTGCTAACTAGCGCACACGCATTTCTCTTTATACTGCGGCTTTCTCATAGTACCATGGAGCCGTACCACGTGTAACTAAGCAGTAACAAACATGTTAAAAAACAATAATAAGGAGCTGTTATGCCTTGGATGTATGCCGTTGCCGGTTTACTAGTCGGAGTTATTTTAGGGGTCGCTATTTCTCGTCTCATGACACCTGAATACAAAAAACAAAAGAACGTACAGAAAGAATTAGATAGCGCAAAGTTTGCCCTTGAGCAACAGCGACAAGAGCCGGCTGACCACTTTGCGAAATCAGCAGAAATGCTGGATACCTTAGGTAAGGACTACACGAAACTGTATCAGCACATGGAAAAAACGAGCTCAGAACTCATCCCTAATCTACCTGAGCAAGACAATCCATTTGTGAAAACAGCGGCTGCACACTCAGACAAGCCACAAGATAAAGCTTCTATTAAAGAGGCAACACTTGAGGAACAACCCAAAGATTACGCCAATGGCGCAACGGGGTTATTTACTGAGCAGAAGAAAGAAATTATTGATGCTCCGGATGTCGTTACAGCAAAAGCATCGTAAACATTTAATACTTCTGTGAACTTTACAAAGGTTTTTGAGTCATAACTTTCACTCAGGTCATTTGAAATTTCTCATATCTATAGTAAATATGAGAAGGCTAAGACCTTAACTAGAGAGGAGTTTATGATGAAAAAACCTTTGCTTGCTTTATCGGTACTGACTTTAAGCTTAAGTTCAATCATCACGCCAATTCAAGCGACAGCCGCACTTCCCCTAAGTGTGGGTAATGAACAATTACCTAGCCTAGCTCCTATGCTTGAGCAAGTTACCCCCGCTGTGGTTAGTATTGCTGTAGAAGGCAAACAAGTACAACGTCAGCAAATCCCTGAACAATTCCAATTCTTTTTTGGCCCAGAGCAAACTCGAGAGCGACCGTTCCGAGGTTTGGGGTCGGGTGTCATCATTGACGCTAAAAAAGGCCATATCGTCACCAACTATCACGTAATTAATGGCGCCGACGATATCAAAGTGAAACTTCATGATGGTCGAGAATATGATGCCGAACTCATCGGTGGCGACCAAATGTCTGATATTGCGCTTCTGAAATTAGAGGAAGCCAAGAACCTAACCCAGATAAAACTCGCAGACTCAGATCAATTAAGAGTCGGTGATTTTAGCGTGGCTATCGGTAACCCATTTGGACTCGGGCAAACTGTCACATCAGGTATCGTATCGGCCCTAGGAAGAAGCGGCTTAAACCTTGAGAACTTTGAAAACTTCATTCAAACCGATGCCGCGATCAATAGTGGTAACTCTGGTGGCGCGCTAGTCAACCTTAACGGTGAACTGATTGGTATCAACACCGCCATTCTTGGCCCTAACGGAGGCAATGTCGGTATCGGTTTTGCCATCCCGTCTAATATGATGAAAAACCTGACAGAACAGATTCTCGATTTCGGTGAAGTGAAGCGCGGTATGTTGGGAGTTCAAGGTGGAGAAGTGACCTCTGAATTAGCAGAGGCGCTCGGTTATGAATCAAGTAAAGGTGCGTTTGTTAGCCAAATTGTACCAGACAGCGCAGCAGATAAAGCAGGCCTGAAAGCGGGTGATATAATTACCTCTATCAATGGTAAACGCATTGATACCTTCAGCGAATTAAGAGCCAAAGTGGCCACTCTCGGTGCAGGTAAGCAAATTGAGCTTGGAATCGTTCGTGACGGAAAAAGCAAAACCTTTGATGTCACGTTAGGCGAATCAACCAATAACAAAACACAAGCTGAAAAGCTCCATGAAGGACTTGCGGGTGCTGAGTTGACCAACACTAACGATAGCGATGCAGCTACAGGAGTGAAGGTATCAAATGTGGCTAAAGGCTCACCAGCAGAAGCCTACCAGCTTCTGAAAGATGACATCATCATCGGCGTAAACCGCCAAACGGTTAAGAACCTTGCACAGTTCAGAGATATTTTAGAGAAACAACCTGGCGTATTGGCATTGAATATCCAACGAGGAAATAGAACTATCTACCTAGTCATTCGTTAATAATTTGTCAGTATAACCAAAGGGAGGCCGCATAAGTTTGCTTGAAACTTACTCAGTCTCCCTTTTCTTTAGATGAATCAAAATGCTATGCTTCACTTGTAATTAAGCCATCCATTCGCTGATGGCTTCGTACCTTACTTGTTGAAGAGGGAAACATGCTGTCCTTTCTATTTCGTTCTATTTCCCTTGGACTTGTTTCAGCGGCGCTTATTCTTCTCGCATTTCCGAGTTTAAGATCAGGCATTGTTTCTGACGTCACCACCCCTAAAGTGGATAATATCGCCTCTCTTCAGATTTCATTTAACCAAGCAGTACGCCGTGCAGCACCTGCTGTTGTGAATATCTATAGCCGTAAATACGCAGAGAGCGATCGCAACAAACTGCTGACTCAAGGCTTAGGGTCAGGAGTCATTGTCAGCGAAAAAGGCTACATCATTACCAACTTCCACGTTGTAGCTCAAGCTGACCAAATTGTAGTAGCACTTCAAGATGGACGAGTCGCTGCCGCGCAATTAGTCGGTTCTGATAAACGCACCGATATCGCAATACTTAGAGTCAGTGGTGACAACCTACCCGTGATTCCACTCAATCCAAGTTACAAGGCCAATGTCGGTGATGTGGTTCTGGCGATCGGTAACCCATACAACCTAGGTCAAACGACCACTTTTGGCATTATCTCAGCTACGGGCCGATCTTCGATCAGTGCTGACGGCCATCAAGCCTTTATCCAAACCGATGCTGCGATCAATGAAGGTAACTCAGGGGGAGCACTCGTCAACTCACAAGGCGAACTAGTCGGTATCAATACCGCGTCTTTCCAGCAAGCCACAGACATGGAAACCTACGGGATTTCATTTGCTATCCCCTACCCACTGGCCAATAAAATCATGGAAAAGATCATTGCAGATGGTCGTGTAATTCGTGGCTACATTGGTATTGACGGGCAAGACATCAACTCAGTAACGTCACGCTTACTTGGCAATAAGAACATTGGTGGCATTGTCGTATTAGGCATTGACCCGAACGGCCCTGCAGCAGATGCTGGTTTTGAAGCACAAGATATAATTATCAGTATCAATAATACCCAAATTAACGGGAGACAGAGCGTGATGGATATTGTTACTGATCTTCGACCGGGTACGGTGATTGAGGTTGGTATATTGCGCCAAGGAGAGAACAAAACTCTCAAGGTTACGATAGCGGAAGATACTCGCTTGTAGAGCGAATCATGGCGCTAGATTCAAACCACTAAAGTACGCATAGAAAAGAACATAGATACAAAAAACCCAGCTCTCAGGCTCAACACCTATCATTTAAGGTGTTTAGATCGCACAGTGTAGCGAGTCTTACTAAAACGAACGGTCCTATCTTTGGGCCGTTTTTGTTTTTCGGGCAAAATATAACGTTTCACTCGCTCTCTCATAGCTCGCAGCTTTTTGGGAACCGAACCTGGGGAGGCGATAGCACACCACATTAGCTCATCTTGAATATCTCGAAGTGCCATCGTAAAGCTTATCCTAAGTGGTGAGACTTCAGCCTCTTTTGCTATTCGGCTAATCTCCAGACGGATTAAGTTATACGCGATAAGGATACCCCATATCTCTTGCTTTACACCCTCTACAGATTGACTGCGGAGCAGAATTTCATCTTCAAGCATGTCATGCTTAATCTCGCCATAACTATTCTCGATTTCCCACCTTTCGAAGTACACGTCTAATAATGATTTTAAACTGTATTTGCTATCTGTTAGAGAAGTCAGCAGCCCTTGTATATGATTGGGTTGTTGTTCACCATCATCGGGGTATAGAGCCAGCCGAGCTTTCCACGTTTCCGGGAGGCTCGGGTCTTGCTTTCTAGCTTGTGGAGAGACTTTCATCTCTACAATCAGATCTCGCCCATCATCATCGAGTTGCTCGATGATTTTATATTTCACATTCGACTTTATTGGCGTCATCCAGTGGCTTGTTCCATGTTCTTGTTGCCAGTTAAGCATAAGCTCTGCGCTCAGGTAGCAACGGTCAAAAATGGTCAATGAATTCGGGACAGCTGATGAAATTAAATCTTTTGCATAGCTAATTTCACCTTTAGAACTTTCCCCAAAAGCCACATCATGAATAAGCCGACTCCGTAGTGATGTGAGTGCGCACATTCGAACGATTGGATATTCAGTGTGCCTGTCTTTCCGGTAGTAAACATATTGATAATGCTCAGCTAAGCTTGGGTTATCGTGAGTTCTAAACTGTGTGCCATCAATTGAAAATAGGCTCAAACCATTCCATTTATCACCCGCATCTTCCGACTGTGTCCAGTGCTTTGCTGTAATTGAGAATAATGACTCTAAAGGTTTAGCGGTGAGGCGTTTTCTTGCCTGAGGAATTGCACTAGGTGCAATCGTTTCACCCAATGAATTAGACAATTTGAGGTCGAGTTTATCGAGTACATCAGTAATTGGTCTATCTCGGTATAGACCAATACCAACGACTAACCATACAACAAGTTCGGCAGGTAACTTTCTACGGCGCATACTCGCTTTGTTCGTTTCAGATAAAGCTTGGTTTATCCAATCTAGCGGAAGGTCTTTTTGGAACAAAGAAAGAGATTCTGGATTAGCAAAATCGTCAACATCGATTAACCAGTGTGACAACATAAAAAAATACCCTTAAACAAAAGTGCTTAAGGGTATTGTTAACCATCTGTAGGATCTTTCAACTGATCAGGAAAATGCTTAAATGATCAGTGTTAGCTCTCAGGCTGGGTTTTCTTTTATCTAGTCACGAGAACCTAGAACAAACGTCTTTATGATTCGCTAGGAGCTTCGATATCGATGCGAGTCACTCGCTGTAGACCTCTTGGCAGCAACCCTCCACGACGGCCACGCTCACCACGGAAGTTTTCAAGATCTGCAGGTTTCAAGCCAAGCTTACGTTTACCCGCGTAGATAGTTAGCGTTGCATTCTCAGGGATAGCCATTAAATGCGAGACAAACTCTTCACGCTCTTTTGCTTTCGCAGAAGGAATGTTGATGATCTTGTTACCCTTACCTTTACTCAACTGAGGTAGGTCTTTAATCGGGAACAACAACATGCGGCCTTGATTAGTAATCGCCAGAATCTGGTTAGTATCCAAGTCAGCAATCGGGCTTGGCAACATCACTTCAGAAGCTTGTGGCAAGTTAACTAACGCTTTACCACTCTTGTTCTTAGACAATAAATCACTGCCTTTACAAACAAAACCGTACCCAGCATCAGAACCCACTAACCATAGCTGCTCATTCTCTCCCATCACCACTTGGCGAATCGAAGTGCCAGGGCTGACGTTCAGGCGACCTGTAATAGGCTCACCTTGGCTTCGAGCCGACGGTAATGAATGAGACTCAAGGGAGTAACTTCGACCATCACTGCCCAGGAATACCGCTTGTTGGTTACTCTTACCCTTAGCGCTCGCCAAGAATTTATCACCAGATTTGTAGTTCAAGCCTTCGGCATCAACTTCATGCCCTTTAGCATGACGAATCCAACCTTTCTCAGACAACACAACCGTGATTGGCTCGCTTGGTACTAAGTCGCGTTCTGTTAGCGCTTTCGCTTCAGCACGTTCAATCAACGGAGAACGACGATCATCGCCGTATTTATCCGCATCTGCTTGGATCTCTTTTTTGATTAGTGTATTCAAGCGACGCTCTGAACCAAGTAGCTTCTCAAGCTTTTCACGTTCAGCTTCAAGCTCTTCTTGTTCAGCTCGAATCTTAAACTCTTCTAACTTAGCTAAGTTACGAAGTTTAATATCAAGAATCGCATTGGCTTGAATTTCAGAAATATTGAAACGGCTCATCAATACAGGACATGGTTCGTCTTCTGTACGAATGATCTCAATGACTTCATCGATATTAAGATAAGCAGCAAGCAAACCTTCTAAGATGTGCAAACGTGCCAGTACTTTATCTAAACGGTACTGAAGACGGCGGCGAACCGTTGTACGGCGGAACTCAATCCACTCTTTCAGAATTTGAACCAGGCCTTTAACTTGAGGGCGACTGTCTAAACCAATCATGTTCAAGTTAACGCGGAAGTTCTTCTCTAGATCCGTCGAAGCGAACAAGTGACTCATCAGTTGATCACAGTCGATACGGTTCGAACGAGGAACCACGACGATACGCGTTGGGTTCTCGTGATCAGATTCATCACGCAAGTCGTCAACCATTGGCAGCTTCTTAGCGCGCATCTGGTTAGCAATTTGCTCAAGTAACTTAGCACCTGACACTTGATGAGGAAGAGCCGTGATAACAATATCAGAGCCTTCCTTGTGCCAAACCGCGCGCATCTTAATGCTGCCACGTCCAGTGCGATAGATCTTTTCGATGTCCGACTTTGGCGAAATAATTTCAGCCTCTGTCGGGTAATCAGGGCCTTGAATGAAACCCATCACATCAGGAAGCTCTGCTTTCGGCGTGTCAATCAAATGAATCGCTGCATCCGCCACTTCACGGACATTGTGAGGGGGGATGTCGGTCGCCATACCAACCGCAATACCAGTGATGCCGTTAAGCAGGATATGAGGCAGGCGAGCTGGCAACATTTGAGGCTCTTTCATCGTGCCATCAAAGTTGGGTTGCCAATCAACGGTGCCTTGACCTAGCTCACCTAGAAGAACCTCAGCAAACTTAGATAATTTCGCTTCGGTATAACGCATTGCAGCGAACGATTTCGGGTCATCCGGAGCACCCCAGTTACCTTGACCATCTACCAATGGATAGCGGTAAGAGAAAGGTTGTGCCATCAATACCATCGCTTCGTAACAAGCAGAATCACCGTGTGGGTGATACTTACCTAACACGTCACCAACGGTACGAGCTGATTTTTTATATTTCGATGCAGCTGATAAGCCGAGTTCTGACATCGCATAGATAATACGACGCTGTACTGGCTTTAAGCCATCACCGATATATGGCAATGCACGATCCATGATCACGTACATTGAGTAATTTAAATAGGCGTCTTCAGTGAACTTGCGCATCGGCAGTTGTTCAACACCATCATATGTAATTTCGTTAGACATCCATTATACCTCGGCCATATCACCGTTAGTCTGTAGCCATGTACGGCGATCATCTGCACGCTTCTTACCAAGCAGCATGTCCATCATCTCGTTGGTTGCTTCGTTATCATCAATCGTTAATTGAACAAGGCGACGAGTGTTTGGATCCATGGTGGTTTCACGCAACTGAAGTGGGTTCATTTCACCCAGACCTTTGAATCGTTGCACGTTAATCTTGGCTTTCTTCTGCGATAGTCGCTCAAGCACACCATCTTTCTCTGCGTCATCGAGTGCGTAGAACACTTCTTTACCGCAATCGATACGATACAGAGGAGGCATTGCCACATAGATATGACCCGCTTCAACCAGAGCATGGAAATGGCGAGTAAACAGTGCACATAGCAGTGTCGCGATATGAAGACCATCCGAGTCCGCATCGGCAAGGATACAGATCTTACCGTAACGCAGGCCCGACAAGTCATCGTTATCAGGGTCGATACCCAGAGCAACCGAGATATCGTGTACTTCTTGTGAAGCCAAGACTTGGTCTGCTGACACTTCCCATGTATTTAGGATTTTACCACGCAGTGGCATTACCGCTTGGAACTCACGATCACGAGCTTGCTTAGCAGAACCACCCGCCGAATCCCCTTCCACGAAGAAGATTTCGGTGCGACTTAAATCTTGAACTGAGCAGTCAGTTAATTTACCCGGCAACGCTGGGCCAGATGCGATCTTTTTACGAACAACTTTCTTACTCGCGCGCATACGGCGGTGAGCATTGGCAATACAAGCTTCAGCCAATTGCTCTGCCAGTTGCGGTTTTTCATTCAACCATAGGCTGAAGGCATCTTTTACAACACCAGAAACAAACGCTGCGGTTTGACGAGAAGATAGACGCTCTTTTGTTTGACCAGCAAACTGCGGATCTTGCATCTTCACCGATAGTACGTATGAACAGCGATCGAAGATGTCATCACCCGTTAGCTTAACGCCACGTGGTAGTAGGTTACGGAATTCACAGAACTCACGCATTGCATCAAGCAAACCTTGACGAAGACCATTTACGTGCGTACCACCTTGCTTGGTTGGTACTAAGTTCACGTAACTCTCGGTGATCATATCACCGCCTTCTGGCTGCCAAATGATTGCCCAGTTAGCCATTTCCGTTTCCGCAACGAACTCACCAACATATGGGTCTTCAGGCAATAAGGTGTAACCTTTTACGCCCTCAGCTAGATAGTCTTTTAGACCATCTTCATAGAACCATTTATGCTCTTCACCACCAACTTTATCAACAAAGGTAATTTCTAAACCAGGGCAAAGTACCGCTTTTGCTCGTAGGTTATTGATAAGACGAAGTGTCGAAAATTTAGAGCTATCGAAATACTTTGGATCCGGCCAGAAATGCACCGTAGTACCAGTATTGCGGTGACCACAAGTTCCTGTCACTGTCAGGTCAGTAACAGCATGACCACCTTCAAGGGCGATCTCATGCACTTGACCATCACGACGAACCGTTACTTCAACACGTTTTGACAGCGCGTTTACGACCGAGATACCTACACCGTGCAAACCACCAGAAAACTTGTAGTTGTTGTTTGAGAATTTACCGCCAGAGTGGAGCTTAGTTAAAATCAGCTCAACACCTGAGATCCCTTTTTCAGGGTGGATATCAACAGGCATACCACGGCCATCATCGGTAACTTCTAACGATTGGTCAGCATGAAGCACAACTTTGATTTTCTTAGCGTGTCCCGCTAATGCTTCATCGACCGAGTTATCAATGACTTCTTGGGCAAGGTGGTTGGGTCTTTCTGTCTCGGTATACATTCCCGGGCGGTGTCGCACCGGATCGAGACCTTCAAGTACCTCGAGGTCTTTTGCATTATATTGTTCAGTCATAATACGGAGTTTACTCAAAAAGTTTGCGTCAGTTCGCTGGCTCTAGTTTCACTAAAGCAGAATCATTACTATGAACCGTCATAGTAGAGCGAATGAGCGAAGTATTGGGGAATATAGTCTGGAAGCTGAGTAATGATGTCAAGCTAGTTCAAAAACTAAGACATCAAACTATGATATTTCACCATTGATAGATGAAATAACAGACAAACAAGAGAAAATTACTCAGTTAATGGAACAGGTTATAAATCTAAAAAAGTAATGATTTGTTGTGGGTAACGCTCAAAATCAACAAAGCTATGATCCCCACCCTTTTCTATTGTTTGTGTTGCACCTTGGTACTTTTCGACAGCTTGTCGATAATCCAGAACTTCATCTTCCGTTTGCTGAAGTAACCAGAAATCACTCGGCTGAGAAAGAGCCGGAACCTCTAACGCCTTCAGTTCATCAATATGCTTTGTTTCCAGTACATATCGCTCATGTGTGTATGGGTTTACTTGTTCACCCAAATAGTCGGCAAGAAGCTCATACGGCTTCACTGCTGGATTTACAACAACCGCTTTAAAACCATAATGACTATTCAGCCATGTTGAAAGATAGCCACCCAATGAGCTACCGACCAATGCAATCTGATATTGCTCTTTATATTGTTCCACCAGCTGTTGCAGATGAAGTGCCGCTTGCTGAGGGAAACTCGGCAGTTGAGGAGTGACGACTTTAATATCAGCCCGATGCTCCGCACAGTAATTAGCCATCACATTCGCTTTATGAGAACGAGATGAACTGTTAAACCCATGAATATAGAGAAGCAATGATGGCTTAGCGACTTGATGATTAGAACCGGACATTAATAGCCTCCTACAACAATAATCACTAACATCAATAACCACCCGCTTCAAAATCAGGTAAGAACTGCCCATTAGGCAAGCGGCGCACTTGAGTACTTACTGTGCCATCTTGATGTAATTCAATCTCTCTCCAACCCGGAGACAATGTATCAACGGCAAAGTCATCTGAATTAGGTTTGAATTGCACACAAGTCGACGGGGTTGCCATGACTTGCACACCATGATGATCTCGATTCATGTCTTGATGAACGTGGCCACACAGTACCGCTTTGACATTGGTATGCTGCTGAACCACATCCCAAAATTGATCCGCATCTTTTAGGTTATGTTGATCCAGCCATGCGCTGCCCACTAATAACGGGTGGTGGTGCAGTAAAACCAAGGTATTACGCTCAGGGAATTCGATCAATTTTTTTTCTAACAGATCAAGTTGTTGATCGCTTAGACGCCCATGAGGCACACCAACCACTTGCGAGTCCAGCATCACCATCTGCCAGTTATCACCCAGTAAGACATGGTCAACGCACTGTATTTGAGGTGATGGTAAGACACTGCCCATATTAGGCTTGAAATCATGATTTCCTGGCAACCAATAACATGGCTTTTCCAGAGGTTGAATACCTGATTCAAATTTTTGATACGACTCAGCACTGTGATCTTGAGAGATATCACCCGTCGCCAAGATCGCCTCATAATCGAAGCCTTGGTTAACAATGCCATCAACTACAGCACGAAAGCTATCTTGAGTATTGATGCTTAATAAGCTGCCATTGCTCGGCGCAAACAAATGCGTGTCCGTTAGCTGTACAAGCTTAATACTGCTCTCATCAAATTTTGAAGTGTGTGATAATTCCAAAATACCAAATCCAGATACGTTACTGTTTAAACTTTAAAGTGTTTTTACAATGGGGCTCAATTAAAAAGGAATTGGCGAACGGCTGATACCCGTTTTTAAACAAAACGTTAACCATTCTCCAAGAAATTTGTTCAACTGAAATTTCTCATCCTTTTGCAGAAGCTTAGTGTTGGGATAGTCATATTTCGCTTTGACTCGTGAAAAATCCCCGCTAGCGCACACTTCTGCAACTCGAGCGTCGTGATATAGCCTGACAGACATTTTTGGCAAAGGAAACACTGGCGTCTCGTCACTCTGACATATGTCTATTAATGTGGTGTATTTTGTGACCTCATTCACTGTCAATTGATACACCATATTAACGGCTTGGTAACAGCGAACATCACCAACCTCATGCCCTACCGGTAACAGAGCGTTAAGCTTGGCATAGTTAGTCTCGTAAACTCGCATCAGTTCAGCAAGATCAACATGATACGGTTTCTTGACTGCTATATTTGGCATAACGTTAATCTATCCACTCTGACTGTAATTCTTGGTAGTTCAATTGTAGCCACTGCAGCGCAATAATTGTGGCCCCATTTTCAAACACACCCTCTTTTACTAACTGATAAGCCGCATCGCGAGTCATCACTTGTACGCGAATATCTTCACCTTCGTAATCTAAACCGTGTACACCTTTTGCTGTGGTTGCATCAACACAGCCAACAAAGACGTCGAGCTTTTCTGAACAACCGCCAGATGAAGGGTAATACGAAGTGATAGGCAATACAGATCCGACTTCAACGCCCGCTTCTTCCATCGCTTCACGACGAGCAACATCTTGTGATGATTCGTTCGTATCAATGATCCCGGCCACAATTTCATATTGCCAAGGGTTCTCATGCTCTAGAGCGCCGACACGGATCTGTTCTACGATCACCACTTCGTCACGAATAGGATCATAAGGTAACAAAGCGGCAGCATGACCACGTTCAAACATCTCGCGTTCTATAGGTTGGCTCCAGCCCCCCTCAAACAGCTTATGTTTAAATGTGTATTTAACCATTTTGAAAAAACCACGAAACAGCGTCTCTTTTGAGACTATTTCCACATCTTGAGGAGTAAACTCGTGTCGTTGATTATCATACTGTTGCATTTGGTACCTCACTAAGTGATCTTTATAGTTTACTCATTGTCCGAGTTAACTACCAAGGATAAGGTTCAACTTTTTGTATAAATTTTATAATTAAAGTTAAGTTTTGAAAAATAAATATTGCACAAGTGGACAGTTAAATGTAAAAAAGTGCAAAGTTTCGAGTAAATTACCATCAAACTGGGTTAAACTCTTTCAGAGAAAATTCTATTAAAGGCAGGAATAGGAAAATGAAAAAACTGCTTCCACTATTTATCAGTGCAGCAATTGGCAGCCTGAGTTCGTCAGCTTTCGCTGATACGCTAGCTGAAGTTTACGACCAAGCAAAACAGAACGATCCACAACTTCTTCGTTCAGCAGCGCAGCGCGATGCCGCTTTTGAAGCAGTAACGTCAAGCCGTAGCTCTTTATTACCGCAAATCAATTTGACAGCTGGGTACAACCTTACTCGTGGTGATACAGATTTCGATTCAGCATCGACTCGCGATAATGACCAGAATGCTCTAACAGCTGGTATTAGCTTTTCTCAAGAACTATACCAACGTTCTTCTTGGATCACGCTAGATACAGCAGAAAAAACAGCTCGTCAATCTGATTCAGCGTATGCAGCAGAGCAACAAGCTTTGATCCTGCGTGTAGCAACAGCATACTTCGAAGTACTGCGTGCTCAAGATAACCTAGAGTTCGTTCGTGCAGAAAAAGCAGCGGTTGCGCGCCAACTAGAACAAACAAAACAGCGCTTTGAAGTAGGTCTTTCAGCAATCACCGATGTACATGATGCGCAAGCTCAATACGATGCCGTTTTAGCTGATGAAGTTTTAGCAGAGAACACTCTGATTAATAACTACGAAGGTCTACGTGAGATTACAGGTCAAGAACACTCTAACCTAAGCATCCTAGACACTGACCGTTTCTCAGCAAGCAAATCTTCTGAGTCTGCGATTGCACTGGTTGAACAAGCTGAGCAAAAAAACCTTAGTCTACTTGCTGCTCGTATCTCTCAAGACATAGCTAAAGACAACATTTCACTACAGAGCTCAGGTCATCTACCATCTCTAACTCTTGATGGTGGATACGACTATACTGATATTGGTTCAAGTGCTACTTCTGACGGTACCACAAACAACTTCAATGTTGGCGTTAACTTAAATGTACCTCTATACACGGGTGGTAGCACAACTTCTTTGACTAAACAGGCTGAATACAACTACGTTGCAGCAAGTGAAGATCTAGAAGCAACTTACCGTAGCGTTGTAAAAGACGTACGTGCCTTCAACAACAACATCACAGCTTCTATTGGTGCTCTACGCGCTTACGAACAGTCTGTTGTTTCAGCTCAGTCTGCTCTAGAAGCAACAGAAGCTGGTTTTGATGTGGGTACTCGTACTATCGTTGACGTACTAGATTCGACTCGCCGTCTATACGATGCGAACAAAAACCTTTCAGATGCTCGTTACAACTACATCCTAAGTGTTCTTCAGCTTCGTCAAGCGGTTGGTACACTAAGCGAACAAGACATCGTTGATGTAAACGCAGGTCTAAAAGTAGCAAGCAAGTAATTCTTAAATCCTAGTTAAAGACTCTAATCAAAGTCTTTAATAAAGCGACTAGATTACCGTTACAAAAATGCCGCTCATTGAGCTAACACTGATCATTTAAGCATTTTCCTGATCAGTTGAACGATCCTACAGATGGTTAACAATACCCTTAAGCACTTTTGTTTAAGGGTATTTTTTTATGTTGTCACACTGGTTAATCGATGTTGACGATTTTGCTAATCCAGAATCTCTTTCTTTGTTCCAAAAAGACCTTCCGCTAGATTGGATAAACCAAGCTTTATCTGAAACGAACAAAGCGAGTATGCGCCGTAGAGAGTTACCTGCCGAACTTGTTGCATGGTTAGTCGTTGGTATTGGTCTATATCGAGATAGACCAATTACTGATGTACTCGATAAACTCGACCTCAAATTGTCTAATTCATTGGGTGAAACGATTGCACCTAGTGCAATTCCTCAGGCAAGAAAACGCCTCACCGCTAAACCTTTAGAGTCATTATTCTCAATTACAGCAAAGCACTGGACACAGTCGGAAGATGCGGGTGATAAATGGAATGGTTTGAGCCTATTTTCAATTGATGGCACACAGTTTAGAACTCACGATAACCCAAGCTTAGCTGAGCATTATCAATATGTTTACTACCGAAAAGACAGGCACACTGAATATCCAATCGTTCGAATGTGCGCACTCACATCACTACGGAGTCGGCTTATTCATGATGTGGCTTTTGGGGAAAGTTCTAAAGGTGAAATTAGCTATGCAAAAGATTTAATTTCATCAGCTGTCCCGAATTCATTGACCATTTTTGACCGTTGCTACCTGAGCGCAGAGCTTATGCTTAACTGGCAACAAGAACATGGAACAAGCCACTGGATGACGCCAATAAAGTCGAATGTGAAATATAAAATCATCGAGCAACTCGATGATGATGGGCGAGATCTGATTGTAGAGATGAAAGTCTCTCCACAAGCTAGAAAGCAAGACCCGAGCCTCCCGGAAACGTGGAAAGCTCGGCTGGCTCTATACCCCGATGATGGTGAACAACAACCCAATCATATACAAGGGCTGCTGACTTCTCTAACAGATAGCAAATACAGTTTAAAATCATTATTAGACGTGTACTTCGAAAGGTGGGAAATCGAGAATAGTTATGGCGAGATTAAGCATGACATGCTTGAAGATGAAATTCTGCTCCGCAGTCAATCTGTAGAGGGTGTAAAGCAAGAGATATGGGGTATCCTTATCGCGTATAACTTAATCCGTCTGGAGATTAGCCGAATAGCAAAAGAGGCTGAAGTCTCACCACTTAGGATAAGCTTTACGATGGCACTTCGAGATATTCAAGATGAGCTAATGTGGTGTGCTATCGCCTCCCCAGGTTCGGTTCCCAAAAAGCTGCGAGCTATGAGAGAACGAGTGAAACGTTATATTTTGCCCGAAAAACAAAAACGGCCCAAAGATAGGACCGTTCGTTTTAGTAAGACTCGCTACACTGTGCGATCTAAACACCTTAAATGATAGGTGTTGGCTCATTGAGCGGCATTTTTATTATCTATCAAAAGTTAGATTTACAATCTGACTATGAGCTTGAGGCTAAAGGTTTTATACTCGAAGGCGAAGGGTTAACCTCGACCACCTTTAATCGCTTTGATAATTTCAGTTGTAGAGCAACCATCTTCAAAGTTAAGTACTTTAACTTCGCCACCAGCCGCAATCACTTCCGCACCGCCAGCAATATCTTCAGGTTTATAATCCCCACCTTTCACCAAAATGCTTGGCAATACTTCAGAGATCAAACGTTGAGGCGTATCTTCAGAAAACGGAACAACCCAATCAACCGCACCTAAACCAGCCAATACCGCCATACGACGATCGGTTGGATTCACTGGGCGACCTGGGCCTTTCAAGCGTTTCACTGACTCATCAGTATTAACGGCAACGATCAAACGGTCACCCAACTCAGCGGCATGGTTCATGTAAGAAACATGTCCGGCATGCAGAATATCAAAGCAACCATTAGTCATAACCACTTTCTCACCTTTCGCACGAGCACGTTTCACCGCTTCAACTAATGCCGCTTCAGAGATCACGCCGTAATCGGTATCTTGGCTTCCATGAATCGCTTCCGCTAACTCAATTGTAGACAGTGTCGATGTACCAAGTTTGCCAACTACCACACCAGCCGCCGCATTCGCGAGTGCACACGCTTCATCTAGAGGTTTGCCCGCAGCCACCGAAGCAGCCAATACTGAGATAACCGTATCGCCCGCACCGGTCACGTCATACACTTCTTTCGCTTGAGTCGGCAAATGGAATGGCGCCTGCCCTTTACGAAGTAAGGTCATGCCATGCTCACTACGAGTCACTAACAAGGCTTCAAAGTCGTATTTTTCGATTAAGGCGATGCCTTTCTCGATAAGATCTTCTTCCGATTTAACCTTACCTGCAACCAACTCGAACTCAGACATATTTGGCGTAAGCAAAGTCGCACCACGGTAGCGTTCTAAATCAGCACCTTTCGGGTCGATAAATACCGGAACCTTTGCCGCACGAGCTTTTTGAATAAAACTTTGCACATGCTCTAACGCACCTTTCGCGTAATCAGAAAGAATGACCGAACGTACATTTGGAAGCGCTTGCTCCATGCGAGACAAAATAAGCTCAGGGTCTGTATTCTCAAACTTGTCTTCAAAATCAAGACGGATCAGCTGCTGACCACGGCTCATTACACGCAATTTAGTAATGGTTGGGTAATCTTCTAACTCAACGAAATCACATTTAACCTTTAGTGCGCCTAAGGTATTTTTTAACACCTCAGCAGGCTCATCTTTGCCAGTTAAACCAACAACATGAGCGTGACCACCGAGAGACGCAATATTCATTGCTACGTTGGCAGCACCACCTGGACGCTCTTCGTTATTTTCTACTTTAACAATGGGCACAGGTGCTTCAGGTGAAATACGGCCAGTTGGGCCATACCAGTAACGATCAAGCATGACGTCACCGACAATAAGAACACCTGATTGGCTGTAGTCAGGTAGAATTGGTTTCATTATTGATCTCCAAAAATCAAATCTGGCTAGAGTCTAGCACACTGATTACAGTGGCTAAACTATAGATAAATGGGTAAAAGCTTATCAAGATAGACACAGCAGCCACTACGCAATGGCTGGGTTACGCTTCCATCCACTGCTTCCATGCTTGCACGACATGCTCTCTTTCCATTTCAAACTTATCGATCGCCACATCCGCATCAAGGTTAAGTAGATTACGGTGGTGGATTTCATCCCTTAATGTGGTGTACGCATTGGTCAATGCCATACCTTGTTGCTCGTCCATTATTCCTTGCGACAACAAGCTTTCAAAGATTCTCACATTGTCACACCAACGAGTAAGCTTAGGTTTCTCGTTGCTGTATCTAAGTACTAAATATTGCGCCAAAAACTCAATATCAGTGATACCACCAGCATCTTGTTTCAGCATGAACCGGTCGACTTTTTTGCCACCTAAATGACCACGCATTTTTTCACGCATATCGACAACTGACTTTTTGAGTGTTGCCTCATCTCGTGGCAAGCACAAAACCTCATGCCGAGTTTTGTTAAACGCAGATGCCAATAAGTCATCACCGTAAATCATACGAGCACGAGTTAGCGCTTGGTGCTCCCATGTCCACGCGTCATTGTGCTGATACTCATCAAAAGCATCTGTAGGGCTCACAAGCAAGCCAGAGACACCTGAAGGTCGTAGGCGAGTATCGACCTCGTATAAAATTCCAGAAGCCGTTCTGGTCGAGAAAATATGAATAATTCGCTGCGCCAACCTTAGGTAAAACTGGCGTCCATCTATCTCTTTTTTGCCATCAGTATAGATGTGTACCGGGCAATCGTGTATGAACACAATATCGAGGTCGGAGTTGTATCCAAGCTCCCAACCACCAACTTTTCCATAACCAACCACCGCAAAACCACGCCCTTCGCGATCTTTGACATGGGTAGGTTCGCCAAACTTAGCCGAGACCTGCAACCAAGCTTGGTTAACACCAGCTTCTACTATCGCTTCAGCCAAATACGTCAGGTGATCACTGACCTTCATCACCGGAAGCACACCTGCAATATCAGCCGCTGCGATACGGAGAATGCAAGTCTGCTTAAACTGACGCAGACCTTCCATCTGCTGCTCCATATCATCTTCTGGGATACGAGCAAGGTAATCACGCAGCTCCGTCTTGTAAGATTCCAATGGCACAGGGTTATAAAGTTGCTGAGGATCGATAAGTTCATCCAGCAGAATAGGATAGCGACCCAATTGTTCCGAGATCATCGGGCTTGCTGTACATAAGCGAACTAACTGAGTCAGCGCTGCTGGGTGTTCATCCAATAGCTCAAGGTAAGTGGTACGCGTCACTATTTTTTGCAGTAAATGTAGCACTCGCGACAAACCAAACTCGGCGTCTTTATTCGTATATAAAGCTTGAAATACTTTAGGCATTAAACGATTCAGGACTTCCCGCCCACGAGGGCCAAGGGTCTTTTTAGCCAAATCGGCTTTAAACTGAATGATCGTTTTCGCCGCATCAGGCGGGCTCGCGACCGCAATATCGTGTTCCAACACGTGCTCAATTACATCGGGTTTATGGGCCATATCCCACAACTCGCTAAAGTGGCTCGCGATTGGGTTCGCATCTTCTTCATCGACCCCAATCAAGTCTTCAAATACCGTATGTACATTTGCCATATGAGCACGGGTCGCATCAATCAAACCATCCCAATCGGAAAACTGCATGGCGACGGCTAGCTGTAACTGTTCGAATTCACCATCGGGTAGGGTTTGAGTTTGCTTATCGGCCATCGCTTGTAATAGGTTTTCTAGGCGGCGTAAAAACAGGTAAGCTTCACGTAAATGTCCCACCTCTTGAGCTTCCAGAAGGTTAAGTGACTCAATCGCACTCAAGGTTTCTAATAATCCTCGGCCACGAAGGCTTGGTTCACGTCCACCACGAATCAATTGGAAGACTTGGGCTATAAACTCAACTTCGCGAATACCACCAGAACCAAGCTTGATATTGTTTGAAAGGCCACGGCGGCGTACTTCGCTGCTGATCATTGATTTCATACGGCGCAGAGATTGAATCGCACTGAAATCGATATAACGACGGAACACAAATGGACGCAACATTTGGCGAAGCTCTTGGTATTCAGGGTACATTTCGCTGCCCATCACCCGTGCTTTCACCATCGCGTAGCGTTCCCAATCACGACCTTGTTCTTGGTAGTAATCTTCCAAAGCCGCGTAACTCATGACCAATGGGCCACTCTCACCAAACGGGCGAAGGCGCATGTCGACTCGGTAACAGAATCCATCAAAGGTTTGTTGATCCAACGCTTTGATAATACGTTGCCCTAAACGCGTGAAAAATTGCGCGTTGGCAATGCTGCGTCTTGCTCCTTGGGTTTCGCCATTCTCAGGGTAGGTAAAAATCAGATCGATATCAGAAGAGAAGTTAAGCTCACCACCACCGAGCTTGCCCATGCCAATGATCAACATTGGCTGCGCTTCACCTTGCTCATTGCAAGGTGTACCCCACTCTTCACAACAAATATCGTACTGCCATTGGTAGGTTTCGAAGATCATCGCCTCAGCCAACATCGATAGATGGTTTAGACTCTGCTCTAGCTCCCACGCCCCCATAAAATCGCGCCACGCAATGTAGGTCATTTCTCGATTACGGAATTGGCGTAACACACGTTGGCCACTCATTTCATCCGTGCAACCAGAAAGCAACTCGGCCAATCGCTCACGATACCCTTCAGCACGATCTTCGCATGCCAACATATCAGGTAAAGTACTGGATAGTATCGTGTCTCGTTGTAAGCAATCACCCACAAAACAACTCAAGCCCAATACACGCTTAAGATCGTCAATAAGTGGCTCGGGCCAAGTACTAATAGCTTGACTTTGGTGCTCTAACAATTGCTCAAAAGCAGACTGGGAATGAGTGACGATTTGAGGAGGCAATGGCATGTTTCTTCCTTGTGTTAGCTGCGAGCCGAAAAATCAGTTTTGTTTTTAATAAAGAGTTCTAGTAGACGAGTTTCAATGACTGTTTAGAAAAACAAAAGTAAGTTATACCAAAGTTACGCCAATAAAAAACGCCCACATTAGCAATGTGGGCGTTTTATCAGTTAACTTATCGAGTAGTGCCTTCGTCTATCGTAATAAACCTCTAGGGATATCCCCCTGAGAACAAAGGCTAGAACCTAAAATTTACACCTTAAACTGCTTAATCTTACCGTCCAGTTCTTGCGCGTTAGTTTCCATGATCTGAGATGTTTCAAGAAGCTCACCAACGACAACTACAGATGCTTCAACCAACTCACGAACATTGGTGAGGTTGACACTCATCTCTTCCGCTACGCTGCTCTGCTGCCCCGCAGCCGTTGCAATTTGGAAGTTCATATCATTAATCTGATTTACTTGGCTCACGATACCATCGAGTTCAGACCCAGCATTAGTAACAAGTTCAACACCTTCAGCCGCTTCCACCACGCTTTTTTCCATCAGTTCTACCGCAGAGTTAGCGCTGCTTTGTAGGTGACTGATCATGTCTTGGATTTCTACTGTTGCTTGTTGAGTACGCTGCGCAAGGTTACGAACCTCATCGGCAACAACCGCAAAACCGCGTCCAGCTTCACCCGCACGCGCTGCTTCTATCGCTGCGTTCAGTGCCAGTAGGTTAGTTTGCTCTGAAATGCCTTGGATAGTGCCCACAACGCTACCAATTGAGTCAACGCGCTCTTCAACTTGGTTTACCGCAGCAGCAGAGGCTGCGATATCTGAAGACAACTCACTCATCTTGGAAACAGAACCTTGAACGAACTTTTGACCAGTCAGAGCTTGGCCTGAAGCCTGCTCAGTCAATGAAGAAGCACTTTGTGCATGCTCGGCTACGGTTTGCACGGTAGATGTCATCTCACTCATTGCAGTTGCTAGCTGGTCGATTTCGTTGAACTCTTCTTGAGCAGAATCTTTAGTTTCAGACATGCTTATGGTCATCACTTCGGTCAAAGCGAATAGCTCGTCTGAAGATGCCACTTGAGTTTTAATCATGTCATTCAATTGAACACGAGTTTTTTCAAGCTCGCGTGCCACATCACCGTATTCATCTTTACAGTCCATTTCAATCGGTACTGATAAGTTCTTATCGGCCATGGTTTTAATAGCATCGTTTAGGTACTGAGTTTGACGCAACATCACGCGAGCGGCAGCTAATAAGAGAACCACAAACACGACGATCATTAAAGCGGTTTGCCATGCGACTTGAACTAGATAACTCTCATAGTGCTGCTGAGCAACCTGCGCATTGTTCGTTACTGCAAGCAATGAATCATAAAACGTACTTGCGTCCCATAGCTGTTTTGAAATGATCAAAATAGTGCTGAATATCATCAGCATGACCATTTTCGGAACGAGACGAACGTCAGAGATTACCCTTTCCCACGGCTTGAATGACAGTTTAGTCATTGTCAGTTCTCCATTAATTCTTATATATTGATGGCTTCTATATCCGCGAGGTGGCTATGTCAGTCAAAGTCGCGATTTATTTTGAGCCTCGTATGAATGTTGAATAGTACCAAAGACGCAACCAAGCCGATGAGCTTATTATCACTGATTCTCTCTTTCTTAGCGTTATTTGTGATCTCAGGCTTATTGTTTGCACCGATTGATAAAGAATCAAAACAAGTCCTTATCGGCCTCGATTTTGTAATCTGTAGTGTTTTTCTTTTTCAGCTCACAATTGATCTATTCAGATCACAAAACAAGAAAGAATATCTAAAAGTACACTGGATCGATTTCTTAGCAAGTCTCCCAATGATCGAACCTCTTCGTTTCGCTCGCATTTTTCAAATCCTGCGTGTCATTCTCGTTTTGCGGTCAGGTAAACGGGTTTTCAGAGAGCTCTTTCGTAATCGAAGAGAGACCACGCTCGCCTCAATCATTCTACTGCTGGTTATTTTATTGACCATAGGTGCAGGCACTATCCTGCTCTTGGAGCACAAAGATCCCAATGCCAACATTACCACTGGCCAAGATGCTTTATGGTGGGCTTTTGTTACCATCAGTACTGTAGGATACGGTGACCATTATCCTGTGACGAGCTCAGGCAAATTAGTTGCCTCTCTGGTGATCATCTGTGGTGTGGGTGTGTTCGGTATGATTTCAGGCTTGATTACTTCTTTGATCACCTCTCCAACTCACCATGAAAATAAACGAGCAGAAAACAAAGAGAAACACCTTGAAAAGATCATAGAGCAACAACAAAAAATACTAGAGCGACTAGAAAAGCTCGAGCAACAAACAAAAAAATAGGGCCGAGGCCCTATTTTCAAATTCATATTAATATTGATACCGGTATTGGGTTTAGTCTTGCCAGTACGGCTCAACCTCAACACTGATTTGGCGCGTCTGCTCCATCGCATGCAGAATAGACACTTCTTGGCGAGCCAACCAACGCTCTAGCTGAACCTTCTCGTCGCCTTCCAGCTTCTCAGTCAAAGGCTCTAATGTTTTAAGTGCTAGCAAGTCATCAATGCCTTGCACCATATCGGCCCATGGCAAGCGGAAGCTGTTTCGTTCAGCGTCATCATACAAACTCGCGAAACCAACGCCAGAATATAGGTTTCGCATCAAACGGTATTGCTGATCAATATACGCTTGGCTGGTCATGACACGTTCTGGTGGGAAGGCTTCCATCAACTCTGCCCACGTTCGATCGAGTTGCTGCACTGAAAACCATTCAATACCACGTTCCATTTGCTCACGCGCTTTATCATCAAGAAACGGCTGCCAGCCACGAGACAAGATCCAGCGGCTCAAATCCAATAATAAACCAGTGTAACGTGCCGAACTTAGCAAAGTGAGTAAGTCTTCACGATCAGGAAGCTGATCTTGCATTTCTTTAAGCTCAGCTACCAAGAATTTACGTGCGTCCAATTTGCGCAGCACATGGCCTTTGTCTTCAAGTAAATCCTCGAAATGGTCATAGCTCTTAAGCCAATCGAGTTCTTGCTCAAGCCACTTCAACTCTTGACGCAGAATAGCACTCGCACGGCGTGGCACGATACCGCCATAAATGGTGAAAGTTTGACGAATGAAACTCAGCGAATGACTGATCTCATGTAACGCTTCAATCGATTGGCGTTCCGTGAAAATCTGTTCGTGATAATGCCAATGAGCGAGAGCGTGCTCTAAAGATTGAATGAAACACGATTCAACAGTATCACTTTTGCTAGTATCAACCAAGGTCAAAGGAGTGACTTCATCCCCTTGATAACCTTGGGCAAGACGATAACCCTTAGCCGCTTTGCTAAGGTTACCCAGGCGCATGCCTCCTTGCTCGCAAAATTGACGAGAAAGTGTAAACAGCGCATCCGTTTGACCAGATTTAAGTTCTAACTCAACTTCACAAATGGGTTCTTGCAGCTCACCGGATTCAACAAAGCCTTGGTCAAACGCAACCTCGACTTGGCTACCATCAGGCATACCAATCAACCACTGCTCGCGCGTGAAGTTAGTAGAAAATAGAGGCGTCAGCTCAGCTTGCAACGTTTCAATATCTTTACCCTCAGGCCAAATGTCTTCTGGATGTAAAGATAACTTGGGTTCGTTGCTGTCATGCTCAGCATTGTATTCAGGCCTTTGGTGCAGGCCAGCGACCACACGACCTGCGGTCTTTACGGTTTGTACAAATACGTCATCAAAGCGTCGAATGCGCAAGCCTGTATCGTGCTTACGTAGCCAGTTGTCAGGGGTGTCAAAGTAGATGTTACCTAGCTCTCGACAACTGTGCTGAAGTACTTTAGTTTCAGCAATTTTATTGCGTAAAGTCTCTGAAAAATCAGGCGAAACAAAAAACTTCAGTTCTATCTCGGTTTCCATAGTTATACCTTTCTGTGAAGATAGGGACAGGATATTGCCAATTTCAAAAGTCAGCAAGTCAGAAATATCGCCCTTATGATGATCTAAAACAGTTTTAATGAGACATTGATTAGGTTAACATGCGCGACTTTGTAGCCATCGCTTAACATTTCACCATGAATATGGTGTATGTTGTTTTAAGGTTATTATTTATTAGGTTGGATGACCATGCCAGTAAATACAATTATGGGGTTATTTGCAAAGTCCCCAATTAAACCTTTGCAGCGTCACGTAGTATGCGTGAACGAATGTTGTTCTCACCTGGTTAATTTCTTTGAAGTTTCTTCAAAAGGTGACTGGGAAAAAGCATCAGAAATTCGAGCTCAAATTTCTCACCTTGAGAAAGAAGCTGACGTACTAAAACGTGAAATTCGCCTTAAACTTCCTCGTGGTTTGTTTATGCCAGTTGATCGCACCGACATGTTGGAGCTATTAACGCAACAAGACAAACTCGCAAACCTAGCGAAAGACATTGCTGGCCGTGTATATGGTCGACAACTTGTCATTCCAGCTCCTATGCAAGAAAACTTCATCGCTTACGTTAAACGTTGTTTAGATGCAGCGAACCAAGCACAAAACGTAATCAATGAATTAGACGAATTACTTGAGACTGGCTTTAAAGGCCGTGAAGTAACTCTCGTTGCTGAAATGATTCATCAATTAGATGTAATTGAAGATGACACGGATGCGATGCAGATCGAACTACGCCAACAACTAATGGCGATTGAAGGCGATCTGAATCCAGTTGATATCATGTTCTTATACAAGATTCTTGAATGGGTCGGTGGTATTGCAGATCAAGCACAGCGTGTAGGCGCTCGTCTTGAAGTAATGCTTTCTCGATCTTAAATCATACGTTAACCATATAACGAAGAGCATTTTTTGAACAAACCACTTATGCGCTGAGTATTTCTCTCGCTGAGCGGTTTTTTGCGTCTAAATTTGTTCCGCTTGTTATCAAACAACTAGGTATTACGATGGATATCCTTGCTAACTACGGCACTGTCCTGATTATTGTTGCAGCAGCTTTCGGTTTCTTGATGGCTATTGGTATTGGTGCAAATGACGTTGCGAACGCAATGGGCACCTCAGTAGGCTCTAAAGCTCTAACCGTAAAACAAGCGATCATTATCGCAATGATCTTTGAATTCGCAGGTGCTTACCTTGCGGGCGGTGAAGTAACTGACACAATCCGTAAAGGTGTTATCGAAACATCTCTTTTCGCAGACCAACCTGACGTACTTGTTTACGGCATGATGTCTGCACTACTTGCTGCTGGTACATGGCTACTTCTAGCGTCATACATGGGCTGGCCAGTATCAACAACTCACTCAATCATCGGTGCAATCATCGGTTTTGCGTGTGTGTCTGTAGGTACAGAAGCAGTAGACTGGAACAGTGTTCAAGGTATTGTTGGTAGTTGGATTGTCACACCGTTGATTTCCGGTATTTTCGCCTATCTCATTTTTGTCAGTGCTCAACGACTGATATTCGATACAGAAAACCCGCTATTCAATGCGAAACGTTTTGTACCTGTATACATGTTCATTACCACAATGGTCATTGCACTTGTAACGATCAAGAAAGGTCTTAAGCACGTAGGTCTTCACCTAAGCAACTCTGAAGCGTGGATGTGGTCTGCTGGCGTATCTGGCCTGATCATGGTCGGCGGCTACCTATACATTCAGAAGAAATTTGCTAACCGCGAAGAAGACCATGGCTTTACTGGCGTAGAAGGCATCTTCAGCGTACTAATGGTTATCACAGCTTGTGCGATGGCATTTGCACACGGCTCAAACGATGTAGCAAACGCGATTGGCCCACTATCAGCGGTTGTTTCAACGGTTGAGCACATGGGTGAAATCTCAGGTAAGAGCACCATCGCATGGTGGATTCTTCCTCTAGGTGGTATTGGTATCGTTGTTGGTCTTGCGACCATGGGCCATAAAGTAATGGCAACCGTAGGTACTGGTATTACAGAACTAACACCTAGCCGTGGCTTTGCAGCTCAACTAGCGACAGCATGTACAGTTGTATTGGCTTCTGGTACTGGTCTTCCAATCTCAACCACACAAACATTAGTTGGTGCGGTTCTGGGTGTAGGTTTTGCTCGTGGTATCGCGGCGCTGAATTTAGGTGTTGTACGTAACATCGTTGCATCTTGGATTGTAACGCTACCAGCAGGTGCTCTGCTTGCTGTTGTATTCTTCTACGCAATTCAGGCTGTGTTTAGCGTGTAATAGCGATTTCGTTAGTGAATACTAGCGTCAGAATACTGTGAGCTTCAGTAACGATATGTAAATGCCATGTCATTATTGACTCAAACGCACAGAAAGGGAGGCTTTGCCTCCCTTCTTTGTTGCACCGCATAAAGAAACTAAATATTATTTGTGGATTGAGGCTGACTCATACGCCTACCCAATTTGAATCGTTAAGGGATTTACTGTGAAAAAACTGATTAGCTTAGTTTTGTTCGCAATGCTTGCGGCTCCAGCTGCCTTTGCACAAGACCGTTATATTGCTGACAAACTATTTACTTATATGCATTCTGGCCCAAACAATACGTTCCGTATCATCGGTAGTGTTGACGCTGGTGAGAAGATTACCTACTTACAAACGAACAAGAGCACGGGTTACACCCAGGTTCAAGACAGCCGTGGCCGTAAAGGTTGGGTTGAAAGTAAGTTTGTAAGCACACAAGAAAGCATGGCACTGCGCATGCCTAAGCTAGAAAAAGAACTCGCTGAAGTAAAAGGCAAGCTAGCGAATGCTCGTCAGAGTGCTGACAGCGAAAAAGCAGGCCTAGCGAGCTCTCTAGAGTCTCGTAACAAGCAGATTGCTGAACTAGAACAGAACTACAGTGAAATTAGCCAACAGCTAACGAGCTCTCAAACAGAGAACCGTGAACTACGCGCTAAACTAGACACTCAAAAAGATGATCTACTATTGAAGTACTTCATGTACGGTGGTGGTGTTGCTGGTATTGGTCTACTTCTGGGCCTTGTCCTACCACACATTATGCCTCGTCGTAGAAAGTCACCAAACGGCTGGGCGTAAGCGATTCGTTTGTCGATTTCTCGTGTTGTACGTGAATCAAAGTAAATTCAGTATCGAATATCAAAAAGGAGCACCAAGGTGCTCCTTTTTATTTGCCTTTTATCTAGATGCTTTTAGAACTCGCTAGCCTTTCCATTCATACAGCGCGGGAATTTCTATCTTCTGCTGATTGAATTCAATCACTATCGATTGAGGCTTAATCTCAAGCAACTGAATGTCCTGTCCTATCCAGTCTCCTTGCGCCACTTCTTGGCCATTCACTTTGACCCAACGCTTCGTTTCACTGCTTGAGTACATGTGAGTTTGTAGATCTAACTTGGGTAACACTCCAGATAAGCTATTGCTATGAGACTCGAGTTCTATTCTCTGAGATTCCGTTTGTGTTGCTGGTCTTGAATCCATTGGTTCGGGCGCGTCTTGCTGCTCTCCCATAATCGATTCAAGCTTCAACGCCAGATCAGGAGGCAGTTCACTGAAGTCTAGCCCTTGCAGTAAATCACTGTCCGATTGCAAATCACGGCTCTCATCGCTCGCTGTAGGTTGAGCTGATGATTGCACCGTTGATGAATCAGAGCTGGCTGTCGCTTGTGTATGGTTGTCTGCGTTTGCCGCACTCACGTTTGAGCCACCAGCACGATTGCCGCTATCTGAGTCAATCTGTGCATAAACCGCTTGGCGTGGCAGTGCTGCTAATGTCTGACTTACCGGAGCAGCACGAACAGCAAACAACGCTTTGTTTTTAACTCCTTCTGACGCAGTATCCACACTTTGCGTACCAGCCTCAGCTATTTCAACTTCAACGTCTGGTTGAGGTGCCTGTTCTAGTTGCACGACGTCAACGGGTTGCTTTGCTGATGGTGACTGTTGTTGGTCGTTATACGATTGATAAGCTAAAGTTCCACCCACTATCAAGGAAGGAACCAACATAAAGAGTAAGCCCATAGCAACCGAGGAACCTTTCTTTTTACTGATCGCCATTGCAGAGTTCGGTACATGATGACTTTGATAACCTCTAAGCTCAGATTGTTTAAGCTCGTGCATAATGCGTGACATTAGCTTGCACCTCCATCCAGTGACATCAGCTTAGGAGAATCGAGTTGAGCTAACCTTTGAAGTCTTGCTAGCGTGCGTTTTCCAGCGATACCATCTACCGACATCCCTTGCCAAATTTGAAAGGCTTCGACCTTCATTTTCAATTCGCTATCGAAAATATCACTGCCAGATACAACATCATCCAAAACTTCAGAAAGTAACAGATCAAGCAGTGCAACTGCCTCGCCTTGATAACCTTCTTTAAGCGTCTCTCTTAATGGCTGTTTCCAAATCGCGACATAATCACCTTGCCATATTTGCTCTAGAGATCGCTTAGGCATTACCAAAAGCTTTTCATTAACTAATAATTCCACCGAATCTTCGGACGCACCATAAAGTACCGCGAACACAGGTTCTTGCTCAATATCTAACTCAAGGACAACAGGCACACCAAGCTCTAATAAGGACTCTAGATTGGACTGGTGTTGCTCACATACGAAAACACTTTGCGGCTCACTTAAACACAAGCCATCACGTAGTGAAGACTGATAACCCCATAAAGTATAGAGATCTTTAATCGCCAGAGAACGGTTGGTTCCCTGCATCAAATGCTGCTGAATGTGTTGTGGTAATGCAAATTTTGAAGATTCAGGTTGCAAGACCAATTCTGGTGAGCCTACCACCAAAGAGCGCTGAACGGTTGGAGAGGCTTCAATGCTCGCTTCGCTTAAAGGCTCAGTAGATAACCAGGAGTCGATATACGATGGCGCGAAATTAAAGGTCGCGAATGCTAAACCAATGCTTAACACAGCAACACTTGCGTATTGGATTAACTTTGGAGCCACATAAGCCATGCGAGGTTTTTCAACGTGATAAACCTCGGCTTGAAAGGCCATGATCTGTTGGCAAGCTCGGCTAACCGTGTCATTCGAAGGAGCTCGTTCACCATCATGAAAAGAGAGCTGAAGCGCTTTATCACACACCAAGTTAATCAACCTTGGGATGCCATGGGTATATTGGGCAATTAACTTAACCGAGCGATTTGAAAACAACATCTGCTCGCCACCCGCCGTTTCCAAACGAAACGCGATGTACTTGCCAGTTTCCTCAATATTGAGTGGCAGCAAGTGATAACGCCCCGTAATACGCTGCGCTAGTTGACGTAGCTGAGTGGTTTGTAAGTGTTGCTGTAATTCAGGCTGACCAACCAACAAAACTTTTAATAATTTACGACTGTCAGTTTCTAAATTAGTCAGAAGACGCAACTGCTCCAGCACATCGGCTGCGAGATGTTGGGCTTCATCGATCACCAATAAAGTTTGAATGCCTTCGGCATGGCTATCGAGTAAGAAGTGATGAATCGCCTGAGTCAATTGTTTCAACGATGCCTGCTCAGGGTACTCAACCTCAAACTCATCGCAGACAGCTTCAAGTAAATCAGTATTGGAAAATGTAGGGTTAAGTATAAGGCCAGCTTGAGTCTGACTATCGAGAGAGGACAGCATTGCCTTGGCGACCGTAGTTTTCCCTGTACCAACCTCACCGGTGAGCATTGCAAAGCCCCCACCTTCGCCTAAACCGGCTTGTAGGTTCTGCATCGCCTCTTGGTGACGCTGACTCAAAAACAAATAGCGAGAATTTGGTACAATCGAAAATGGCATCTCAACGAAGCCAAAATATTCCTTATACATGTGCTGCCCTATAATTACGATTAATGGAAAGTACCATTGCTTGCAGTAAAGTCCAGCAGTGATAAAACATTTCGAGGTGATAAGTTGCAAATATTCGATAGCCTACCAAAAGAGAATGGGCTACAACGCTATCTCGTCGGCGGTGCGGTACGCGACCAACTGCTCAACACTGAAAGTTATGATAAAGATTGGGTGGTCGTCGGAAGTACTCCTCAAGAGATGGAGAGCCTTGGCTTTACCGCTGTCGGGAAGGATTTCCCTGTCTTCTTACATCCAAAAACCAAAGAAGAGCACGCACTGGCTCGTACCGAAAGAAAGTCTGGCTCAGGTTACACCGGCTTCGAATGTTACTTTGCGCCAGACGTAAGTTTGGAAGAAGATCTGATGCGTCGAGATTTGACGATCAACGCTATTGCTCAAGATGACAAGGGCCAACTTTACGATCCTTACCATGGCGAGAGAGATCTCTCTGATCGAATTCTAAGACACGTTTCTGATGCGTTTATAGAGGATCCTCTACGAGTGCTGCGCGTCGCTCGCTTTGCAGCAAAACTTCACCATCTTAACTTCACGGTTGCACCTGAAACCATGGATATGATGAGTAAGATCGTCCAATCCGGTGAACTCGCACACCTCACCGCAGAACGAGTTTGGCAAGAGTGGCATAAGTCTCTTAGTACATCACATCCAGAGGTGTTCCTTTCCGTTTTAAGAGAATGTGGCGCATTGGCTGTTGTATTACCTGAAATTGATGCTCTATTTGGCGTACCTCAGCCTGAAAAATGGCACCCTGAGATCGACACGGGGATTCACACTCTGATGGTTGCTCGACAAGCAGCACTCTTAAGCCAGTCATTGCCTGTGCGCTTTGCTGCTCAAGTGCACGACTTAGGCAAAGGCGTCACACCAGAGAAAGAATGGCCAAGCCACAAAATGCATTGTCACACTGGTTTAAAGATCATTAAAAGGCTTTGCCAAAGAGTACGAGTGCCCAATGAGTTTAGAGATTTATCACTGCTGGTATGCGAGCAACACTCTAATATCCATCGAGCAAGTGAGCTCAAACCAGCCACTTTCCTCAAAATTCTCAATAAGTTCGATGTTTGGCGTAAACCAGATAGGCTAGATAACATATTACTTTGCTGCCAAGCTGATCACGCAGGTCGTAAAGGATTAGAAGATCAGCCTTATCCTCAGAAAGCGCGTTTTGAAGTGGCTTACCAAGCGGCGCTTCAAGTCGAGGTTAAATCGATTATTGCCGATGGTTTTCAAGGTAAAGAGATTCGAGAAGAGCAAGAGAAACGCAGAGCTGCAGCCATTGAAAACGCATTATCAGAGCTCACTAATACTTAGTCTTCACTCCATTAGTAAACACGCATTAAAAAGCCCGCGAGTCAGCGGGCTTTTTATTTCAATCTTTACGACGAGACTGTTATCAGCGTCTGTTATTGCATCATTAAGAAAGCAAACAGACCACAACCTAGAATTAGGCGGTAGATAACAAATGGTGTCATACCCATGCGTGAAATAAGCTTCAAGAAGAAGTGAATACAGATGTAAGCACTGATGAAAGACACCGCAACACCCGTTAGCAGAGTGCCAACATGGATTGGGTCACCGCTTGTCACCAACTTAAGACCCAAGTAGCCACCAGCCAAAGTGATGATTGGAATAGACATCAAGAAAGAGAATCGAGCTGCCGCTTCACGAGTAAAGCCAAGGTAAAGCGCTGCAGTAATGGTTGCGCCAGAACGAGACGTTCCCGGGATAATCGCCATTGCTTGAGCCAGGCCAATAAACAAAGCCTTTTTCCAACCCGCTTGGTATTCGTCATCACGTAGGCTTGAATTCTTATCCACCCACCATAGCAATAGGCCAAAAATGATCGTCGTCGTTGCAATCACCCACGCGCTACGCAAGTAAAGCTCAACAATGTCTTTCATCAACAAGCCAAAGATACATGCCGGGATCGTTGCGAGAATGATCATCCACGCTAACTTCGCTTCTTTACTGCGATCACCCTTAAATACCGAGCCAAAAAACGCACTCAACAAAGAGACCACTTCTTTGCGGAAATAAATAACCACTGCAGCCAACGTACCAACATGTACTGCAACATCAAAAGCCAAACCTTGATCTTCCCAACCCAATACCGCGGAAGGAAGGATTAAGTGTGCTGAACTGGAAATAGGTAGAAATTCAGTAAAGCCTTGTACCAACGCCAATATAAACGCTTCAAAATAACTCATTACTTACCTTAAAAATTATAGTTTTATGTCTACGACAGAGAGCGAGTCTAGTTGCTGCATCTTCTGCCATATTTCACCGACGGTTCGTCCGTCTTGCGGGATGACTCTCGCAGGACAGAGATCATAAAGTGGTTGTGTTACAAAAGGATATTTATAAATATCACTGCGTGGTAATTCTGGATCGCTCTCAGAAACCACCTCTCCAAACAGCACAATATCAAGATCGAGCTTTCGATCTTGAAGCTTATGAGCGTCTTCAGAGCGACCCCATTTAAACTCAATCTTACGCAGTTGCTGTGAAAATTCAGTCAATGATAGTGATGTGTCGAGTTCTATCACAAAGTTATAAAACGAGTGGCTTTTAAACCCCACAGGCTCACAGTGATAGATTTTAGAGCATTTAAGGTTAGTCCCTAACGATTGAAGCTCTGTCCATGCCACCCTTGCATGCTTGTCGCGGTCTATGTTCGTGCCGACACCAACATAGGCTATTGTCATGCCTGACCTCGTTCGATGATCACACCCACAGCTTTCGCTTGTGGCACTGCGCCAGGTTTAGCCAAACGGATCTTAATCCAAGGCACAGAGAATTGAGTCATGATCAATTCAGCGACTTCTTCTGCTACACGTTCAACCAATAAGAAGCGACCATTAGCAATATGATCTAATACCGCAGTGCTCACTGTCGAATAATCCAAAGCATCGACTACATCGTCACTTTTTCCCGCAGGGCGGTTGTCATGAGCCATTTCAATATCAAGTACAAGTTTTTGTTTAATCTCTTGTTCCCAATCGTAAACACCGATCGTTGTAATTACTTCTAGCTGTTCAATGAAAACTTTATCCAGTGCCATGACTTGTCCTTTTAGAGGTCGGATACCCATATTGGGGAAAAAAACGTATTATTCGTGTAATTCCAGATATGATATCAATTACTCTTGGATTGAGCATTATTTTCCCATCGTTAGGCTTACAACCGTTTAAGGAAAAACATGACCCCTTTGGCACTTATCATGATCATTGCAGCCTATTTGCTAGGTTCAATTTCGAGTGCGGTCTTGATATGCCGAGTCTTAAGACTTCCTGATCCAAGAACGGTAGGCTCCAACAATCCAGGGGCCACCAATGTACTCCGCTTGGGCGGTAAAGGCGCCGCGGCAGCCGTGCTACTTTGTGACATGCTTAAAGGCACCATTCCAGTCTGGCTTGGCTACTACCTCAATATCGACTCGATCATTTTAGGCGTTGTCGCTATTGCTGCATGCCTTGGTCATATGTACCCGATATTCTTCCACTTCAAAGGCGGTAAAGGCGTTGCCACCGCACTTGGAGCCATCGCACCAATTGGATTCGATTTAACAGGCATGATCATGGCGACATGGTTAGTGGTGGCATTTTTGTTTCGTTATTCTTCTTTAGCGGCATTGGTTACTGTGTTGCTTGCGCCTTTCTACGCTTGGTTAGTCAAACCTCAATACACACTGCCAGTAGCCATGTTGTGTTGCTTAATCGTTCTACGTCACCATCAGAATATTCGTCGCTTACTCGATGGCAGTGAACCAAAACTCGGGCAAAAAAAATCGGCTTAAACTGTCATGTCTAAGCCGAACCATTTTAAAACCGAGATACGTTTAAAGCGACGTAAGTATGAGTCGATCAATCATACTCAGTATTTTAGAGCTTACAGCAGATGTTTATCTAAAAACGTCTTCAGCATAGCGTTAACAAACTCTGGCTGCTCTAGCGAACTAATATGACCCGCCCCAGGAATCACCACTAACTCACTGCCTGTAATGCAATCGTGCATTAAGTAAGATTCCAATGCTGGACGTGGCTTATCTTCTTGTCCAACGGCAATCAAAACTGGCAATGCAAAGTTCTCTACCACTTCAATCATATCGCGACGTCCAAACACCATTCGACCGATTCGCGCTACTTCTTCAGCCTTATCACCCTCAAGTGATGATAACTGCTGAGTAAAACCGTCCACTAAAGTTGGCGTGTTGGTTTGAGCATCATTCGCAAAGAACAATGGAACCACCGCTTCAACAATCGGTTGAGGCACCATCTTGGTTTGAGTAATGGTGTCTAACATGTGGAAGTATTTAGCATGAGCAACTTCTGGCTCTAGGCCTACGAAAGTATCCATTAGAACCAAAGACTTGATGCGTGCAGGTGCAAGTTCCGCTAACTCTGCTCCCCACATACCGCCAACCGATAAACCAACCACTGAGAATTCTTCGATCTCTAAATGATCAAGCAGAGCCAAAACGTGCTGAGCGTAATCTTTTAGGTTACGCATTGAACTTGGTGCAGCTTGAGATTCACCATGAGACCAAAGCTCTGGAACAATACAACGATACTGCGCTTTTAGCGCATCGATCTGTGGCTTCCACATCGCACTATCCCAAAGATAGCTGTGGCCGAATACTACGACAGGGCCTTGACCTTCATCGAGGTACGTCATTGACTGATTATCTACAGTAAACTTGTTCATTTTCTTCCCTAATATCTCTCTACGAATATCGCTCAGCTTATGAAACGACGATATATAAAAACGGCCGCACGAGGCGACCGTTTATCGAAACACACTGGTTTATTCTGCGCTTAGTTTTTGTTGATCGACTGTTTTCGTTGATCGACTTTTTCTCGTTGAACGATTGCGACTACTTAAGCAATTGGCTCTAGTTGGTCAATTGGCCAACGCGGCGTGGCATGAACAGACAAATCAGCCGTTTCACCATTTTTAAGGCGTTGCATACCCGCGTAAGCAATCATCGCACCGTTATCAGTACAGAACTCAGTGCGTGGGTAGTACACCTCACCACCGATTTTCTTCGCCAGCGCTTCAAGCTCAATACGTAGCTGTTTGTTGGCACTTACACCACCAGCAATCACTATACGTTTCATGCCCGTTTCCGCCAAGGCACGCTTACATTTGATTACCAAGGTCGCACAAACGGCTTCTTGGAACGCGTAAGCGATATCAGCACGTGTCTGATCGTCGTTGTCATTCGCACGAATCGTGTTCGCAGCAAATGTTTTTAGACCAGAAAAGCTCATATCGAGCCCTGGACGATCGGTCATTGGACGCGGGAACTTAAAACGACCTGGAGTGCCTTTTTCTGCTAAACGAGACAGCAATGGACCACCTGGGTAATCTAAACCCATCAACTTCGCGGTCTTATCAAAAGCTTCACCGGCCGCATCATCAATCGATTCACCAAGAATTCGATACTCGCCGATGCCTTTCACTTCTACCATCATGGTATGTCCGCCAGAAACCAGCAGAGCCACAAATGGGAATGGTGGCGGGTTATCTTCTAACATTGGCGCAAGAAGGTGACCTTCCATATGGTGCACTGGCACAGCAGGCACGCCCCACGCATAAGCAATACTACGACCAATCGTTGCACCCACGAGCAGTGCACCAACTAAACCTGGGCCAGCCGTGTAAGCAACACCATCAATGTCTTTGGAGGTCAAGTTAGCTTCCGCTAATGCCGCTTTAATCAGTGGAATGGTCTTTTTCACGTGGTCACGTGATGCAAGTTCAGGCACCACACCACCATAATCGGCGTGCAGTTTTACTTGGCTGTATAATTGATGAGAAAGCAGCCCTTGCTCATCATCATAAATCGCGATTCCTGTTTCATCACAAGAGGTTTCAATACCAATAATGCGCATAATTTTCTCGGCACGCTTTCGTCTAAAATGGGAAATTAGCGCAATATTACCCTGCCTAAGCTCTTCAAACAAATATTGTACAGACTATAATCGACAAAGTGCTTTACAAAGCCACTGTGATCGGATTAAAATTCCGCACCATTTTTGATCAAGCTGGTTAATGGCCAAACGCGAATAGAGAGTTAGCTCGATGGTAACTTCTCTGATTTGGTACTGAGTGACCAGCGATAATGAATAACCCCTGAGGTGAAAGGCATATGCCAATAGTTAAAGTACGTGAAAACGAACCGTTCGACGTTGCACTACGTCGTTTCAAGCGCTCTTGTGAAAAAGCAGGTATCCTTTCTGAAGTGCGTCGTCGTGAGCATTACGAAAAACCAACTACAGTTCGCAAACGCGCTAAAGCAGCAGCTCAAAAGCGTCACGCTAAGAAGCTAGCTCGCGAAAACGCACGTCGCGTTCGCCTGTACTAATAACTTAATCCATAAGGACTGAGTTATGGCTCTTATTGAACAACTCAAAGAAGAGCAAAAATTAGCGATGAAAGCCAAGGACAAACCGCGCCTTGGCACTATCCGCTTAGCTCTTTCAGCAATTAAGCAACGTGAAGTTGACGAACGGATCACTCTGAACGACGACGACATTCTTGCTGTATTAGTTAAAATGGTTAAGCAACGTCGCGATTCTGTTGCTCAATATGAATCGGCAAATCGTCAAGATCTTGCTGATGTGGAAAAAGCAGAAATTACTGTACTTGAAGGCTTTATGCCTCAGCCGTTAACCGAAGAAGAAGTTATTGCACTACTTGATAGCGCAATCGCCGAAGCTCAACCAGCGGGCATGCAAGACATGGGTAAAGTAATGGCTATCTTGAAACCACAAATTCAAGGGCGTGCAGATATGGGTAAAGTGAGTGGTTTAGTTCGTTCTAAACTCGCTTAATCCCAAATCAAATTGCAACAAGCCGTGCAATCCTTCGGAACGCACGGCTTGTTTGTATCTGTAACCCATTCAAACTATTATTATCCACACTCTCAGTTAGTGCATTTTTCTAAGGTTTTATGGCAGGACACATCCCGCGCAGTTTCATCGATGATCTCCTAGCACGTCTCGACATTGTCGATATTGTCGACGCACGCGTGAAACTTAAGAAAAAAGGCAAAAACTATGGTGCTTGTTGTCCATTTCACAATGAGAAAACCCCCTCTTTCAGCGTAAGCCAAGAAAAACAGTTTTATCACTGCTTTGGCTGTGGCGTACATGGCAATGCCATCGACTTCATGATGGAGTTCGAACGCCTCGATTTCGTGGAAGCGATTGAAGAGCTTGCTTCCTTTCTCGGGTTAGATGTCCCAAGAGAACAGCGCAGCGGTGAAATATCAACAACACCAAGAGCCAACAGCGAACAAAAACGTAACCTCTACGATTTGATGGGCGGAATCAGTAATTTTTACCGCTCTCAACTGAAGATCTCAGCTAACAAACCTGCGATTGATTACCTAAAAAATCGTGGACTGTCTGGTGAAATCGTCCAGAAATTTGGTATTGGTTACGTTGCCGACGAGTGGGACCTTGTTCGTAAAAACTTCGGGCAACAAAAAGAAGCCCAAGACATGCTGGTTACTGGCGGCATGTTAATAGAAAACGATAAAGGCAACCGATACGATCGATTCCGTGGACGCGTAATGTTCCCGATTCGTGACCGTCGTGGCCGAGTGATTGGATTTGGTGGTCGTGTTTTAGAAGACGGCACGCCGAAATATCTAAACTCACCAGAAACGCCTATCTTCCATAAAGGTAAAGAGCTTTACGGCCTTTATGAAGTGATGCAAGCCTACCGTGAACCGCCTCAGATACTTGTTGTAGAAGGTTACATGGATGTCGTCGCTCTCGCGCAATATGGTGTCGATTATTCAGTAGCCTCACTGGGCACCTCAACTACAGGTGACCACGTTCAAATGTTATTCCGACAAACCAGTACCGTGGTTTGTTGTTATGATGGCGACAGAGCAGGTAAAGAAGCGGCGTGGCGCGCATTAGAAAACGCATTAGAGTTTCTAAAAACAGGTAATACGCTGAAGTTCCTATTTTTGCCTGATGGCGAAGACCCTGACAGCTATATAAGAGAACACGGTAAAGACGCTTTTGAACAACTGGTACAAAATGCGACCCCGCTCTCGACTTACTTGTTTGATAACCTCATCGAACTGCATAAGCTAAACTTAGGAACAACCGAAGGAAAATCGGCCCTGCGTGCACACGCCAGTGCCCTGATTAATAAAATCCCTGACAGTTACTTCCAAGAACTGCTCGAAAAATTACTCGATGAGCGTACTGGATTTGATAACCAATTGAGACGTGCTCGCGTTCATACAAAAAACCCGACACCTCAACCGCATAAAGAGCTCAAGCGCACTCCAATGCGTGAAGTTATCGCTTTGCTTATCCAAAATCCGAGCTATGCTGATATGGTACCGGACTTATCAAGCGTCAAAGGCTTACAGTTGCCTGGACTAAGTTTATTCGTTGAAGTACTTGATAAATGCCACGCGCATCCCCATATCAACACAGGCCAATTATTAGAGCATTGGCGACATAATAAACATGAGGCACTTCTGTCTCGTCTCGCGAGCTGGGAAATCCCCCTCGACGAAGACAATCAAGAAGACATATTTTTAGATTCATTGGACAATATCCTTGCCCAGTGCGTTGAAAAACAAATTGAAAACCTGCAGGCCAAAGCAAGAAGTGTCGGTTTATCAGCCGAAGAAAAAAGGGAGCTACTAGCTTTAATGCTAGATCTAAAAGCGTAACCCTGTTTGATTAGTCAGCATTTAATAAATTTGTTAACATAATTGGTTTGCATTTGAGAATGCAACGTCCTTCACCAGACCTGAAGTTGGATATCATCTATGGATCAAAATCCGCAGTCACAGCTAAAATTACTTGTTATTAAAGGCAAGGAACAAGGCTATCTGACCTACGCCGAAGTAAACGACCACCTACCTGCAGAAATCGTGGATTCTGAACAGGTAGAAGACATCATTCAAATGATTAACGACATGGGTATCAAGGTAGTAGAAACTGCACCTGATGCTGATGATCTAGCTCTTAATGATGACGATGCCAATATAGATGAAGATGCAGCTGAAGCTGCTGCTGCTGCGCTTTCAAGCGTAGAGAGCGAGATTGGCCGTACTACTGACCCTGTTCGTATGTACATGCGTGAAATGGGCACAGTTGAGCTACTGACTCGTGAAGGCGAGATCGACATTGCTAAGCGTATTGAAGACGGTATTAATACCGTTCAACTATCCGTTGCTGAGTACCCAGGCACCATTCCATATATCTTGGAACAGTTTGACCGCGTACAAGCAGAAGAGATTCGCTTAACAGACCTAATCAATGGCTTTGTTGACCCAGACGACGATGGCACAGCTGCGCCAACGGCAACACACATCGGTTCAGAACTTGCTGAAACTGATCTGGAAGACGAAGACAAAGAAGAAGCTGAAGACGACGAGGAAGAGGAAGAAGAAGATACAGGTATTGATCCTGAGCTTGCTCTTGAGAAGTTTACAGCGCTTCGTACTAGCTACCAAAACCGTCAGCTAGCAATCAATGAATACGGCCACGAAAGCCCGAAAGCAACGATTGCAACAACAATGATGCAAGACGTATTCAAAGAATTCCGTCTGACACCAAAACAGTTTGACTACCTAGTAAATGAACTTCGCACTTCAATGGATCGTGTACGTACTCAAGAACGCCTAATCATGCGTCAAACGGTTGAGTACGGCAAAATGCCGAAGAAATCATTCATTGCCTTATTTACTGGCAACGAATCTAGCGAAGCATGGTTGGATGAAGTTCTTGCTTCAGATAAGCCATACGCAGAAAAAATTAAACGTAACGAGCACGACATTCGTCGTTCTATCCAAAAACTGGATATGATCGAACGCGAAACCTCTCTTACTGTTCAAAGCATTAAAGACATCAGCCGTCGTATGTCTATCGGTGAAGCGAAAGCTCGTCGTGCGAAGAAAGAGATGGTTGAGGCGAACTTACGTCTAGTAATCTCGATTGCTAAGAAGTACACAAACCGTGGTCTACAATTCCTGGATCTAATCCAAGAAGGTAACATCGGTCTGATGAAAGCCGTAGATAAGTTTGAATACCGTCGTGGTTACAAGTTCTCTACTTACGCTACGTGGTGGATCCGTCAAGCAATCACTCGTTCGATTGCCGACCAAGCTCGTACTATCCGTATTCCGGTTCACATGATCGAAACGATCAACAAACTAAACCGTATCTCTCGTCAAATGCTACAAGAGATGGGTCGTGAACCACTTCCGGAAGAATTGGCTGAACGCATGCAAATGCCTGAAGACAAGATCCGCAAAGTACTGAAAATCGCTAAAGAGCCTATCTCAATGGAGACACCAATCGGTGACGACGAAGATTCGCACCTAGGTGATTTCATCGAGGATACAACTCTTGAGCTTCCTTTAGACTCAGCAACGGCAACCAGCCTACGCGGTGCAACTAAAGACGTTCTTGCGGGCCTAACTCCTCGTGAAGCTAAAGTACTACGTATGCGTTTCGGTATCGACATGAACACAGACCACACTCTTGAAGAAGTGGGTAAGCAGTTCGACGTAACTCGTGAGCGTATCCGTCAAATCGAAGCAAAAGCACTACGTAAACTTCGTCACCCAAGCCGTTCAGAAACTCTGCGCAGCTTCCTAGACGAGTAATCACACGCTTTAATGTGATTAGCTTTTAAGCTTAAAATAGAAAAGGTGAGCGTTGGCTCACCTTTTTTGTGCCTACATGATTTAAGTGGCTAAGATGTAAGCGGAATTGGCCCCTATAGTGTCTAGACACCATTGAGCGCTTCCCCTATAATCTATGCCCTACGGCCCCTTAGCTCAGTGGTTAGAGCGCACGACTCATAATCGTTCGGTCCCCAGTTCAAATCTGGGAGGGGCCACCAAATTAGAAAAGCCAGAACAGTTTATACTGCTCTGGCTTTTTGCTTTTCTGAAGCAGTACAACTCAATAGCTATATTTCCTACAAATAGCGAATCGTCCCGAACACAATTCCAATTGCCTCTCTGTGACTGAGCTTACTTTTCTTTTATAAAAAAATCGGCAATATGAGAGTACACAAATCATTCAATAGTTCAGGGAAGACTCATGAAAGACGAAACGCTCTCGATTCACTTCGGCTACGAAACCGATCCAACAACCAAATCGGTTGCTACTCCTATTTACCAAACCGTTGCTTATGAATTCGATGATGCACAACATGGTGCCGACCTGTTTAACCTTGCAGTACCAGGTAATATCTACACTCGTATTATGAACCCAACCAATGATGTGTTGGAAAAGCGCATGGCAGCCTTAGAAGGTGGTATTGCCGGATTAGTGGTGAGTGCTGGCAGCGCTGCGATCAACTACGCGATTCAAACGTTGGCCCAAATCGGCGACAACATCGTTTCAACTCCTCAGCTTTACGGCGGTACTTACACCCTATTTGCTCATATGTTACCAAACCAAGGGATTGAAGTTCGCTTTGCAAAAGACGACAAGCCTGAGAGCTTAGCCGCGCTGATCGATGAAAAAACCAAAGCGGTTTACTGTGAGAGTATCGGTAACCCAGCAGGCAATATCATCGACTTAGAACGTGTGGCAGAGCTTGCTCACGCACAAGGTGTACCTGTGATTGTTGATAATACGGTGGCGACACCAGTGCTATGCAAACCTATCGACTTTGGTGCCGATATCGTGGTTCACTCACTCACCAAATACGTTGGTGGTCACGGAACAACGTTGGGTGGTGCTATTGTCGATTCAGGTAAATTCCCATGGGCAGAACACAAAGATCGCTTCCCCGTGTTTAATCAGCCAGAACCTTCTTACCACGGTGTGGTTTATACCGAGGCTTTTGGCGAAGCCGCGTTTATTGGTCGTGCTCGAACGGTTCCACTGCGTAATACGGGTACTGCGCTGTCGCCAATGAATGCCTTCATGCTAATGCAAGGTCTAGAAACTTTATCGCTACGCATGGAGCGACACACAGAGAATGCACTGAAAGTAGCTGAGTACCTTCAGCAACATGAGAAAGTGAGTTGGGTGAGCTACGCGGGTTTACCAACGTCTGAGTTCTATCCGCTGGCTGAGAAATACATGCAAGGTAAGCCGTCTGCCATTTTATCTTTTGGCTTGAAAGATGGTTATGAAGCAGGTGTTCGTTTCTATGATGCTCTACAAATCTTCAAGCGCTTGGTGAACATCGGCGATGCAAAATCTCTCGCTTGTCACCCTGCCTCTACAACACACCGTCAATTAAGCGAAGCGGAACAAAAGCAAGCTGGTGTATCACCAGAGATGATTCGCCTCTCAGTAGGCATTGAGCATATTGACGATATCTTGGCTGACCTAGAGCAAGCACTTAGCGCTTAATGACGCTACCGCTAGCTCTAACACTGATCGTTAATTAACAGACACAAAAAAAGCCCATCACAGGATGGGCTTCTTATTATCTAATTTTCTTAGATGGGCTAACGATTACTCAACCGTTACTGCTTTCGCAAGGTTACGAGGTTGGTCAACATCGGTACCCTTGATTAGCGCTACGTGGTAAGACAACAGCTGCATTGGTACTGTGTAGTAGATAGGTGCTGTTACTTCACTTACGTGAGGCATCTTGATGATCTTCATGTTCTCATCGCTTTCAAAGCCTGCATCTTCATCTGCGAATACGTAAAGTAGACCGCCACGAGCACGTACTTCTTCAACGTTTGATTTCAGCTTCTCTAGCAAGTCGTTGCTTGGTGCAATAACCACAACAGGCATATCTGCATCGATAAGAGCCAAAGGACCGTGCTTAAGCTCACCAGCCGCGTAGGCTTCTGCGTGAATGTAAGAGATCTCTTTCAGCTTAAGAGACGCTTCCATCGCGATTGGGTAGAACTCACCACGACCCAAGAACAGTGTGTGGTGCTTATCTGCAAAATCAGGTGCTAGCGCTTCGATCTCTTTATCAAACGCTAATGCTTTCTCGATATCAGCAGGCAGTTGATGCAGTGCTTGAACGATCTCTGCTTCTTTCTCTTCATTGATGCGACCTTGCAGGCGACCAATTGACGTTACCATCATCAGCATTGCAGCTAGTTGAGTTGTGAAAGCTTTAGTAGAAGCAACACCGATCTCTGTTCCTGCGCGAGTCATGAAGGCAAAATCAGATTCACGAACTAACGAAGAACCTGCAACGTTACAAATAGTCATTGCTGACATGTAACCTTTTTCTTTTGCAAGACGAAGTGCAGCAAGCGTATCCGCCGTTTCACCAGATTGAGACAGAGTCACCAATAGGCTGTTCGGGCGAACAACGAAGTCACGGTAACGGAACTCAGAAGCGATCTCTACGTCACAACTCACGCCAGCTAGAGATTCAAACCAGTAGCGAGCCGCCATACCTGAGTTGTAAGACGTACCACATGCGATGATCTGCACGTGTTCAACCTTGCTTAGGATCTCTTCTGCCTTAACACCAATTGCATTAGTGATAACAGACGTTTCAGAGATGCGACCTTCCATCGTGTTGATTAACGCTGTTGGCTGTTCAAAGATCTCTTTCTGCATGAAGTGACGGTATTGACCTTTATCACCCGCATCGTGTTCTACATTTGACTCAACGATGTCACGTTCAACACGCTCACCCGCTACATCAAATACCGTAACATCACGACGAGTTACCTCAGCAACATCACCTTCTTCAAGGTACATGAAGCGACGAGTTACACTTAGTAGTGCCAATTGATCAGATGCTAGGAAGTTCTCACCAACACCGAAACCGATAACAATCGGGCTACCAGAACGAGCCACAACAATACGGCTAGGATCTTTACGATCAACAGCTACCGTGCCGTATGCACCGTCTAATTGTTTTGCTGTTTTTTGCAGTGCTTCAACCAAAGAGTCTGATGTGCGCAATTCCCACTCAACTAGGTGAGCAATAACTTCAGTATCCGTTTGTGAAGTAAACACGTAACCACGCTCTTGCAATAGAACGCGCAGTGCTTCGTGGTTTTCGATAATGCCATTGTGTACAACGGCAATATCGCCAGACATGTGTGGGTGTGCGTTCGCTTCAGATGGCTCACCGTGTGTCGCCCAACGAGTATGAGCAATACCAGTACCGCCAATCACATGTTGCTCGTCTACTGCGTCTGCTAGCTCTTGCACTTTACCTAGGCGGCGTACACGAGTTAGGTTCGATTCACTATCAACCACAGCAACACCTGCTGAATCATAACCTCGGTATTCTAAGCGGCGAAGGCCTTCTACTAAGATTTCAGCTACATCACGTTGTGCTACTGCACCAACAATTCCACACATAGTTTTACTCCATCAATTTCGTTTATTCCTACTGGCAGCAAGCAAAGGCCATATCTTCAATAGATCAATTATAGGAAGTTAAATGCACAATAATTTAAATTAAGTTTAGGTTGGATCCGTTAGGATCACTCGAACGTCATGTGATTCAATACTTGCTTGGGATTCTTTACCCAAGTCTGTATCTGTTATCAAAATATCGATGTGTTCCCACGCTAGTTCCAAATTAGGGATCTTTCGTCCCACTTTTTCAGACTCAACCATCACGATGACTTCTCGTGACACTTCAGCCATAACTTTGCTCAGACCAATCAATTCATTGAAAGTAGTCGTTCCCCTATCAAGGTCGATACCATCAGCACCGATGAACAATTGGTCAAAATCGTAAGCACGAAGTACCGACTCTGCGACCTTGCCTTGGAAAGAATCCGAATGGGTATCCCAAGTACCACCCGTCATTAATAATGTCGGTTCACTTTCAAGCTCATTAAGCGCATTAGCCACATGCAACGAGTTGGTCATAACAACCAAACCACGCTTAGTATTAAGTTGCTGGATTAAGGCACCTGTCGTACTACCACTATCAATCACAATACGATTATGGTCACGAATCAAATCTGCAGCGGCTTTTGCTAGTGAAATCTTTCGAGTCGAAACTTTTTGACCCAGTTCTTCGTTCACAACCTCTTTCGGCAATGAAATCGCACCACCATAACGGCGTAAAAGCTGACCGTTTTTCTCTAAAGACGCTAAGTCCTTTCTAATAGTGACTTCTGAGGTTTCAAACTTAGCGGATAATTCATCAACACTAACCTCCCCCTTTTCATTCACTAGGTTAGAAATTGCATGTCTTCTGAGCTGGGTGTTTCGTTTCGACATTTAAAAAAGGCCAATAAGTTTCGATATGAAACACATTATAGTTACAACGAAACTATTTAGTCCATTTATTTTGATCCAAAAAATTAATAAATAGCGATGAAACCTTGTCCTAAGACAATTGTTAAGCAGTGATATTGAAGTCATTAGGTGGTAGAATCCGCACCCGAAAAGAAAAAAAATTACAGAACTGACCGTTATTTTTCTGCAACTTTCACCTGATATGTTGGTGTAAGTCACAGAAACACGACGTTGAATCAAAATCTTTTAGTCATAAAATGACTAAAATTGATGAAAGACTTACAACTCTGAAGGACATATTGGAAGTCCCACGCTTTTACACAACAGGCACAAAATGTTGATGTAGCGGGCCAATCTTCAGAACTTAAATAAATTTCAAATTGTAACAATACTTACCGGAGAGTACCTTCCATGAAAAAGACCAAAATCGTATGTACGATTGGCCCTAAAACTGAATCTGTAGAGAAGCTAACTGAACTAGTAGATGCTGGCATGAACGTTATGCGTCTTAACTTCTCTCACGGTGACTTCGCAGAGCACGGCACTCGTATCGCGAACTTCCGTACAGTAATGGAAAACAAAGGTGAGCAACTTGCTATCCTTCTAGATACTAAAGGTCCTGAAATCCGTACTATCAAGCTTGAAGATGGTAACGACGTAGATCTAGTAGCTGGTCAAGAGTTCACTTTCACAACTGACGCAACAGTTGTTGGTAACAAAGACGTAGTAGCAGTAACTTACCTAGGTTTCGCTAAAGACCTAACCGCAGGTAACACAATCCTTGTTGATGACGGCCTAATCGAAATGGAAGTTATCGCAACAACAGAAACTGAAGTTAAGTGTAAAGTTCTTAACAACGGTGCTCTAGGCGAAAACAAAGGTGTTAACCTTCCTGGCGTATCTGTTCAACTTCCAGCTCTTTCTGAGAAAGACAAAGCTGACCTTAAGTTTGGTTGTGAGCAAGGCGTTGATTTCGTAGCTGCTTCTTTCATCCGTAAAGAAGACGACGTTAAAGAAATCCGTGAGCTTCTAAACGCTAACGGTGGCGAAAACATCCACATCATTTCTAAGATTGAAAACCAAGAAGGTGTAGATAACTTCGATTCAATCCTTGAAGCTTCTGATGGCATCATGGTTGCACGTGGTGACCTAGGTGTTGAAATCCCAGCAGAAGAAGTAATCTTCGCTCAGAAAATGATGATTGAGAAGTGTAACCGTGCACGTAAGATGGTTATCACAGCAACTCAAATGCTTGACTCTATGATCAGCAACCCACGTCCAACTCGTGCAGAAGCGGGTGACGTTGCGAACGCAATCATGGATGGCACTGATGCTGTAATGCTTTCTGGTGAAACTGCTAAAGGTAAGTACCCAGTTGAAGCTGTTACTATCATGGCTCAAATCGCGAACCGCACTGATTCAGCTCTTAAAGCTGAGCTAGGTTCTCGTCTAGACAGCCCACGTCTACGCATCACTGAAGCAGTATGTAAAGGCGCTGTAGACACAGCAGAGAAGCTAGCTGCTCCTCTAATCGTTGTTGCAACTGAAGGCGGTAAGTCTGCACGTTCAGTACGTAAGTACTTCCCAACAGCAAACATCCTTGCTCTAACAACTAACGAAAAGACAGCTGCACAGCTAGTTCTTACTAAAGGTGTTAAACCAGTTCTTGTTGACTCTATCGAGAACACAGACACGTTCTACATCAACGGTAAAGAAATCGCTCTACAATCTGGCCTAGGTAACAAAGGCGATATCGTAGTAATGGTTTCTGGCGCTCTAGTAGCTTCTGGTACTACAAACACGGCATCTGTTCACGTTCTATAAGAATGAACCGATTCGCATAAAAATATAAAAGAGGGCTTCGGCCCTCTTTTTTTATGAAACAAATCTTGCCTAACTTTTCAGTACGCTATATTATCAAACAAGATAGAACTACGTACTGTTAATATCCAATGGCTCTTTCCAAGAGATGGATTAGCAGACTAGAAATCAAATATACATGAGGTTTGTAATGTCTAGTCCTACTCTCACTGACAAAGTATCAAAGATGATTCGCCAAGATATTCTCAACGGTGAATTAACCCCAGGTCAAAAGCTCGTTGTTGCTGATCTAAAAAATAGATACAACGTTGGTGCATCTCCAATTCGTGAAGCCCTAGTGCAATTGTCTTGGAGTAAATACGTCAAACTAGAGCCACAAAAAGGCTGTTGGGTTTCTCCTGTTTCAAAGAAAGAACTCAATGATCTTTACGAAAGCCTTCGTGTTGTCTCTTCTGTTTTACTTAAGAAAGCGATTTCTGCAGGCGATGAAAGCTGGGAACTAGAAGTACTGACGTCTTACCATAAACTGTCACGCGTCCAACATGTATCAGAAGAGTTTGATTGTGTTGAGTGGGAAGAACGCCACCAACGATTTCATGCAGCATTGCTCGAAGGTGCAGACTCAGAGAACATGTTTAAGTTCTTTGACGACCTGATTAACCAAGTAAAGCGCTACCGTTTTCTAGCTATGTCAGCAGAAACTGTCGCTGATGATCTGTTCAATATTGATGAACACGAAATGATCATGAAGTTAGTATTGGCTAAAAATATTGAACAAGCGACAGAACTACTCGATCAGCATTTACTAGGCTCAATGAAACGTATTGAAGAGATTATCGAAGCCGCATAATACAAAAATAAGCTTTGATCATATAAAAACGGAGCCTAATAGCTCCGTTTTTTGTTTCCAGCATTACAACTGAACTACCACCCAAAAAACTCTTTATGATGAGTATTGAGCAGCACAACCATAGGTAAAAAATACAACGCACTGAGTTGAAAACCAAGAATGGCCAATGCACCTATAGTTAATCTCACTAAAAAATCGACAAACATACCACGCCTCTTTTAACCAGACAGTATGATCCCCAAACTCTTGCTCCTGCTAACCTAATTCTACTGCTGCCAATCAATTAATTGATAAGGCTAGATAACCAGTTGAATTACGTTAACGGTGTCGTCCTTTACATCTGGTAAACACTTTAATTTACTGTTCCGCTCTATACGGTCCAATTCGAAGCAAGGTAGTTTACTTATCGTTCAGTTTAGCTCAAATTATCACCAACATTAGACTTTAGTCTAACTGTAAGGATTTCGTGACACAGATCGCTCAAAAGTGAGATTCATAGAAATAGCACCTACCAAAGTGCTGGTTATGACGAGAAAAAGTCGAGTTAAAGTTGGGATCAAAGCGTGGATCTCATGTAGGGTTTAAGAGCGGCGTTAAGGCGTTAGACAGATCGAGAGTAGGCGATTATCTACTTGTTTGGTCTACTGAACCAATAAGATAACTACGCCACATCAGCATGACTTGGACACATTGAAACAGTATTACGCCCAGACGATTTTGAGTCATAAAGCCCGACATCAGCGCATTTATATGAACGAGTGCTGTTACTCGTTAAATCCGTAAAGCCAACGCTCACTGTCACTTTAGTACCAACAGACAGTTCTATCTCTATTCGCAAGCGATCCAATACACGTTGAGCTTCAGATAATGAAGTGTGTGGCATCAGAAGGGCAAACTCTTCACCACCGACCCTAGCAACAAAGTCAGTACTACGAAGACTGTCTTGCAGAATCTTAGCAACACAAGCAATCACACGGTCACCTTCATCATGGCCAAGCTCGTCGTTAATTCGCTTAAAGTTATCGATATCGACTAAGGCTAAACAAGTGGTCGCTTCATTAGGGTAACGCTCGACCAAACGAGAATAATACGCGAGCTGTTCTTCGAACTTACGTCGGTTCCAAAGGTTACTCAAAGAGTCTCTCTCACTGAGTACACGCAAACGCACTTCAAGCTCTTTTCTGACAGAAATATCGACTAAGGAAGTAATATAATAGCTGACCTTTCCAGAGCTATTTTTAACCGCTTGGACTCTCATGATCGCGGTGAAAGGAATACGCAGTTTGTTCTTACACTCTACTTCACCTTCCCAGACTTCTTCTTGCTCTAAATGACTCCAGATATCAGAACTTGAGAGCACTTGGTCGGTATTCTCAAGCAATAGCTGCAATGCATTCTTTCCGATAACTTGAGTTTTGCTGTACCCAGTCATGTTCTCAAATTCGTTATTGATCATCATAGTACGGTGGTGCCTATCTGAGATCATCACAGCGGACATACCATTCAAAGCGGCGCGCGCCAACTTACTCTCTAAACTACGACGTCGATAATGAGTCACTAAATAAGCAAACGGGAACGCAAAAACCAGTACCGTCAGTAACACAAACACCTCTTCTTGAGAGAGGTCACTTAGGCTTTGTTCAGCCCTATCTATCAATTGCTTCTGATCAAGATGGATCAGTAGATGGATTTTTTGATTATTGGCGAGCATAACGGTGTTAAACGCAAACAAATTACCATCTTCGAAAACGTACCCTATCTGATCGCTACTGATTGCTTGCCACGTTTTCGGGGCAATATTTTTCAGGTTGTGCCCTTTCCTTTCAGAAATAGCATCACCAAATAGCTTATTACTATTGCTGCTTGCGATGTAGTAGCCCGCCTCATTAATGACTTCGGCTCTTAAGTCATTGTCTGGTGAAAAACTAAGACGTGACGATAATCCCCATACATCGAGGTTGATAACAAGATAGCCAACTCGCTTCTCTGGTGTTTCCACAGGCGTAAATACGCGGATTACTGGCATATAAGGGAAAGTTAGCTCACCGTGCTCCGTTTCAAGCTCAATTCCCCAGCCGCCAATTTGTTCGGCCTCTAAATTTTGAGCATGTTGGAAATAGCTTGAATCAGACTTGTTTTGTAACTCTTCTGGGATTGTCACCTTTCCAGTGTCTGACGAGTAATTCACTCGAACTAGCTCTTTACCAGTGATATCCAATAAGTGAATCTGGGTATACCATTTCTGATTGACGAGAACAGATTGCCAGACCTCTTCGAGTAGATCTTTGGTTCGTTCCGACGGAGATTCTGCAAAATTGACAAGGCTTTGGCTTTGGCTGAGCAGCCCCATTACTGAAACTAATTGAGTCTTAAGCAGAGCGTAATCTCGCTTGGCATAAACGAGTTGATGGACAGCTTGTTTCGCTGAGTAGTCGAAGCTCTGCTGTTTAACTTCTTTGTAGCGCTGTAAGTAATAAAGGGCAACGGCAGAACAGAGTGTGATTGAGATAATTAGTAATGTAATTATTGATTTTTTATTTCTCATTACTAGCTCAGGAGGAAAAATAGAGCGGAGGATTATAGCACTCTATAAAATTAACAAAATAAAAGCCGCCTAAAAAAGCGGCTTAAAAGCTGTTTTTAAAAGATTTATTGTTTAGGCTTTCAACGCTCGCTCACCGCGAGCAATACCAACAACACCGCTTCTAGCGACTTCAAGCACTTCTGTTACTTCAGACAATGCCTGAATGAAGGCATCAAGTTTCTCGCTAGTACCAGCCATTTGAACCGTGTACTGAGACGCGGTTACATCCACAATCTGTCCACGGAAAATATCTGCGGTACGTTTAACTTCAGCACGAGCAAAACCACTCGCACGTACTTTTACCATCAATAATTCACGTTCAATGTGCTCAAGTTCAGAGACTTCTTGTACTTTCAGTACATCGATAAGCTTATGTAGCTGTTTCTGGATCTGCTCAAGCTGCATTTCGCTTGAATTAGTGGTGACGTTCAAACGAGAAAGTGTTGGATCATCGGTCGGAGATACATTCAAAGACTCAATGTTATAGCCACGCTGAGAAAACAGACCAACCACTCGAGAAAGTGCACCAGGTTGGTTTTCCATTAATAGTGAAATAATGTGTCTCATATTATGTTCTCTCCGTTTTACTTAGCCACATGTTGTCCATACCCTCGCCTTTGATCTGCATTGGGTATACGTGCTCGGTGTCATCCACACTGATATCGACAAATACCAAACGGTCTTTCATCGCTAGTGCTTTTTCCAAACCTGATTCCAGTTCATCCGGAGATGAAATACGCATACCAACATGGCCATAAGCCTCGGCAATTGCAGCGAAATCAGGAACAGAGTCCATATATGAATTAGAGTAACGACCTTGATAAACAATGTCTTGCCACTGTTTTACCATGCCTAAGAAACGGTTGTTAAGGTTAATAATCTTAACTGGAATATTGTATTGCAGTGCAGTCGACAGCTCTTGGATATTCATTTGAATACTGCCGTCACCAGTTACTACAACCACCTCTTCATCTGGTTTAGCAAACTTAACGCCCATACCTGCAGGTAGACCAAAACCCATCGTGCCTAGACCACCGGAGTTAATCCAACGGCGTGGCTTGTTAAACGGGTAATACAAAGCAGCAAACATTTGGTGTTGGCCTACATCAGAAGCAACATAAGCATCGCCATTGGTTACTTTATGCAGTGTTTCAATAACTTGTTGTGGCTTAATTCTCTCAGATGATTTTTCATAAGCTAAACAGTCGCGTTCTTGCCACTGTTTAATTTCACTCCACCAGCTTTCCATCGCTTGCGCATCGTTACTTCCACCTTGTTCAACAAGCAGGTTGACCATGCTCTCTAGAACTTTCTCCGCTGAGCCTACAATCGGTAGGTCCACTTTCACGTTCTTAGAGATAGAAGATGGATCGATATCAATGTGCATGATCTTCGCATCAGGGCAGTACTTATCCAGGTTATTGGTCGTTCGATCATCGAAACGCACGCCAATACCAAAGATCAAATCTGCGTTGTGCATTGCCATGTTGGCTTCATACAAACCGTGCATGCCCAACATACCCAAAGAGTTTTTATGGGTGCCCGGAAAAGCGCCAAGCCCCATTAGGGTGCTAACCACGGGTAAATTCAATGCCTCTGCTAATGTTAACAGTGGCTTATCAGCCTCAGAAATAACCGCACCACCACCGACATAAAGTACTGGCTTCTTCGCTTCAAGGAGTGCTTTTAATGCTTTCTTGATTTGGCCTTTATGACCCGTAACCGTTGGGTTATACGAACGCATCTTCAGCGTTTCTGGGTATTCATAAGGAAGCTTGATTTGTGGGTTTAAAATGTCTTTAGGCAGATCAATAACCACAGGACCAGGACGTCCTGTCGTTGAAATATAGAATGCTTTTTTAACGACTTCAGGGATATCTTCCGCTTTCTTCACGAGGAAGCTGTGCTTAACGATCGGACGGGATACGCCCACGATGTCACACTCTTGAAAGGCGTCGTTACCAATAAGGTTATTTGGTACGTTACCAGAAATAACAATCATTGGGATTGAGTCCATGTAGGCTGTTGCGATACCAGTAACGGTATTGGTTGCGCCTGGACCAGAACATACCAGTACTACACCAGGTTTACCGGTAGAACGAGTATAGCCATCGGCCATATGGGTCGCGGCTTGTTCGTGTCTTACTAATACGTGTTTAATTTCAGCAGTTTTAGCATGCAGTGCATCATAGATATCAAGTACAGAACCACCTGGGTAACCAAAGATTTGTTCTACACCCTCTTCAATTAGAGACTGCACCACCATCTCAGCGCCGGATAACATTGCTGTTTCAGGTTTTGTTGTCATATTGCTCTCCTCATCAGTTTCCAATCATATTTGGTGAACATGTTGGGCTGATTTTTCATAGTCTAGGGCTTATTCGTAGCCTAATTCGAAATACTTCCACTTTTTCGGCTATGGCTGTCTGTAGTGATAACAACAAACAGTAATACGAAACAACTTTAACGCTTTATTATCATCTGGTCTAACACCTGTTATCTGACAATCGTGGTAAAAAACCAACTATCAGCTCAAAGCATTAAATAAAACCTAAACTAAGCCCATTAAATAGCTATAACAACTAGATTGACCAACAAAAAAAGCACTTAATATTTAAATGAATCGCTATTTATCTATAAATAACAGCTTAATCAGTGTGCGCTTTCGCACATTGTGTTGGATCGCTAGACACAAAAAATCCCCCTAAAAATGCAATCACATTCGTAGGGGGATTTTTGAACAACTGAAAATTTATTTAAGCAGAAAACTACTTATCTTTAGGCTTTTCATTGTACATTTCTTCGATTTCGTCTTGATACTTATCGTTGATAACTTTACGACGCAATTTCTGAGTCGGTGTCAGTTCACCATCATCCATAGAAAATGCTTTTGGCAGCAGTTTGAATTTCTTTACTTGCTCAAACTTAGCCAGTTCTTGCTGTAGGTTATTCACACGTTTCTCTAGCATCTCGATAATTTGATGATGCTTAACAAGCTCAACGCGGTCATGATATTTGATATTAAGCTCTTTGGCATACTCTTCTAGAGAGTCATAACAAGGAACAATCAGAGCTGAAACGAATTTGCGTGTATCAGCGATAACGGCTATCTGTTCGATAAAATGATCTTTACCAATCGCGCCTTCAACCACTTGTGGGGCAATGTACTTACCGCCAGAGGTCTTCATCAATTCTTTGATACGATCAGTAATGAACAGGTTACCATTTTCATCAAAATGACCCGCATCGCCGGTTTTCAGGAAGCCATGCTCGTCAAACGTGTTAGCGGTCTCTTCTGGCATCTTATAATAACCACGCATCACCATTGGACCACGAACTAGGATCTCATCCTTCGCACCAATTTTTACTTCTGCGCCTGGCATCGACATACCAATAGAGTCAGGATTGAAACAACGGTCATCCCAGCACGATACTGTCGCTGTGGTTTCTGTCATGCCGTAGCCAAGTTTTACGTTGATTCCGATAGCATGGAAGAAGCGACCAATGGTTTCATCAAGCTTCGCGCCACCACATGGCATGAAGTTGATATTACCGCCCAGCAGAGCTCTCAATTTAGATAGCACAAGTTTATCGGCTAAAGCATGACTCTTCTTCAGCATAAACGATGGAGTACGACCCTCTTGGTGACAAACAGAAAGCTTTGCTCCCATGTTCACCGCCCAAGTAAACAGCACCTTACGGATAAACGGTGCTTTTGATACCTTCTCGTGAATCGCTGAGAAAATCTTCTCGTAGAAACGTGGAACTGCACACATTACTGTCGGTTTCACATCGCTTAGAGCATCACGCACTTGCATCGTGTCTTGTAGGTAACAGTTGGTTGCACCTTTATAGAGGGCATAGAAAGTCCAAGCGCGCTCAAACACATGTGACAAAGGTAAGAAACACAGTGATACGTCATCTTTAGTCAAGCTGAGACGTTCATCGTGACCTTTTAATTGATAGCCAATATTGGTGTAATCAAGCATCACACCTTTTGGTTGGCCTGTCGTGCCAGAGGTATAAATAAGGGTCAGTAAGTCATCCATGCTTGCATCAGCCAAACGAACGTCAAGTTCAACTTGTTGAGCTTCAACACCACGTGCCATGAAATCTTGCCACGATACGGCAAAGCTGTGTTCTTGAATGTTGATATCATTAGACATCGCCACAACAACTTCCAGCTGTTCGCACTCTTCAAAGAGGCTAACTGCAGCATCGAATTGAGCTTGCTCACCAACGAATAAGATCTTCACATCCGCATTTTGGATAATGTAAGAAGACTGCGCAGCAGTATTAGTTGGATAAATCGGCACAGTGACAAGACGAGCCTGCAAAGATGCGAAATCTGCCACAGTCCACTGAGGCATATTGTTGGAAAAGATACCGATCTTATCTTGAACTCTCAATCCTTGAGCCAATAGTGCTAATGAAAGCGTATCGATCTGCTGTCCAAACTGCTCCCAGCTAATACCTTGCCATACATTGTCGACTTTGTGCTTCAAAGCTGTACGGTTGCCGCCTTGGGCAATTTGGTCACGAAGTCTTTTTACGATATGAAAATCTAAATTGGCCATCTCTTTACCTTTGGCTTACACCTGTAAGCTTTTTTGAGCGCACAAGTGTACCTCCGATCATAGAAAAGGCAACTGACGAAGCTCAAAGTTATAAGTAATAGTACGTCTCACGCTAAGTTTTCTATCAACAAAAATAGCAGGTACAAAAAAGCCCTAAGCCAGACTCCCAGCTCAGGGCTTATAAATCATAGGGATTAGTGTCTAGTTAAGTGCCACTACTTCGCCACAGATCATCATTAACTGATCTCGTAACCAAATGTGTCCTTTATCCTTTTCACTTGATTCGTGCCAGCTTAGGAAGCCTGAAATTGCCGCATTATCGAATGGGAAATCTAGAATCTGAAGCTGCTCTTTATTTGCTGCATGTTCTACCATCCAACGAGGTGCAATCGTCACTAATTCAGATTGACCAACAACGTAAAGAACGTTGCTCAAGCTCGTACCTTCGTAGAAAGGCGTGCAATCTAGGTCACGGTAAGCTTGCTCAGAGAAGCTACGTTGACCGTGAATGCGAGACAATTTTGCGTGCTTTTCATTCAACAACTCACTTGCTGAAACTTCACCATTAATTCGAGGGTGAGAAGCAGAAGCAACCACAACCAATTCATCTTGGAAGATTTCAGTGCTTGAGAAACCTTGCTCATCAAAACGAGCGTAATCAATCACGAAGTCGATTTCTTGGTAACGCATACGCTCAGAAAGCTGACGATCGAACTCTGCATCCATATGCAGCTTAACGCTAGGTGCTTGGTCGTTGATTGTCGACATAATCTTAGGAGCAAAACGCATATCACAAGGGCTACAAATCGCAAGTTTGAACAGGCGAGAAGACGACTCTGGCGAGAACACAGAACTTGGTAGTTCGTTGCGTACTAACTGCAGTGCTTGGCGGATTGGGCCAAACAGTTGACGAGCACGTTGAGTTGGTTGAATACCACGACCTTGACGCATGAATAGTTCGTCGTTAAACATCACTTTTAGACGAGCAACAGCGTTACTTACAGCAGGCTGAGACATGCCCAGGTTGTGAGCTGCACGTGTAATGTTTTGCTCTTGCATAACTGCATCAAATACAGTCAAAAGATTTAAGTCGACTCCACGAAGTGTGCTTTCCATTCTGTAGCTTGCAATTGCACTCATTGCGTCTTTTTTCTCTAACATTCAAGTTGCCTCTAGTCGCTTCGACAGCGTTAAATTGGTAATGGTATGGCAATAGATAACCACTAATTCTTATATTTACCAGACCGATACTTTTCGGATTGCCATTACTATTAACCAATACATCTCGAGCTACCAACAAGATTGATAAAGAATAATTTAATTTTACCTTAATGATTAAATAACACTTTAAAATCATGCATTTATGGAGTTATAAAAAAACATAAAATAAGACATTTATGAGTTTCATTTCGACTTATTTAGCTGTTCTATCGTTCAGTTACATTTGTTACAATTTATTGAACTCATGAATTGTTTAGCTAGTTAATTCAAAAACTCCACTTATGAATCAGGTTAACGATGCATAACTAGGAAAATCCACCTTATCCCAAAGCTGTTTACTTAAGGCATCTTGGTCAGACCAATTCCCCGCTAAAACCCACTCAACGAGTGCACTTGCCACGTCGGGATAGGTCACTATTTCTGCCTGTTTTTCATTGAGCCAGCTACGTAAAATAGCCGCATCTAAAAAGCTCATCGTTTGTGCCAACCCCAGGGCTTCTAGCGTGGCGACATTGCTCTGTTGTTCGAACTGCCCATCAAGCGGTTTGAGAAGCAACTTTTTACCCAAAGTTAAGGCTTCTGATGGCAATTCGAAGCCACCGTTAGCGACCACACCAGAGCACTGATTCAGGTCAAATTGGAAGCCTGCATGACTGAGTGGTTTGAACTCAATATTTTCGACTCGACTGTGCTCAATAACATTGGGGTGATAACAGATAAAATGATGAGAAATGAACTTCATCAACAACTCCGAAATCGCCTCAAGATCTTCAAACGGTAAATAAACCAAAGTGAAATTTTGTGGCGCTGTCGTTTGTTCATGGTGAGTCAGCGTGTGAACTATAGGAGGTAATATGGGTTGCTCAAAGTGATACCAATGAAGACCAATAGAGTGCTCTGTTGGCGCGAAGTACTGAATCACTGAGTGTTCAATCCAGTTTCCTCCTTCTTTAGGCACATCGTAGCGGAACGCATTTTGGTGGCTTATGCCAATACATGGTACACCCTGTCTCTTAGCCGCCCATGCAGTCACAGGTTCAAAGTCATTAAGCACTAAGTCATAAGGCATCAAATCGATCTGGTTAATTTCACGCATAAATCGCCAGATATTATTCTTGATGAATGTTTTACCGTACTTAACCTGCCCTTGCTCACTGAAAAAAGTTAAGCCATCGCGGGTTTGATAGTTCCCAAACTCTTCCATTGAGAAGTACTTGCTCTCATCTCGTCCTGAGAATAGGAAGTCGACATCGATATTTTGTTGGCGAAAAGCCACCGCCATTGCTCTTGCACGAGCGATATGACCATTCCCTGTACCTTGTACGCCATATAATATTTTCATGGGTGTTCCTTTAGGTTTGAGCTTAAGCTCGGCAACGACTGACAAAAGTGATTACAAAATGAAGCTGATGGCTAGGCTAGTACAAGCTATCCCCAAGACAGCGCCAATTAGCACATCCGTTAAAAAGTGCACACCAAGCAAGATTCGCGATCCCGCAATCGCTGCAGCCCAAATCAAACTAAAGAGATACAAGCTTGGATAGAAATGTCCGATTAAGGTCGCCATAACAAAAGCAGCAGCCGAATGTCCAGATGGAAGGCTGTATTTGTCAGATGGAACGATATGGGAGTAAAGCAGTGAAGAGAACTCAGCTGGTCTGCGACGCTTGAGGGTATTTTTGGCAAACCAGTAAATAGGTAACTCGATTGCAAAGGCAGTTAAGCCCACCAAGAGAAAATCTCGGCCAGCATTGCTATCCACCAACAGCGCGACCAGAGCAATCAAAATGTAAAGGTGTCCATCTCCAGTATGAGATATCGCTTTACTCAGCGTTGCATGTTGCCCGCTATAACGACTCTTCAAACAGAAAACAGAAAATGCCACATCCCAGCGGACAATAGGTTCGATAGTACGCATACGATCTCCTTAACAATCCTTATTCAGTTAAGGCTCAAGTTATGCCTCACAAATGACAGTTAAGTGACGTTTTGAATGAAGTAAAATGAAATTTGTTCTAGAGACTGTGTTGCCACTGTCCCATCCGAAAGGCCAAGGATGTACACGAAGAATCGCACCCAGCAAGTTAACTCAGATAGACAAAGACTCAACCAATAAAAAAGCGACACTAGGTCGCTTTGTTTTAAATCGATTTCGCTCCTTTATAAAGGAGTCAATACAACGTCTATAATTCGAGTGGCTCGTGCTTTTTCACTAAACCAAAGTCCGCCAGTATCGCGTAAGCCGCCGGAATCATAAACAGCACTAGCAAGGTCGAAGCAAAAATACCAAACACAATTGATATCACCAGCGGTTGGATAACCTGAGCCTGCAAGCTGGTTTCTGTTAGCAGTGGTAGCAAACCTGCTGCTGTGGTCATTGAAGTCAAAAATACTGCTCGGAAACGCTCGCGACTCGCTTTCACCACTGAGTCATGTACGCTATCGCCTTCATCGACGTGATGGCGAATGTATTGCACTAACAAAATAGAATCATTGACCACGATTCCGGCCAGCGACACAAAGCCCATCATGCTTGGCATACTCAAAGCGTGCCCAAGTATCCAGTGACCAACAACCACGCCAATAAAGGCGAGTGGAATGGCTAACATCACGACCACAGGCTCTAAGTAGCTTCGGAACTGATAGCTAAGAATCGCAAACACACCGAATAAGCCGAGTAAGAACCCTTTACCCATTGATGCTCCTGTCTTAGCGGCATCTTTGGCTTCACCTTCAAAATCAAAGCGCAAGCCTGGGTATTTTTGAATGAGCTTGGCTGCTTCTTCTTTTTGGAACTGAGCCAAAATCGCCGACGAGCTCGCCTTCTTATTATCAATATCACCAAAGATGCTGATAGTTCTCAGTCCATCAATACGCTGAATTCGCACGTAGTTACGTTGGAAATCTAATGTCGCCAACGTTGCTAACGGGATCTGACTGCCGTCGGCGGTAATGATCGGGAAGTTAGCCAGCTGCTGTATGTCGCCCGCTTGTTCCTTATCAAGACGCACCTCTATCGAGATATTCTCAACACCGATTTGAATCTCATCCGCCGTTTGCCCGAAGAATGCAGCACGCAACTGAGAAGCAATCATCTGCCCATTCACATTGTAGGTTTCGGCTCCTGGGCGCAGCTTCACTAAGATCTCCTCTTTACCCATGCGCATGTCATCTAGAACACCATGCACGCCATCAAACTGATTGAGGTATTCCTGAATATCCAAAGAAGCCGATTTCAACGCTGCAAGATCATCATGTTTAGCGCGGATCTCAATAGCACGACCGCCAGGCCCCATGGTGGGTTGTTTAAAAACTAACGAGATAGGATCTGCCAAGTCACCGATATCTTCTCGCCATGCATCAATGAAATCATCGATCACCGTGTTTCGACTTTCTGCACCACGCAGATCTAAACGGACAGTCGCGAGATGCGGTCCAGATTCGCTGGCATCAGCATTAGCATTAAATTGGCTCGTGATGTGTTCCACCAACTCATTGCCCTCTTCGACCTCTTCACTCCACCGCACGTTCAAACGCTCAGCAGACGCGACTATTTTATCGACGACTCTCTCGGTTTGAGACAATGACGCCCCCGGCGGAAGAATGATACGCGCTTCAGCAATGTCTCCATCCAACTCGGGAAAAGGTTGGAACTTAACAGCACCACCCGCAATCAAGGCAATAGAAAGCAACAACAGTGTCAGTACTCCGCCCATAAATGCATAGCGGAACGTCACGACCTTCTCGACCATGTTCATCAAAGTTGTATTGCGGAAGTTCTCAAATTTTTCAAGCAACACCACTTTGAAGCGCAGCGCTGGCTTATCATTTTTTTCTTTGTGTAATGAATGAGATAAGTGATTGGGTAAAATAAGAAACGCTTCGATTAAACTCAGAGACAACACCAAGATAAGTACCTGAGGCACCGCTTTAAGCACCGCGCCCATTTCCCCATCAAGGAATAGTAAGCTACCGAAAATACACACCGTGGTTAAAAAAGAAGATAACACCCCGGGGAGCACTTTCTTAACACCGTTGTACACCGCATCATCAACGTTTTGCCCCCTATCTAAATGGGAGGCTATCGATTCGGCAATCACGATGGCGTCATCCATCATAATACCAATCGCCATTAATAAGCCGACCAGTGACATGATGTTGATCGATAGGCCAAGGTTCGCCATTAAGAACAAGCCACCAAGGAAGGCTACGGGCAAACCTGCCGCAACCCAGAATGAATATCGCAAACTGAAGAACAACCACATAGTAGCAAACACCAGCACAATACCTTGCCAGCCGTTGCGTACCATCATGGTTAGACGATCCCAAAGTACCGATGATAGATCATTGGTCATTTGTAGCGTCACGCCATCGGGTGCAATCGTGCTTTGATCTTCCACGAATCGAGTAACGTTCTCTTTGATTCGTAGCGCATCATCTTCTTTGTTTTTACTGATCTTCAATAGCGCAGAAGGCTTACCATCAAACAGAACCTTCTGTTCATCCAGTTCAAAGCGATCGGTGATCTTGGCAATATCCCTCAAACGGATCACTGAACCATTCGGCGCAGAACCCACCACGATACTCTCTAATTCAACCGGAGTGATGCGTCTCTCATCAAAACGAATCAGGAAGTTTTTGTCTGGCGTTTCAACATTGCCGCTCGGTAGCTTTACATTCTGACGACCGATTTGGTCCGCAATATCACCGACACTCAAACCTAACTGACGAATGGCTTGGGTATCCAGTTCCACACGATATTGGTGATCCGAGAATCCACTGACTTCGACCAATGAAACGTCGTAATCGAGCTTCATGGTACGTTTTAAGTCTTCCGCATAGGCCTTAAGTTCCGGCCATGACGTTTCTGCTGTAATCGCGATATCAACAACCGGTTCATTCCAATCCAGCTCTTGAACAACCGGAGATTCAATCTCGCTCGGAAAATCATTGATCGAATTGATCTGAGTTTGCACGTCCACCAGCATTCGACCGATGTCTGCTTTCTCATTGAGCTTCAGAATTAAACGCGCGCTGCCTTCAATCGCCTCACACTGAGTTTCTTCAATGTTGGCTAGGCCATCAACAGCATCTTCCATTCGTACACATAAGCTCTCTTCCACTTCTTGTGGGGAAGCTCCGGGATAAACAATGGCCGCCATGATGTAAGGTGGGTCGTAGGCAGGGAAAGTCTCACGCTTAATGGTTGATAATGAGGTTAAGCCCATAATCAACAACCCAAGCATCAACAGGTTCGCTGCTGTTGGGTGCCTAGAGAAAAACTTGATCATGACGCACTCTCCTGAGTATCAGGTTCAAGTGCCACTTCTTTTGAGCCCGATTCTTTGAGTAACATGCCTTCAATGGCTGGTAATAAGTCATTGAGAACCAGTTTGTCGCCCGTTTGAAGCTCCCCGTTCACAACCACTTGGTTGTCTCTACGATAAAGCACTTCAACATTCACCATTTTCAGACGAGAGTTATCGTCCATTAGATAAATTTTGTCACCATGTAGCGCTCGTTCAGGCAACACCCAACTTAGATTTGCTACACCTTCAATCTCAGCTTTTACAAACATACCGTTGACCAAAGGGGTCGCATTGCTTGGCTGCAGTTGTGAATAGTCTTGAGCGATCTCGAGAATAATCCCCGCCGTCGCTTGGTTTTCATCAACGGTTTCACTAATTCTCGCTACCTTTGCAGGCCAGCTCAGATTCAAACTGCCACTATTCAGTTGAACACTCGCGTTGATCGGTGCTTGGTCAGGGGTTGGAATTCCAGCAGCATCGCGAGGGAATTGAGTAAAACTTGAAGCTAAAGTTTGCATGTCGTGAATAGAAAGTTGTGCCTCAACTTCCATAATATTAATCCCATGAGCAACAAACATTTCTTGCTGAAGATTAACTACTTGGTTTTGTTCTATATCGACTTGAGCAATTCGCATCGCTCTTGGCAAAGTGATGGTCGTCTTATCCAAAGAGCGTTGTGCCTCTTTCACCTTAGACACGTTCACCTTAATCACGGCCTCCGCGACGCGTTTTTCATCAGGCATCAAGGTAATTTGGTTAGCAATATCTAACACTAACTTCTGTTGAGACAACGCGCTTTGTTGTTGGAGGTCGACATCCGATTGAGATGTCAGCCCTTTCTTACGTAGATCTTGTTTACGTTGCAGCTCTTTATTGCTGATCACTAAGCGATTCTTTTCGATCTTTAGAGTCTGATTCAGGTTGTCTTCTTCTTGATTCAATTTTGCTAGCGAAGTTTGGCTTGATTTAAGATCCGCTTCCGCTTGTATCAGCTTCAGCTCGTAATCCAAAGGATCGACCTTGAGTACAACCGTCCCAGCAGGGATCACTTGGCCTTTATCAAGATCCGGATGTCGATACACAATCTGTCCTGTCACCTCAGCAATCGCTTTCCATTCGACTTTTGGCACCACTTTGCCAAAGCCAACCGCTAATGGCGCTATCAGTTGCTGTTCTAAGCTTAGAGTTTCCACTAAACGAGCTCGGTCACCCGCAGGTTTAGTTGGAAGATCCGGCTTCAAATTAATCGCAACCACCAGACCAATAACACCAACTGCCAACGCTGGAAAAAAGAGGAGTTTTTTACTTATTTTCATTATCTTGGTTCCTGCAAGGTCGAAGTGCTCTCTACATTAATAAAGCCTTCGCTCATCAATTGGATGTTGTGTTCGATTAAACGATTTAGAAACTCTTCATTAAGCTCAATACCATGAATCGCTAGTAAAGGAGGTGGTGCAATAAAGGGGAAAACCATCAAGCTTATATACGAAACACGACACAGTTTTGGATCCATGTTTTGTTTCAATATTCCCTGTTCAACAAGCTTTTCAAAAATGACGTCTTGCGCCGGTTTGGCAACATCGAGGAAGACCTTTTCGAGCAACTCTCTTTGCACTTCCGATGGCGGCATATTCATTACCTGGGCAATCAACCGAGGAAACTTGGGCACTTTAACCATCTCTTTGTAGTAAGTCCGCATTAAATCGAGAAAGTTCTCATGACTGCTTTCTTCAACTAACTTCTGCATTTGTAGCTGCATCGGACGAAGCGTTTCCCGCAGCATCGCCTCGAACAACCCCGCTTTATTACCGAAGTAATAACGGATCATGGCAATGTTTACTCCAGCACGCTCTGCAATTAGGCGTGTCGATACTTTATCGTAGGATTGAACAACGAACAGATCCCGAGCGTGTTCAATGAGTAGTTGCCGCACATCAAGGTTCTGCTGAGGTCGCCCGGCTTTACGTACTGTCATTGCTTTGACCTGCTCTATAATTAATCGTTTGATTAATTATAGAGATAAACAAGCACAACTGTAGAAGATTAATTACTCATTATTTAATCAATTGATTAATTAATTTCGCCGCACATTCGATTTTGCTGGTGAATCGTTCCAACAAAAAGATTTACTACAAAGTTTTAACCTATACATAAGCCAATCGATAAACTAACCCGCCAACACAAAACCAACAAACAAATGAATAAACCAACATAAGGGACAAAAACAGCATAAACCAAACAAAAACACCAGCGATGCACACTGATATTGGATTTTCTTGTTTGACGCTTAGAATAAATTGCGGTAAATATGGTGTTAACAGTTTATTTACGGATATTTGTGTAATGATTTTTTCTTCTTCTCGACTGCTGAAACTTCTCCTTATCGTGAACCAATCGCGCGGGTAAGTTGTGGGTCAAGAACTACACAAATATTAAAACCCGCGCTGAGCGGGTTTTTTTGTAACTGGCACTTTTAAAAGAACATCATTCTTAATAATAATTTGGATAGCAATCGATTCATTATCGATATAAGGAAGCACCCATGAACGATCAAGTAATAATTTTTGATACGACCTTACGTGACGGCGAGCAAGCATTGGCTGCAAGCCTGACAGTAAAAGAGAAGTTACAGATCGCTTACGCTCTTGAGAGACTGGGTGTGGATGTTATCGAAGCTGGCTTCCCTATCTCTTCTCCAGGTGATTTTGAGTCCGTACAAACCATCGCTAAACACATTAAAGGTAGCCGTATTTGTGCGCTTTCTCGTGCCGTTGCAAAAGATATAGACGCCGCTGCAGAAGCACTAAAAGTAGCTGACCAGTTCCGTATTCATACCTTCATCTCAACATCAACGGTTCACGTACAAGACAAATTACGCCGTAGCTACGATGATGTCGTAGAGATGGCAGTGAAAGCAGTAAAACATGCACGTAACTACACCGACGATGTTGAGTTCTCTTGTGAAGATGCTGGTCGCACCCCTATCGACAACCTATGTCGTATGGTTGAGGCCGCGATTAACGCAGGCGCAAAAACCATCAACATTCCAGACACCGTTGGCTACACAGTACCGAATGAATTCGGTGGCATTATCCAAACACTATTTGATCGCGTACCCAACATCGATAAAGCAATCATCTCTGTTCACTGTCACGATGACTTGGGTATGTCGGTTGCTAACTCAATCGCTGCCGTTCAAGCGGGTGCTCGACAAATTGAAGGCACAATCAATGGTATTGGTGAGCGTGCGGGTAACTGTTCTTTAGAAGAAATCGCAATGATCATCAAAACTCGCCAAGAGTTTTTGGGGGTTCATACCGGCTTAGATCATAAAGAGATTCACCGTACAAGTAAGTTGGTGAGCCAGCTTTGCCACATGCCAATTCAAGACAATAAAGCTATCGTCGGTGCCAACGCATTCAGTCACTCTTCAGGTATTCACCAAGATGGCATGCTTAAGAATAAGAACACTTACGAGATAATGACACCTGAGTCTATTGGCTTGAAAAACAAGGCATTGAACCTAACAAGTCGTAGTGGCCGAGCGGCTGTTAAGAGCCATATGGACGCAATGGGTTATAAAGATAATGAGTACAACCTAGATTCATTGTACGAAGACTTCTTGAAGCTAGCTGACCGTAAAGGTCAAGTATTCGATTACGACCTAGAAGCATTAATGCACTTCGCCAATCTACGTGACGAAGATGACTTCTATAAACTTAACTACCTAAGCGTACAATCTGGTAGTGTTATGTCTACCACCAGCATCAAATTGCAATGTGGTGATGAAGAAAAATGCGAAGCGGCTGTAGGTAACGGCCCTGTTGATGCTTTATACCAATGTATCTACCGCTTAACGGGTTACGAAATTGCATTGGATAAATTCGACCTTACTGCAAAAGGTGAAGGCGAAGATGGCTTAGGCCAAGCGGATATCATTGCGAATTATAAAGGCCGTAAGTACCACGGCACAGGTGTTTCAACAGATATCGTTGAAGCTTCTGGTCAAGCGTTACTGCATGTTATCAATAGTATTCAACGTGCAGACACTATCGCTGAAATGAAACAACAAAAATTCGCAACAGTTTAATACCCAATAACAGAGCCCTAGAGCCGATGTTGTTGGCTTTAGGGACAAAATTTAAAACGAGCCAAACCGCTCAGTAACAAGAATTAAAGGATTAACATGACAGATAAATCATACAAAATTGCCGTACTACCTGGTGATGGCATTGGCCCAGAAGTAATGCAGCAAGCACACAAAGTGCTAGACGCGATTGAAAAGAAGCACGCGATTAGCTTTTCTCGTGAAGAGTATGATGTTGGTGGTATCGCCATTGATAACCACGGCTGTCCACTTCCAGAAACGACAGTAACAGGCTGTGAAGAATCTGACGCAGTACTATTTGGCTCGGTTGGCGGTCCTAAGTGGGAACACCTTCCACCAAACGATCAACCAGAGCGTGGTGCCCTACTTCCTCTACGTAAGCACTTCCAACTGTTCTGTAACCTACGTCCTGCGCAAATCCACAAGGGTTTAGAGTCTTTCTCTCCTTTACGCTCTGACATTTCAGGTAATGGTTTCGACATCGTTGTTGTTCGTGAACTAACCGGCGGTATCTACTTCGGCCAACCTAAAGGTCGTGAAGGCGAAGGCTCAACTGAGAAAGCTTTTGATACAGAGGTTTACCACCGTTACGAAATCGAACGTATTGCAAAGATTGCGTTTGAATCTGCACGTCTACGTAACAAAAATGTTTACTCAATCGACAAAGCGAACGTTCTGCAGAGCTCTATCTTATGGCGTGAAGTGGTTGAAGAGATCGCAAAAGATTACCCAGATGTTACGCTAAACCATATGTACATCGACAACGCGACCATGCAGCTAATCAAAGATCCATCTCAGTTTGACGTAATGCTATGTTCAAACATCTTTGGTGACATCATCTCTGATGAGTGTGCAATGATCACGGGTTCGATGGGTATGCTTCCTTCTGCAAGCTTAAACGAAAGCAACTTCGGCCTATATGAACCAGCAGGTGGCAGCGCACCAGATATCGCAGGTAAGAACATTGCAAACCCAGTCGCGCAAATTCTTTCTGCAGCACTAATGCTTCGTTACAGCCTAAGCGAAGAAGCAGCAGCACAAGACATCGAAGCAGCGGTATCGAAAGCACTTTCTGCAGGCGAGCTAACGGCAGACCTTGCAGGTAAGAACCAAGCACTGACTACCTCAGAAATGGGTGACAAGATCGCTGAGTACATCTTAGCTTCATAAGCGAGATGCTTAGATTAGAAGCAAGTACATAAGAATAATATCAAGCCAAGTCTGCTTAAACCGCATGACTTGGCTCGAAACAAACACTGGGACTGATGCTCCCAAGGAAGAAAAGCTATGTCGACAAACCAGCAAGCAAAAACCTTATACGAAAAAGTTTATGACGCTCACGTTGCAGTTGCAGCGAAGGGCGAAACGCCAATTCTTTATATCGATCGCCACTTAGTCCACGAAGTAACGTCGCCACAAGCCTTTGATGGCCTGCGAGAAAAAGGTCGTAAAGTTCGCCAAGTAGGCAAAACCTTCGCGACCATGGATCACAACGTATCGACACAAACCAAAGACATCAACGCTTCTGGTGAGATGGCTCGTATCCAAATGGAAACGCTATCGAAGAACTGTGAAGAGTTTGGTGTCACGCTTTACGACCTAAACCACAAATACCAAGGTATTGTGCACGTAATGGGGCCTGAGCTAGGTATTACTCTGCCGGGTATGACCATCGTATGTAGTGACTCACACACGGCGACACACGGTGCATTTGGTTCATTAGCATTCGGTATCGGTACTTCAGAAGTAGAGCATGTTCTAGCGACTCAAACGCTAAAACAAGCGCGCGCTAAAACCATGAAGATCGAAGTAAAAGGCAAAGTCGCAGAAGGTATTACAGCCAAAGATATCGTGCTCGCGATCATCGGCAAGACAACAGCTGCAGGCGGAACAGGCTATGTAGTTGAATTCTGTGGTGAGGCAATTACAGACCTTACAATGGAAGGTCGTATGACAGTATGTAACATGGCAATCGAGCTAGGCGCGAAAGCGGGTCTAATCGCTCCAGATGCAACCACATACGAGTACATAAAAGGTCGTAAGTTCTCTCCAGAGGGCGAAGACTTAGAAGCGGCAATCGAATACTGGAACACATTGAAAACCGATGCTGACGCAGAATTCGATGCAGTTGTCACGCTAGAAGCAGCTGAAATCAAACCACAAGTCACTTGGGGTACTAACCCAGGTCAGGTTATTTCAGTAGACACTCCAATCCCAGCACCAGAAAGCTTCGCAGATCCTGTTGAAAAAGCATCGGCTGAAAAAGCGTTGGCTTACATGGGGCTAGAAGCAGGTAAATCTCTATCTGAATACAACGTCGATAAGGTCTTCGTGGGTTCTTGTACTAACTCTCGTATCGAAGATATGCGCGCAGCCGCTGCGGTAGCGAAAGGCCGACAAGTAGCGAAACATGTTCAAGCATTGATCGTTCCGGGCTCAGAGCAAGTTAAAGCACAAGCAGAAGCTGAAGGTTTAGATGTAATCTTTAAAGAAGCCGGCTTCGAATGGCGCTTGCCAGGTTGTTCGATGTGTCTTGCAATGAACAACGACCGCCTTGGTCCACAAGAACGCTGTGCTTCTACATCAAACCGTAACTTTGAAGGTCGCCAAGGCCGTGATGGTCGTACGCACCTAGTTAGCCCAGCAATGGCAGCCGCAGCAGCAATCGCTGGTCACTTTGTCGATATTCGTGAACTTTAATTAGAGGATTTAACATGTCAGGTTTTCAACAACACACCGGATTAGTCGTTCCTCTAGATACGGCCAACATCGATACGGATGCGATCATTCCAAAGCAGTTTCTACAGAAAGTAAACCGCATCGGTTTTGGTAAGCACTTATTCCACGATTGGCGCTTCCTAGATGATGCAGGCCAACAACCAAACCCAGAGTTTGTAATGAACGTTCCTCGCTACAAAGGTGCTTCAATTCTCCTAGCTCGTGAAAACTTCGGTTGTGGTTCATCTCGTGAACATGCACCTTGGGCGCTTGCTGATTATGGTATTCAAGTGATGATCGCGCCAAGCTTCGCAGACATCTTCTATGGTAACTCGATCAACAACCAAATGGTGCCAGTTCGATTGACTGAGCAAGAGGTAGATGAGCTATTCCAATTCGTAGAAGCGAATGAAGGCGCTGAAATCACTGTTGATTTAGAAGCGATGAAAGTCAGTGCTAATGGTAAAGAATACTCGTTTGAAATTGATGAGTTTCGTCGTCACTGCTTACTGAATGGTTTAGACAACATAGGCCTTACACTTCAGCACGCCGATAAAATCTCAGAATTTGAAGCAAAGATTCCTAGCTTCCTGAAATAAAGAACCATGAAATAGCACAGTCTAGAAATAGAGTAAGCGTTTTCAATAACACCTAAAGGTTGGCCCAGTGCCAACCTTTTTTATTCGATTCAACTTCTTCATTTAACTCAACTCTGTGGTTTAACTGAAGAGCTATGAAAGAAAATAGTAAGCCACAAGGTCTTAGTAGTCAGTCATCAGGAGAATGCCATGAAACAACTACTTGTTATTATCAGCCTACTTTTCTCAACCTTCGCGTGGTCTGCGCCTAAGTCCGAACTTTGGCCTTACTGGAATCAAAGTAATGAAGCCAACTCTGAGCAAGTTTCTCATCAAGATTGGCAACAATTCCTCGATAACTATTTAGTAAAACAAGGTCAACACGCCTTAGTTAGATATCAAACGGTGAGTTCTTCAGACAAAACCAAACTGAAGCAGTACATAAGCCGACTTGAACAGATTGACCCTCTCGACTATCCAAAAGCTGAACAGTATGCTTATTGGGTTAACCTATACAATGCAGTGACTGTTGATTTGATTCTTAATGCATACCCAATTAAATCTATCACTAAGCTCGGCGGACTATTCAGTTTTGGACCTTGGGGAGATGATGTAGTTGCAGTTAATGGAAAGACACTGACACTCAATGATATCGAACATCGAATTTTAAGACCGATTTGGCAAGACCCTCGCACTCATTACGCGGTGAACTGTGCAAGTCTAGGTTGTCCTAATCTACAATCTCAAGCATTTACTTCTGATAATACAGAAATGTTGCTAGAACTCGCTGCAGCTGAGTATATCAATAGTGATAAGGGTGTATTGGTTAACAACAACCAGCTTCAATTGTCATCGATTTACGAATGGTTTGCTGTTGATTTTGGCAACCAACAACAACTGATTAAACACTTAGATAAATACAGAACAAAGCCGGTAACGTACACGGGAAAAATAAGTTATGACTATGATTGGTCACTTAACCAAGCAAACTAGTTCTAACGCGAAAGTTAATCACTAAAGCTAAACAAAAAAAGAGGCTAGAGGTTTTATTAACCACTAGCCTCTTATCAATTCTTTGACCGTATATCAACAATTAAAAGCTTGAGTCTGGTTGCTGTAAGAACTCAACTTCCTCAGGAGTCGAAGTTCGACCTAGTACTTCATTGCGGTGGGGGTAACGACCAAAACGCTCAATGATCACCTTGTGCTTAAACTCAAAATCAAGGTTATTCTCTAGCCCTGTCTGGGAAAAAAGCAGCACCGCTTGTTCATGCATCAGCAAAGATTCGCTGTGCATATAAGGCATGTAGAGGAAGCTTTTCTGTTGTTGATTGAGTTGGTGATCAAAGCCACTCGCTACCGCTTCTTGAGCTAGAACCAACGCCATAGGATCTGCAGTAAACGCATCTGGACTATTTCTACCAAGATTCCGAGAAAACTGGTCAAGCACGATAATCTCAGCCAAGCGACCCTCTGCTGTCTGACGCCATTCAAATAACTCACCTTGAATGGCGGCTTTGTGCAGTTCAGAAAAACGAGACGCTATCAAAGCGTCAATTTCGGCGCCGCCAGTAAACCAATCTTTAGGCGTCAATTCATCGAACCAAAACTCTAGAACATTCTGATACGTTAACGTCATATAATTCCCTTCAATAAAAAACCGAGTAACTTTGTTATTACTCGGTTTGGTGTTCGATTACTTAAAACCTTTGACCTTCTTTATCAGGTCATAAGCATTTTGAATTTCTTGCGATTTTTCTTTCGCAACATTCATCATCTCAGGCGGTAAGCCCTTCGCCATCAGTTTATCTGGGTGATGCTCATTCATCAATTTACGGTAGGCTTTCTTCACCTCTTTACCATCAGCACTTTCACTCACACCAAGAACCTTATATGCATCGCCAAGCTGGTTCTGTTGCGAAGCCTGTTGCCAACCTGATGATTGCCCATGGCCTTGATGCCCCCCAAAGCTTCCACCTTGCTGTTGGAAACGGAACGCTGCTTCCTGCATCTGCAAGCGGCGCTCTAGTTGCTCTGCCGAAAACCCTAGGCCTTGAGCTATCTTATGCAGAACCTGACGCTCACTCGGGTGCAAGCTTCCATCAGCAAACGCAGCAGAGACTTGTAGCTCTAAAAAGAACTGCAAAAGATCAAAACGACCACCCGATGAGATTTTTACACGCTCAAGTACGTCGCTCAGAGGGAAGTCGCTCTCTTTTCCATCTCGGAATGCATCTTGCGCCGCTTTGCGCTGTTCGCCATGCAGGTTCATGCGTTCCATCATGGTAGAAGCGAGTTGAATCTCTTCCGGCGTTACCTGCCCTTTCGCTTTAGCAACGTGCCCCATAACCGCAAAGGCGGATTTAAAAAACTCGTTCTGTCTTTCTGCTTGGCTTGGACCTCGACCAAAACCAGAACTATTGAAACCAGATTGGTTCAATCGGCGAGCTTTATCGAATTGGTGCCCTAAAAATAGGCCAAAAACTAAACCAAGCGGCCCTCCAAATAGAAAGCCAAAAAAAGCGCCCAAAATTTTGCCAAATATTTGCATTATGTGTTCTCTATCTATGAATTTTGTCTGAGTAATGCTGTCTGATGATGCTGAATGCTAATATTTCCTTTATCATAAGGAAAATGGTTTATTAATTGGATTGATACTAGATCAACCCTTCATCTAGTGACACAGGATAGTTCAACTTCATGCAATGTTTTTCCCGCACCTTGTTAGCCGCGTCGATAACGACAGCGTTATACGTGTCGACAACTCAAGCTGAAACAATTACCGATAGTAGTGTGCAGGAAATGCCCTCTATAGATCAATGCTTGATCGAGCCCGCTGCAGAAAACGAGACACAGCTACCCGCTCATGTTGAGTCAGATCGCTTAGAAGCTATCAATGGTGACAAAGCAATATATTCAGGAGATGTAAGAGTTACGCAAGGAAATAAAACCATTCTTGCTGACAATGTAACTCTACACCAACAAGAAAACATCGTTGTAGCTGAAGGCAACGTAAACTTTAGTGATGGTCAAATCAAGTCAGTGTCAGACAGAGCAACGAATAATCTGACTACAGATGAAATGACGCTAGAAAATACCGATTACGAATTTCTTTGCGAGCCAGGGCGCGGTAATGCAGTCTACGTATCTAAGACGGGCAAAGCAGTTTATGAAATCGAAGACGGTTCCATTACCTCTTGCCCTATTGGCGACAACGCCTGGCGCCTAAGAGCATCAAGTATCAGCGTCGACCAGAACGAAGAACAAGCTACTTTTTATAATCCACGCTTTGAGATCCAAAGTGTCCCTGTTTTTTACTTACCGTATTTAACCGTACCAGTCGGTGATACACGTAAAACCGGTTTCTTGTATCCAACCGTGTCATACGGTTCTAGCGATGGTTTTGAAGCGGAGATTCCTGTTTATTGGAACTTAGCTCCAGACTACGACTTGGAAACCACCTTCAAGTATATGCAAGAGCGTGGCACTCAACTTAACAGTAAATTCAGATACTTGAGTGACTTCGGTTCAGGCAGCCTCGAGTCTGAATATTTACCAGACGATCAAAAGTACACAGACAAAGGCGATCGTTGGGGTTTCCAACTAGAACATTCAGGAATATTTCAGCAATCTTGGTTGTTCGAAGTCGATTACTCTAAAGTCAGTGATATTGATTATTTTACGGATATGAGTTCAGGAATCGGTAGTCGTGAAGACGGACAATTACTTCAAGAAGGGCAAGCAACTTACCGTTCTCAAAACTGGGATGCATCAGTATTGGTCCGAGACTTCCAAGTCCTCACAACAAGTAATAACTTGCCTTATCGCTTAATGCCACAACTTGAGTATAACTATTATGCTCCTGAGGTGATGGATTACCTAGACTTCGATTTAATCAGTCATGTTTCATTATTCGATACAGACGCCTCGGGCAAGCCATCCGCAACTCGTGTCCACGTTGAACCTGGTATTACGATTCCTGTCGGCAACACCTGGGGTACGTGGACAACAGAAGCTCGATTACTTGGTACTTATTATCAACAGGATCTTGATGGTGTTGACACTGGTTCTGGTTCCGATTACGAAGGCCTAGAGGAATCGGTAAGTCGAGTGATTCCTGAGTTTAGAAGTCACGCTGGTATCGTTCTAGAAAGAGATACCAAGATAGTCAACAACTACACTCAAACACTCGAGCCACAAGTACAGTACCTGTATGTTCCCGAACAAGATCAAAGCGATATTGGCCTTTACGATACAACGCTACTACAGACCGATTACTACGGCCTATTCAGAAGCCGTAAATACAGTGGTGTAGATCGTATTGCAGCGGCAAACCAGATAAGTTATGGCGCGTCATCTCGATTCTTTGATGACGAATATAAAGAACGTCTTAATATCTCTTTTGGTCAAATTTTTTATTTCGACAAAGACACAAAGCAAGCTCTGAGCAGCAGCGAAGACTCGGGCGAAAAAACCAATTATTCATCTTGGGCTATTGAAATGGACTTCAACTACGATGATTATCTGTTCTACCATGGTGGCGTGCAATACGACATTGACTCAGCTTCAATGCAACTTGCCAACAGTACACTTGAATACCGCTTTGCTGGTGGTTATATACAAACCAACTATCGCTATGTTACGGAAGAATATATTGAGGATAATGTAGGCGAAAGTATCGATGTTGGGTCAATAACTCGTGATGGTATCTCTCAAGCCGGTTTGCTTGGTGCTTATCAAATTTCGCGGAAGTGGAATGCCAGTGCTCAATACTTCTATGATTTAACGACACAAGAGAATCTAGAGTGGTTGGCTCGCTTGAACTATAAATCGGATTGTTGGTATATCGGATTTACGTATAGCAACCAGTTGACAAATAATATTAGTGATCCAAATACTACACCTGAATATGAAAATAACTTTGGTGTGAATTTCGGTATTGTTGGCTTTGGTACTAATCTAGGCTCTGATTCAGGCGCAGTTGGGGATAGTAGTTCAGACAACTCTCTAAGTTACGGTCGCCCATTCTTCTTAAATAATTAATTCTCTTTATTGATAAAACATCAGTAAATTTAAAGGACTACACATGACATTGTGGAAACGCACATTAATCGCTATCGCATCGGCTTGTACTTTATCTGTAAGCTATGCTGCGCCAGTTGAACTCGATAGCGTAAAAGTGATCGTTAACGAAGGCGTAATTTTACAAAGCGATATCGACGCTTCAATGAAGACGTTACGTGCAAACGCGAAGAAAAGCGGTCAAACATTACCATCACAAGACGTGTTGAATGAACAAGTTCTAGAAAAATTAATCATTGATACGATTCAAACTCAAGAAGCGGAACGTATTGGCGTTCGTATCGATGACGCTCGACTTGACCAGGCAATTGAAGGTATCGCGAAAGACAACAATCAAACGGTAGAGCAACTTACCGCATCGGTTGCAGAAGAGGGCCTTAGCTACAATGCATTCCGTGAGCAAGTAAGAAAAGAAATTGCAGCCAGTGAAGCTCGTAACGCCTTAGTTCGTCGCCGCATCAACATTCTTCCAGCTGAAGTCGATAACCTAGCAGACATCTTAGCGCAAGAAACTAACGCGACCGTTCAATACAAAATTGGACACATTCAACTTCGCTTTAACGATGACCAAACAAAGGAAGAGCTAGAAGCTCAAGCTAACGATTTAGTTGAAGAGCTAAACTCAGGTAAAGACTTCAGCACCATGGCTTATACTTACTCTAAAGGCCCGAAAGCACTACAAGGTGGTGATTGGGGTTGGATGCGAAAAGAAGAGATGCCAACCATTTTTGCAGACCAAATCAAAATGCAAAACAAAGGCAGCATTATCGGTCCTTTCCGCAGCGGTGTTGGCTTCCATATTTTAAAAATTGAAGACGTAAAAGGCTTAGAAACCGTTGCTGTTACCGAAGTTAATGCACGTCATATCCTGATTAAACCTACCGTAATCCTGAGTGATGACGGTGCCAAAGAACAACTTGAAGAAATCACTCGTCGCGTGAACGCTGGTGAAGCGACCTTTGGAGAGCTTGCTCAGCAGTACAGCCAAGACCCAGGTTCTGCAGTTCAAGATGGCGAACTAGGTTATCAAACGCCTGATTTATATGTTCCAGAGTTCAAACACCAAGTAGAAACTCTTCCTGAAGGGAAAATCAGCGCACCATTTAAAACGGTTCACGGTTGGCACATTGTTGAAGTATTAGACCGCAGAGAAGTTGATCGTACGGATTCTGCTTTGAAGAACAAAGCTTACCAAATACTATTTAACCGCAAGTTCAATGAAGAAGCTGGCGCTTGGCTACAAGAAGTAAGAGCAAGTGCCTTTGTTGAAATGGTTGAGGACGACCAAAATGACAACTAAACGCCTTGTCATTACCGCAGGTGAACCCGCAGGGATAGGTCCAGATTTAACTCTGGCTTTGTCTCAAGAAAGTTGGCCTCATCAACTCGTGGTGTGTGCCGATAAAAATTTACTCGCGCAGCGAGCGGAAATGTTAGGGATTGAAGTTGAGCTGTTGGATTACGACCCAATGGCGCCTAAGCAACCCCAACGCTCTGGTACTTTAGTAGTGAAACACGTTCCATTAGCTGAAAGCGCCATCGCAGGCCAACTCAACGAAGCTAACGGTCATTACGTATTAAATACTTTAGAAACCGCCGCAATTGGCTGTATGAATGACGAATTTGATGCTATTGTCACCGGCCCTGTTCACAAGGGTGTAATTAACCGAGCTGGCGTTGCTTTTAGCGGTCATACCGAGTTCTTTGCAGAGAAGTCCAATACACCACTCGTGGTGATGATGTTGGCAACTGAAGGGCTGCGTGTTGCATTAGTCACAACGCACATCCCACTAGCTTATGTATCTCAAGCTGTGACCGAAGACAGATTAGAGCAAATTATTGCGATTCTGAATAAAGATTTGGTCGAAAAGTTTGCAATAGAGAAACCAACTATCTACGTGTGTGGCTTAAACCCACATGCAGGTGAAGATGGTTGTTTAGGCCGTGAAGAAATAGAAACCATCACCCCTACGCTAGAAAAAATTCGCCAGAAAGATGGCATCAATTTAGTTGGCCCATTGCCAGCAGACACCATCTTTAATGAAAAATATTTGCAAGATGCAGATGCTGTTTTAGGTATGTATCACGACCAAGTACTCCCTGTATTGAAATACAAAGGGTTTGGTCGCTCAGTGAACATCACACTAGGCTTACCGTTTATTCGTACATCAGTCGATCACGGTACCGCCTTAGACTTGGCAGGGAAAGGCCAAGCCGATACAGGGAGCTTTAGAACAGCGCTCACGCACGCCATTGAATTAGTAGAGAAAAAGCAATGAGAAATGATGTCCACTTAGGGCACAAAGCGCGTAAACGTTTTGGTCAAAACTTCCTTAACGATCCATACATTATAGATGGCATCGTATCGAGTATTAACCCACTACCAGGCCAAAACTTGGTAGAAATTGGCCCTGGTCTTGGTGCTATTACAGAGCCTGTTGGCAAACTTGTCGATAAATTCACAGTAATTGAACTGGATAGAGATCTTGCTGAACGTCTGCGTAATCACCCTGATCTTGCTGAGAAGTTAACGATCTATGAAGGTGATGCAATGAAGTTCGATTTCGAACAACTTGTTAAGCCAAACAACAAGCTACGTATCTTCGGTAACTTGCCATACAACATCTCTACACCATTGATGTTCCATCTTTTTGAGTTCCATAAAGATGTGCAAGACATGCACTTTATGCTTCAAAAAGAAGTGGTGAACCGCCTAGCAGCAGGCCCTGGCACTAAAGCTTATGGCCGTCTAACAGTCATGGCTCAATACTACTGTAAAGTGACACCAGTGCTAGAAGTACCACCAACAGCATTCGTTCCGCCACCAAAAGTAGATTCTGCTGTCGTACGCCTTCAGCCATATGAAGTGCTGCCTTATCCGGCAAAAGATCTTAAATGGTTGGACCGCGTATGTCGCGAAGGTTTTAACCAACGTCGCAAGACAGTACGTAACTGCTACAAAAGCTTAATCAGTAAAGAGGTGCTTGAAGAGTTAGGGGTAAACCCTGGCATGCGCCCTGAAAACCTGACGCTCGAACAGTTTGTCGATATGGCGAACTGGTTGCATGACAGTCACAGCACTGAAAAATAAGTCAAAAGGCTCCTACACTACGGTGAGGGGCCTGTTTTTTATGTAAAACTTTTATAGGGTCTTTTGCCCTTAGCATACCAACAACAAAAGGTGCGAATATGGATATATCTACGCCTTGTATCAAATGTCAGGTTCACTCTAAATACATAGAGGAACAATCTGAACCTACGAAGAACCGCTACGTCTTCGCTTACATCATTACCATCAAAAACCTCAGTAAAACAACGGTACAACTTATGTCACGTCGCTGGCTAATTACTGACTCCAACGGTAAACAACTCACTATTGAAGGTGATGGTGTGGTTGGGCAACAACCTGTGATTGAAGCCAACGATGAATATACTTACACCAGTGGTACCGTCATCGAAACTCCTGTGGGTGTTATGCAAGGTCATTATGTTATGACTGATCACAAAGGCATCGATTTCATAACTGAAGTCGACCCGTTCAGGCTCGCCATCCCTAACATTCTTAATTAGTACACACCTCTACTACTTACAGGAAATTATTTTGTCGAATTACATTGTCGGAGACATTCAAGGGTGCTTCGACGAACTTCAGTTGCTGCTTGAAACTATCAGTTTTGATAAACACAAAGATACTTTATGGGTCGCTGGTGATTTAGTCGCTCGAGGTCCTAAATCATTGGAGACACTACGCTTTATTCGCAACCTTGGTGACGCAGCTAAGGTTGTATTAGGCAATCATGACTTGCATCTACTTGCGGTTTCCTTAGGGCTATTTTCGGCTAAGCCAAAAGATAAAACTCAAACGATCCTTGATGCAGAAGATAGGGAGACGTTACTTGAGTGGCTAAGGCAACAACCTTTAATTCAGGAACATTCAGAGTTCGTAATGTCTCATGCAGGTATCTCACCGCAATGGGATTTAGAACGAGCACGTATCGAAAGCCGAGAAATAGCTGACTTATTAAAATCAGAACAATGGCAATGGCTTATCGAGAATATGTACAGCAATACGCCTGATTTATGGCATCAAGATTTAGAAGGCATTGAGCGCTATCGCTATGCGATCAACAGTCTGACTAGAATGCGATTTTGCTTTACTGATGGTCGACTTGATATGGCCTGTAAACTTCCACCAAACGAAATTACCATTGAGCCTTTGGTACCTTGGTTTGACCTTACACAACGTATAGAACTGGATAAGACGGTTTTATTTGGACACTGGGCTGCATTAGAAGGCTACTCAGGGAAAGATGTGATTGGTTTAGACACAGGGTGTGTTTGGGGAGGACAATTGACGGCACTGCGCTGGGAAGACAGACAGTTTTTCACACAGAAAGCGTTATAACTTGTTAGCTACTAAAATGCTTGCTACCAATTGATAGCAAGCATTCATTATAATTAACGCTCTAGAATAACGAAGTGCATATCAAAGCTATTTCTATCATCATTCATATAATCTTTACTGTATACGCAAGTCCAACCTTCACTTCCCCAGCTAGGAAAGCGAGTGTCACCTTCAATTTCAGCTTCAATAAATGTTAAATATAGTTTATTTGCTATAGGAAGGTAAGATTCATATATAGAACCACCACCTATAACCATTACCTCTTCAACGTCTCCAACAGCTTTCAGAGCTTCCTCTGTAGATGTAACTGTTGTTACCCCGTCGATGGATAACCCAGGATCACGACTGATAACTATATTCTGTCTTCCAGGAAGAGGGCGACCTATAGAATCATAAGTTCTGCGCCCCATAATTACTGGTTTTCCTAGAGTGTGTTTTTTAAACCAAGCAAAATCAGCAGGTAAGTGCCATGGCATGGCATTCTCTTTACCAATAATTCTGTCACCAGCTTCAGGTAAATAAAAACCATTTTCCTTGTCAATTTTCCCACCATGAGCCATAGCTGCAATTAAGCTAATTTTCACAACTCTATACCTCTGTAATTTCTGAGACACAGATTATACCGATTTCCCTCATAGGGTAAATCATTATGCGATTATACTATCGGTCTTCTTCTATAAAAGAGCAGCCCTGGCACCGCTAAGCCAACCGCAAGCCCTGCGATAATAAACATCGATTTCAAAAAGTTCTCCATCAACAAAGCCAATAACTCCGGGTTGTATCCTGCCCGGTTAATTTCAACCATGGCAATCATCGCCTTAAAGGCAAACACACCAGGTACCATGGGAATCAGCGCTGCGACGGTAAACACTTTAGGGTGTGCCAAGAGCTTATGTGACCAATGGACTCCAATCATCCCTACCAGTGTAGCCGCGAAGAACGTCGCCCATTCAATAGGTATGCCGAAATGCATCATTAAATAACGGCTACCGTGGCCAATAGACCCTCCGAGAGCACAGTAGATCAACGCACGTTGTGGTACGTTAAAGACCAATGCAAAGCCGACGGCAGGTATCGCCGCAAAAAACATATCGTTCAGAAGGCCTACCAATAATTCAAAGATAGTCATTAGCTTGCCCACCCCCACACGTCTGAAAGGCTCATCGCTGCAACAATACCTAAGCTTGTCGCTAGGGTTAATAGACTGGCCATGGTAAAACGAGCCAAACCCATATTGATATGGCCTTTAAGCATATCCGCAACAGAGTTAATCAAGGGAAAACCGGGCACTAGCATCAATACTGACGAAGCCATCACGATGGTGGGTTGACCACCAATATTGTAGAGCACCGCCTGAGCAGAGATGGTCGTAGTAACGAATGCCGTAATGGCAAAATTTAGTAGTGGGTTAAAGTGACGGTGACCAATCTCTTGTCTTACGATCATGCCGCAAGCGGATGCAATAAAGGTCATGATGAACACGTGCCAATCGCCGCCAGCAAGATGACTAAAAGAAGCACATGATAATCCAATCATCACTACAACCAGCCAACGGTTATAACGTTCAGGGCTGATCCCTTGGATCTTCTTGTAAGCTAAATCATAATCAAGAATCCCTTTCTCCATCATGATACAAACACGTTGAATCTCTGTTATCACCTGCATATTAATGCCACGATCAGCACAGCTTCTAGTTGTCGTTATACAATGATCATCCATTACTGTTGTCACGACCAACGCATTGGCTGACAGTGCAACTTCAACCTCATTCACCCCACAAGCGATACCGATACGGCGCATAATATCGCCGACTAATGTGCTCTCTGCACCATGTGCTAATAACATTTGTCCTGATTGAGCGACGAGTCTTGAGATCGCTCTTTGCTTCGATGCCATGATTTCCTTCCCATAGGCGTTAATTATCTAAAGATAAATTTTGCATAAAAAATAGCGAGACGTCATGATTTAGATACAAAAAAACCGCAATTTTCATTGCGGTTTAATAAAACTATCAGCGTATCTTAGAAAAAGTGACTAAAGTGCGCATAAGAAACAGCGAGGATTAGTCACGAACGTAGATAACATGACCGTCATCTTCTTCGTCATCCCAATCATCCCAGTCGTCGTCATCTTCAGTTACGACGTTCTTACCGCTCATTGCATCTTTATGGTAGTCATCCCACATAAAGTTAACTTTTTCTTCTTCTTCAATTGCTTCAACTTCACGAGGTAGGTTCTCCATGAACTCACCCAGTTTAAAGCAAAGATCTTTAGTGCCGATTTTGTTCACTGCAGAAATCTTGAAGTACTCGCCTTCCCAACCTAAAGCTTCAACGATTTCTTGAATTTTTTCGTCAGCTTCTTCTTCAGGCATTAAGTCAACTTTGTTAAACACTAACCAACGTGGTTTCTGTGCAACTTTTTCACTGTATTGCTCAAGCTCATCAATGATCGTCAATGCATTCTGAATAGGATCAGAGCCGTCAATCGGCAGAATATCGATCATATGCAGAAGAACACGACAACGCTCAAGGTGTTTCAAGAAGCGAATACCAAGGCCTGCGCCATCAGCTGCGCCTTCGATTAGACCAGGAATGTCGGCAACAACGAAACTCTTCTCAGGAACGACACTCACCACACCCAAACTTGGGATCAACGTAGTAAATGGGTAATCAGCCACTTTTGGTTTCGCAGCAGATACTGAGCGAATAAAGGTAGATTTACCTGCATTTGGTAAGCCAAGCATACCAACATCAGCCAATAGAAGAAGCTCTAAGCGTAGTTCGCGAACTTCGCCTTTAGTACCCATTGTCTTTTGACGAGGAGCACGGTTAACAGACGACTTAAAGCGGGTGTTACCAAGACCATGCCAACCACCTTTACCAACCATTACTTTCTTGCCGTGTTCAGCAACTTCAGCAACGATTTCATTAGTGTGAATGTCAACAGCACGAGTACCTACAGGTACTTTCAGTGTAATATCTTTACCACGTTTACCAGTACAGTTGCCACCGCGGCCATTCTCGCCACGTTCAGCGCTGTAAAAACGTTGGAAACGATAATCGATCAGTGTATTTAAGTTTTCATCAGCTTGGATGTAAACATCACCGCCGTCACCACCATCACCGCCATCAGGACCACCTTTAGCAACGAATTTTTCGCGCCAAAAGCTGACTGTACCATTACCGCCATCACCGGCTTCTATTTTTACTGATGCTTCATCAACGAATTTCATTTTTTAACTCCGCACTTACGTTGCGTTACCACTCATCAAGGAGTGATATAAATTCTAGCAGATCCGAGTTTAGATCGATCACCTAAGATCTAGATCGATCTGCAATCAAGGAACAAATAAGGAGAGGTTCTTTGCTTTAAGTGTTTTAAAAACCAAGCTACTTTTTAAAAACCGAACTGTTTATCAAAAAGGCATACAGCTTCTCAAAACCCAAGCCAGAGCGTCTACTTTTTTATTCTCGCTATAAATAAAAAACCCTGCCGAATCGGCAGGGCTTTTGAATTCAGCTTGAAAGCTAGTATAAATAATCTAGTTAAAGATTAAATTACTCAGCTTCGATGCTTACAAACTTGCGGTTTTTAGGACCTTTTACTGCAAATTTCACTTTACCTTCAGTAAGAGCGAAAAGAGTATGGTCTTTACCGATGCCAACGTTTGTGCCAGCGTGGAATTTAGTACCACGTTGACGAACGATGATGTTACCTGCAAGAACAGATTCACCACCAAAACGCTTAACACCAAGACGTTTGCTTTCTGAATCGCGGCCGTTATTAGTAGAACCGCCAGCTTTTTTATGTGCCATTGTTAAACTCTCCTAATACTTAAGCGTTAATGCCAGTGATTTTCACTTCTGTGAACCACTGACGGTGACCAGCTTGCTTGCGAGAGTGCTTACGACGACGGAACTTAACGATTTTTACTTTATCGCCACGACCGTGTTGTACTACTTCCGCAGTAACCTTACCACCTTCTACAAGAGGTGCACCAACAGCGATTTCTTCGCCGTTAGCAACAAGAAGAACTTTATCAAATTCAACAGTTGCACCAGTTTCAACGTCTAATTTCTCTAAACGAAGTGTTTGACCTTCGCTTACTCGGTGTTGTTTGCCACCAGATTGGAAAACAGCGTACATATTTTACTCCGCTTTTTCCGCACAGCCTATGGTTGTTAATTGTACAACTCGGGTGTGCGCTAAACTAATCAATAGGGCGCAGATTCTACGGGAATCATGGCGCTATGACAAGCCATATTTTTAAAATATTGGCGAAAACATGTTCGCCAAAGAAAAGTGCGGCAATGATGCCCTTAAGTGATGTATTAATCAACGTTTTTTAGTGTATTATTCAACAATTAAATACAACGTATAAGCCTTACAGGGTCTAACTTCAGCCGGATGAACAATGGATTTTAAAGCTATCCAAACGCTTACTGCCAATGATATGGCAAAAGTGAATGAAACAATTCAAGCCCAACTTAATTCTGACGTAAGTTTAATCAACCAGCTTGGTTTTTATATCGTTAGCGGCGGTGGCAAACGCCTACGTCCTTTGCTTGCTCTTTTATCTGCTCGTGCTCTTGGTTATCAAGGTGAAGCTCATATCACCTCTGCGGCCTTTATTGAATTTATTCACACAGCAACTTTGCTTCATGATGATGTCGTCGACGAATCGGACATGCGACGTGGTAAAGCGACAGCCAATGCTGCTTTCGGTAATGCCGCTAGCGTTTTAGTTGGAGATTTTATTTACACTCGCTCATTCCAGATGATGACAACGCTAGGATCTTTAAAGATCCTCGAGCTAATGAGTGAAGCGGTAAACGTGATTGCCGAGGGTGAAGTTCAACAATTGATGAACTGTAACAACCCCGACACCACAGAAGAAAGCTACATGCAAGTCATCTACTCTAAGACAGCTCGCCTGTTTGAAGCTGCAACACAAATCGGCGCAATTCTCACAGAGTCGTCACCTGAAATCGAAACAGCAATGCAGAACTACGGTAAATATCTAGGTACCGCATTCCAACTGATTGATGATGTGATGGATTACACAGCTGATGGTAAAGAGATGGGTAAGAACGTTGGTGACGATCTTGCCGAAGGCAAACCAACACTGCCTCTACTTTACGCAATGCATAATGGCTCTCCAGAACAAGCAAGTATGATTCGTGAGGCTATTGAAAAAGCCAATGGCATGGAACGTCTTGACGATATTATGGCTGTTATGAGAGAAACAGGTTCTTTGGAGTACACTACAAATAAAGCTTATGAAGAAGCAGATAAAGCCATAACTGAGCTTGCTGTGCTTCCTGACTCAGAATATAAGCAAGCATTAATTACGCTCGCACATCTTGCTGTTAAACGTAGTAAGTGATTCCGACGTCATTAGCAGTAGAATAACGACACGCTATAAATAGACAAAAGAGCCTCAGGGCTCTTTTTTGGTTTTAGCGTCTTGTGCGAGTTAAAGCCAATCAATATCTGCTCGACTCTAGAGATAACGGCTGCTCAGTTTCAATTTCTTCAAGCTCAGCCATTGGCACTGCGTACTGGTATTGTCCGCTGTAAGTCTCCACTAGGGCAAATTGTTCTTGTTCATCAATAACCAATATTTTCCCCAAACGCCCTAAATATTCGACATTCATTCCTTTTTGAACACTAGACATAACTTTTCCTCTAACTTAGCTATAGAGACCGTTACGAATCGCTTGAGCTAAAGGATCAAAAAAGCCGATCACAATGATCGGCTTTCGTTAACTGTCTTTTTAGCAGAGTTTAGTTATCTATCACTTATTTAGCGAATTCAACACCAATCTCAATATCGCCATTTAACGTTTCTAGCATGCTGTCTAGTGCGTTGCGTTCGAAGTCGCTCAACTCACCGTAGCTAAGGATCGCTTCTGCGCCCTCTTTGCCAAGTTTAACTGGTTGTGCGAAGAATGGTGCGTGCTCGCCTTCGCCTTCAACGTATGCACACTCAATCACGTTCTCTTCGCCTTGAAGCGCTTTCACTAGAGCAAGACCGAAGCGACAAGCCGCTTGACCCATAGATAGAGTAGCACTACCGCCACCCGCTTTAGCTTCAACAACTTCAGTACCTGCATTTTGGATACGAGTCGTTAGCGCTGCGATCTCTTCATCAGTGAACTCTACGCCTTCAACTTGAGAAAGAAGAGGAAGGATCGTAACACCTGAGTGACCGCCGATAACAGGAACACGAACATCGCCTGGATCTTTATCTTTAAGCTCAGCAACGAACGTTTCAGAACGAATCACATCAAGAGTCGTAATACCGAATAAACGACGCTTGTCGTAAACGCCCGCTTTCTTAAGTACTTCAGCAGCGATTGGCACTGTTGTGTTTACTGGGTTAGTAATGATACCAACACAAGCTGTAGGACAAGTAACTGCAATTTTCTCAGCTAGAGACTTAACAATGCCAGCATTAACATTGAAAAGATCCGCACGATCCATACCAGGCTTACGAGCTACGCCCGCAGAAATAAGTACAACATCCGCACCTTCTAGTGCTGGTGTTGGATCTTCGCCCGCATAACCTTTGATCGAAACAGGGGTTGGGATATGGCTAAGATCGGCAGCTACACCCGGTGTTACCGGTGCAATGTCGTAAAGTGCAAGATCTGAACCAGCAGGTAGACGGTTCTTAAGTAATAGGGCTAGGGCTTGACCGATGCCACCAGCGGCACCAATAACAGCTACTTTCATTGTTATTCTCCTTGAGAGCTTTCTCTTATAAATTCTTTGTAGGGTAGTTCTTGAGCTAGATTAAGGCTAAAAAGCTAAATTATCGTTAAAAAACTATATTAATCACAAAGTGATTACAATCAATTAACGCCAGCTTTGCGACTTCGCGCAAGTCAATAAAACCGTGCTACACAGCGAGTTCGCATTATGGCGATAATCGACTGAAATAACAAAATAACTCGTCGCAAATAACACATTATTCTATTAAAAATTTACAGTGATATGACTAACAAATTACTGGGATACTTTGGCTAAAATTGAATATGTATGCGAGAATATGCAAATATCTTTGTTAATGAATAAGAATGACATATGCGCAATACAGAAAAACAAGACAACTTAGTTCGCGCTTTTAAAGCTCTATTAAAAGAAGAACGTTTTGGTTCGCAAGGTGAAATTGTTGACGCCCTCAAACACGAAGGTTTTGAAAGCATCAACCAATCCAAAGTTTCGCGTATGTTAACCAAGTTTGGTGCTGTTCGAACTCGCAATGCAAAAATGGAGATGGTTTACTGCCTTCCAGCTGAACTTGGTGTTCCGACAGTTTCTAGCTCTTTAAGAGAGTTAGTACTAGATATTGACCACAACAATGCATTAGTTGTGATACACACAGGCCCTGGTGCTGCACAACTTATCGCTCGTTTATTAGACTCATTAGGTAAGTCAGAAGGCATACTGGGTGTAGTCGCAGGCGATGATACAATCTTCATCACCCCAACCTTGACGGTCACCACTAAGCAATTGTTCGATTCAGTATGCGAACTGTTTGAATACGCTGGCTAATTGTTCCCGGTTTCATAACTATCAACCGTACTAATGGATCATGAATATCTATTTACTTCGTGATCCAAATCACATCCTAGAATATATCCCCCCTCCCCCTGTTATCTACACTAAACCATTGATTTTAAAAAAATCAGTAGCAAATTAAACACGATATCTAAGCCTCATTTGTTAGATTTATTAGCTATATCTTTTAACATTCGAGTAATTTTCTGCCAATTTTTGATATTATTCAGACACTTTTTCATCACATGGATTGAAAAAGGTGCCGTTTCCAAATAGGAAACTCCAGAAACAACTACACTTGTTTCAGGGTTAATAATGAATAAAGGAAGGGAAATTCATGGCATTTACCAAACTGATTAAAGTTGGTGCTATTGCAGCTGCTGTAATGGGCGCTGGCGCAGTTAACGCTCAAGAGTTCATCACAATTGGTACAGGTTCAGTTACAGGTGTTTACTACCCAACTGGCGGTGCAATTTGTAAGCTAGTGAACAAGGGCCGCAAAGACCACAACATCCGTTGTTCTGTAGAGTCTACTGGTGGTTCAATCTACAACGTTAACACCATCCGTGCTGGTGAACTTGATTTCGGTGTTGTTCAATCGGACTGGCAATACCACGGCTACAACGGTACAAGTAAGTTCAAAGATCAGGGCGAATACAAGAAACTTCGCGCTATGTTCTCTCTACATACAGAACCGTTCAACATCATCGCTCGCACCGATGCTGGTATCAACAATGTTGCTGACCTTGCTGGCAAGCGTGTAAACATTGGGAATCCAGGCTCTGGTGATCGTGCAACCATGGGTGTTGTAATGGACGCTATGGGTTGGACTAACGACAGCTTCAAGCTTGCTTCTGAACTAAAAGGTTCTGAGCGCTCGCAAGCACTTTGTGATAACAAGATTGATGCATTCATCTACATGGTTGGTCACCCGAACGGATCAATCAAAGAAGCAACAACGTCTTGTGATGCAAAACTGGTTTCAGCAACAGGTCCACAGATCGACAAGATCGTAGCTGAAAACCCATACTACGCTTACAGCACAGTTCCTGCTGGTATGTACCGTGGTACAGACGCTGACGTAAACAGCTTTGGTGTTGCTGCAACAATGGTAACGACTTCAGACGTTTCTGAAGAAGTTGCATACAACGTTGCTAAGGCAGTATTTGAAAACTTCGCTACATTCAAACGCCTGCACCCAGCATTTGCTAACTTGAAGAAAGAAGACATGGTTAAAGCGGGTATCTCTATCCCACTTCACCCTGGCGCAGTAAAATACTACAAAGAAGTAGGTCTTCTAAAGTAACTTTACTTTAAGCTTACTCTACCAATAAGGAGGCATGCCCTCCTTATTGGCTTTTCACGTTTATAAAAATAACCCAAGTGAAAAGAGCAAACCTTTAAGTTTCTCCAATTTGGAGAACTTACCTTCGTATCAAGCCTAAGACAAAGACGAACAAAAACGCATTTACCTGTCAGTTCACTACACTAGATAAGGGATAAATAATGTCTCGTTGTTCGTAAGAAAGGCAGACCATCAATAATAAGGATAAAGTACATGACGCAGACAACAACACCGTCTCCAGATGTGCAAGAAATGGTGGCACAATCAGATACTGGTGCGCGTAGCCCTCACGGTATCCAAGGCCGTATTTTATGGTTTGTGCCTCTATGTTGGTCACTGTTCCAACTTTGGTATGCATCTCCGCTGCCGTTCATTTTTAACTTCGCAATTTTAAACGACACTGAAGCTCGAGCAATTCACCTTACGTTTGCTATTTTCTTAGCCTTTACCGCTTATCCAGCCATGAAAAATTCGCCTCGGGATCGCATCCCTGCCGTCGACTGGATATTAGCGCTTGTTGGTAGCTTTTCAGCTTCTTATATCTATATTTTCTACACTGAACTCGCTGAACGTTCGGGCGCACCAACAACATTTGATATTGTTGCGGCCGTTTTCGGAATGATTCTACTGCTTGAAGCAACACGACGCGCTTTAGGTCCACCTCTTATGGTTGTGGCAGCAGTATTCCTACTTTACACCTTTGGCGGCCCTCACATGCCAGACGTTATTGCCCACAAAGGTGCGAGCCTAAACAAGGCAATGTCGCACCTGTGGCTAACAACTGAAGGTGTATTCGGTGTTGCACTTGGCGTATCAACATCATTTGTATTCTTGTTTGTACTGTTTGGTGCAATGCTAGAACGAGCAGGCGCCGGCGCTTACTTTATCAAAGTCGCGTTTTCCTTACTTGGCCACATGAAAGGCGGCCCAGCGAAAGCAGCCGTTGTCGCTTCTGGCCTATCCGGCCTGGTTTCAGGCTCATCTATCGCCAACGTGGTAACCACAGGTACCTTTACTATCCCGCTAATGAAGCGTGTCGGTTTCCCAGGTACTAAAGCAGGTGCGGTAGAAGTCGCGGCTTCAACGAATGGTCAATTAACACCACCTATCATGGGTGCAGCAGCCTTCTTGATGGTTGAGTATGTGGGTATTTCTTACGTAGAAGTAATCAAAGCAGCACTATTGCCCGCTCTAATCTCTTACATCGCTCTGATTTACATCGTTCACTTAGAAGCATGTAAAGCAGGCATGACTGGTTTACCTCGCCGTCACACACCGACACTTGTACAAAGCCTACTTTCCTTCACGGGTACCATTCTTGGGCTATGTGTGATTAGCGCTGCGGTTTATTACGGTGTAGGTTGGACAAAAGATGTCTTTGGCGATGCAGCGACACCAATCGTGACAGTAGCGCTATTGATCGCTTATGTTGCTCTCGTTCGCGTATCAGCAAAATACGCCGCTGAAGGCGGCATGGAAATCGATGCTGAGCTTACTGAGGTTCCAGACCCTGGCCCAACGATTAAATCAGGTCTTCACTTCTTACTACCGATTGTCGTACTAGTATGGTGTCTAACCGTTGAGCGCTTCTCTCCGGGTCTATCTGCATTTTGGGCAACAGTTTTCATGATCTTCATTTTGATCACTCAGCGTCCTTTGATGACTCTGATGAACAAATCGAACGATCTTGCAGAACAAACCAAAGCGGGCTTCGTTGACCTCGCAGAGAGCTTGGTTTCAGGCGCACGTAACATGATCGGTATCGGCGTAGCGACAGCGGCTGCTGGTACCGTTGTAGGTGTAGTAACTCTGACCGGTATCGGCCTTGTTATGACCGATTTCGTTGAATTTATCTCAGGCGGTAGCATCATTCTTATGCTGTTGTTTACCGCGGTAATCAGCTTAATCTTAGGTATGGGCTTACCAACCACAGCGAACTACATTGTTGTTTCAACCTTGATGGCTCCGGTCATTGTTACCCTGGGCGCAGCACACGGCCTAATCATTCCATTGATTGCGGTTCACTTGTTTGTGTTCTACTTCGGTATTCTTGCGGATGATACACCTCCAGTAGGTTTGGCAGCCTTTGCTGCCGCAGCGATTGCGAAATCAGACCCAATTCGCACTGGTATTCAAGGTTTTACCTACGATATCCGGACCGCGATATTGCCATTCATGTTTATTTTCAACACCCAACTACTGTTAATGGGGATTGATTCTTGGTGGCACTTAGCGCTGACTATCTTCTCCTCTGTTACTGCAGTACTTATCTTTGCAGCAGCAACACAAGGATGGTGGTTTACTAAGAACAAGTGGTGGGAAACATTACTGCTGTTGATTCTAACCTTCTCTTTCTTCCGCCCTGGTTTCTGGTGGGACATGATCTATCCAGAGAAAGTTCTTTCACCAGGAGTTGAGATCGCTCAAATCACAGAGAATCTATCTGTGGGACAATCACTTGAATTGAGAGTAGGTGGTGAAAACTTAGAAGGTAACTATTCTGAGAAGACAGTTCGCCTTCCGTTTGAAGATTCTGCAACAACAAGTGAAGACCGTATTGCTTCAATGGGCTTAATGCTGACACAAGCTGACGACAAAATGATTGTTGATATGGTTGAGTTCGGTAGCCCTGCAGAAGCCGCTGGTATTGACTTTGATTGGGAAATTAAATCCGTTATCCAAGATGCAGATCGACCAATGAAAGAGTGGGTGTTCTTGCCTGCCCTACTGATTTTGATTGGTTTAGCAATGAACCAAAGAAGGCGTGCTCGTAAGGATGAGATTAGCGCGTAATGGATAGAGCCAAGTAGCGCTCTACTCTATTTGGCTTTTTTACTACATGGAAAAGATAATTACAGCGTTTGGTGTTTACTTAGCGCTGCTCAAAAAGAGACGAATACATGTATAGACAGATCCTTGTTCCCGTAGATCTTAACGACAAAGGCTTTTCAGACAAAGCTGTCGAGCTAGCGGTATGGCACGCAAAACACAGCAATGCTGAGATCCATATTCTGAACGTACTACCTGGCATTCACATGTCGATGGTTGCGTCTTACTTCCCAAAAGATGCGGCGAACCAAATGAAGCTCGATGTTAAAAATCAGCTGAAAGAGTTTGCCGATAAGCACATCGATGATGAAGTGGTGTATAAGGTTCATGTTGCCGAAGGCAAAACCTACACAACGATCCTAGATTACGCTGAAAAACTTGGTGCCGACCTTATCGTCATGCCTAGCCACAAGCGTTCAAAAGTCGACAAAGTTGTACTGGGTTCAGTCGCGAGTAAAGTCGTACAGAACTCACCAATCAATGTGTTAGTGGTTAAGCCTCAAGGCTAACCCGTTCGATAAACGTTAAGATAAACACCTAAAAAGGTTGGCCTAAAAGCCAACCTTTTTGTTTCTGCAACGCTTAATTAGCGTCCATGAAGACACTCATATCATGAATGAACTCACTCACTAAGTTCTGTGGCTTACCCTCAACAAATGCCTCGATGTTATCCATTAAGATATCCGACAGTTTTTGAATTGAGCTGTCACTGCCCCATGCCACGTGAGGCGTTAATAGTAAATTGGATAAGTGACTGTTAGCCAATAGTGGATTCGACTTGTCCGCAGGCTCTTGTGTAAACACATCCATACCCGCACCTGCAATCTGATGATTGACCAAAGCCTCAACCAAAGCTTGTTCATCGACAAGCCCTCCACGCCCCGCATTAATTAATACCGCACTTGGTTTCATCATTGCTAGCTCTGGCTCTGAAATCAAATTGCGAGTTGCTTCGGTTAACGGACAATGTAAGCTGATCGCATCGGCTTGCTGTAAGACAGCATCGAAAGGCAGATACCCTTCTCGACAAGAATCAGCCCCTTTACGTTCTGCGAAGATCACTTTCATTCCAATCGCTTTAGCCAGTGCGGCAGTTGCTTGTCCTAAGCTCCCACTGCCCATTAAGCCCAATGTACTGCCTGCGATATCTTGAATCGGATGGGTAAAGAAACAGAACTGTTTATCCTTTTGCCACTCACCAGCTTCAATATCTTGATGGTAACCAACGAGATTACGCTTTAACGCAAATAGCATCGCGATTACATGTTCGGGCACCGATTGAGTCGCATAACCTTGGGTATTAGCCACTGCTATGTTTTTCTCATTGCAGTAATCAACATCAACGTTATTCACACCCGTCGCAGAAACCGCTATTAACTTAAGTTGTTGTGCTTGAGATAAATTGTCTGCGTTGAGCGCAACCTTATTGGTGATAATCACGTCCGCGTCCAGGACTCGCTCTGCAACTAGATCGGGAGCTGTAAAATCATACTCCAACCACTCATGTTCAAAGCTGAGCGGTTTTAAATGGATTTGAGATGGGATGGTGGCTCTGTCGAGAAAGACCACTTTCAACTTCGGCATTGTACGTCCTTGAGTTTATGTCAATTGAGTCATTCTAAGCTTTTAGCTTACTGTAGTCTGGAAGCTCTGGCGCAATTTCAAAGTGCTGTTCAATTTGCGGTCGTGCTTGAGGATAAAAGTCACAAGGGACAAAGGCTTTGAATAATTGATTGGTGCTCGGATGATAAAAACTCAATTCACAAGCGTGCAAAGCTAACCTATCGCTATAATTAAACGCATCTGACGTTGCGTAAAACTCGTCGCCTACAATTGGATTCCCTAGCGCCATGCAGTGCACGCGTAACTGATGGGAACGACCCGTAATAGGAAGTAACTTCAACAGTGTGGTTTGAGGCTCTTGTTGTTCGACGATATAACGAGTCTGAGAGGGTTTTCCATCCTCGAAGCACACTTTTTGTCTCGGTCGATTTGGCCAATCACAAATGAGTGGCAGATCAATCAAACCTTCTGCTTTTTCCAATCGGCCCCATACTCGCGCGTAATAGAGTTTGTGTGTCAGTCGATATTGAAACTGCTTCTTCAAATGACGCTCAGCTTGTTTGTGTTTAGCGAGCAGCATCAAGCCCGATGTCGACATATCCAAGCGATGCACCACCTGAATACCTGAAAAATCCACGACTAGGCGACTCCACATACTGTCGTAATGCTCTGGTAACCTCCCAGGAACTGAAAGTAAGCCAGCAGGTTTATTTACCACAAGAATATCGTCATCTTGATAAACAATATCAATCCAGGGGTCACGCGGTGGTGCGTAATGTTCTAACGCCATTCTAGCCTCTAGTTACTGTTAAATAATAACTTATGGTCAAGTTGTTTATTAAAAAATACAATTTAAGTCTTTTTTGTACATAAAAGTTGACGACCTTACAAAACATGGTATTGATAGGGGAACGGAAAATAAGAAGTCAGCATCAAAGGAAAAATGATGGAAAGTACGGTTAAAACTACAACAACAAAAGCACAAACCTCTGCTCCCCTATCAACGTTAATTCGGTCTCTTGGCCCAGGTATTATGATGGCAGCAGCTGCTGTGGGAGGTTCACATTTAGTTGCATCCACTAAAGCTGGTGCGATATATGGCTGGCAACTTGCCGCTCTTATTATCCTCGTGAACCTATTTAAGTACCCGTTCTTTAAAGCCGGCATCCAATATACATTGGGAACGGGTCAAAGCTTGGTGGAAGGTTACTCTAACTTAGGTCGCCCTTACCTTGTGATCTTTTCTATTTTGAGTGCTATTTCAGCCGTTGTGAATACCGCAGCCTTACTGTTATTCAGTGCAAGCTTACTTAGCTACTTTGTTCCTTTTGATTTGACCACCAGCACATTGTGCATGATCGTTTTAGCGACATGCTTAATCATTCTATTCGCTGGCCATTATCGCGCTCTCGACACGCTATCTAAATCGATCATGGCGATACTGACCATCACAACCTTAGCTGCAGTCGCCATTGCGATTGGCTCTCCCGTTGAACCTGATGCGGCTTTTGTTCCACCGTCGCCTTGGTCATTGGCTGCTATCGGCTTTATCGTGGTAACCATGGGTTGGATGCCAGCTCCTATCGAGATCTCAAGCATCACTTCTATGTGGCTAAAAAGCCAAAAAGAGAAACAAGAAGTGACCGCTCAATCAGCACTGTTCGATTTCAATGTCGGCTACATTGGTACAGCACTGCTTGCTTTAGTATTCGTTGCTTTAGGTGCGCTAGTCCTTCACGGTTCAGGTGTTGAACTGTCTCGCTCTGGTGTTGGCTTCACTCATCAATTGGTGGGTATCTACGCTTCGACGATTGGTGAATGGTCTCGTCCATTAATCGCTCTGATCGCATTCTTCTGTATCTTTGGCAGCACCATTACCGTTATCGATGGTTATTCACGCGTGCTTGCTGAATCACAACGTCTATTATTTAAAAAAGAAAGCAGCCCAAAAATGCTACAGGGTTGGATCGTCATCGTCTCTCTCGCAGCACTCTCCATCGTGATGTTCTTCAGTGCTGCTTTAATGCCTATGCTTAATTTCGCGATGGTACTTGCTTTTGCAACTACGCCATTCTTCGCATTGCTTAACTTCATCTTAGTCAGTAAAACAAAGCTTCCAAAAGCGCTCGCGATTGGCACTAAGCTAAAATGGTTGTCTGTCGCAGGTCTTATTTACCTATTTGGTTTCCTAGCCGTATTTATTTGGTGGAAATGGTTAATGTAATTCCTTTACCATTGCACCTTTCAAACGCTAGATAAAAAGAAGGCCTTCATCATGAAGGCCTTCTTTTGTTAAAGCATTTACTAATTCAAAACTAGTTGTGAGAAACCACTATCAAACGTAGTGAATCTAATTGAACCTGAGCTTTGCTGATGTAACCTGTCAGTTCATTGATTTGAGCTTCGATAACCTCTAGCTCTTCATCACGAATATTAGGGTTCACGGCTTTAAGCGCTTGTAGACGCTCTAATTCACCGTTCAGGTTAGTCTGCATATCTCGTTGAGCCTGTTCACGCACTTCTTCCACTTTAGGAAGTACGTGCGTCTCACCCGCTTCAATTAGCTTGTGAATCTCACCTTGTACCGAGTTCACTAGCTTGCTCGCTAAGTGACGGTTTACTGGGCTTAGTTGACGGTTAAAGCTGTCGAACTCAACCTGAGCAGATAAATCGTTACCACGGCCATCCATCATCAAACGAATTGGCGTCTTAGGTAAGAACTGGCTGATACCGCTGCGCTTTGGCGCTTGCGCATCCACAAGGTAAACCAACTCGAGCAAGATAGTACCCACTGGCAGCGCTTTGTTTTTCAGTAGCGATACCGCTGATGCACCGACACCTTCACTCAGTAGCAGATCAATACCGCCCTGAATCATTGGGTGTTCCCAGCTAATGAAGTTCATGTCTTCACGAGACAGCGCAGTATCACGATCAAACGTAATCGTTGCCCCTTCATAAGGTAAACCTGGATAGCTTGGCACCATCATGTGCTCAGACGGCGTTACAACTAGCGCATTTTCACCCTTGTCATCTTGGTTCAGGCCAATGGTGTCAAACAGGCTCAGTGCAAAAGAAACTAGGTTAGTGTCGCCATCAGTAGACGCGATCTTTTCTGCAATCTCATGAGCTTTATCGCCACCATTTGAATGCATCTCTAGTAGGCGATCTCGACCCTTTTCTAGATCTGATTTCAGGCTTTGGTTTAGCTTCGCTGACTCTTCAATCACTTCATCCAATTGCTCTGTGTTACCAGAAGCTAGCATCTCGATAAGAACATCTGAGTACTTGTCGTAAACCGTGCGACCGGTTGGGCAAGTCTCTGCAAACGCATTCAAACCTTCATCGAACCAACGCGCTAGAATCGCTTGTGATGTACCTTTTAGGTAAGGAACATGAATGTCGATATCTCGAAGCTGACCGATACGGTCCAAACGACCAATACGTTGCTCAAGCAAGTCTGGGTTGAACGGTAGATCGAACATCACAAGTTGGTTAGCGAACTGGAAGTTGCGACCTTCAGACCCGATTTCACTACAGATAAGCACCTGAGCACCGCCCTCTTCTTGAGCAAAGTAAGCCGCCGCTTTATCTCGCTCTAGAATCGACATGCCTTCGTGGAATACGGTTGCACGCACGCCTTCACGTTCACGCAGTGCTTGCTCTAATTGAAGAGCCGTACTCGCACGCGAAGCGATTACTAGGATCTTTTCGCTGCGCTTGTCTTGGATCTTTTCAATCAACCAGTTAACGCGTGAATCGAACTGCCACCAGCTTGAGTCTTCACCTTCAAACTCTTGGAAGATCTCTTCTGGGTACAGCATCTTCATCGCGCGAGCTTCAGGAGCCATCTTGCCGCCGATCATGCCAGATACGCGCATCGAAGTTGTGTACTGCGTTGGAATTTCCATCGGCAGTAGGTTTACATTACGCTTAGGGAAACCTTTGATTGCAGCACGTGTGTTTCTGAATAGAACACGACCTGTACCATGGCGATCCATAAGGTTATCAATCAATTCTTGACGAGCTAACGCTTGCTCTTCTTCGCTGCTATCACCTTCAATGATGCGGAACAAAGGCTCAACATCTTGCTCAGAAAGCAGTTCCGTAATCTGGTTCTTCGCGCTGTTTTCAAGCTTCACGCCAGAGAACAGTGCAGTAACTGCATCAGCAACCGGTGCGTATTGGTCTTCTTCTTCAACGAATGCTTCGTAATCGTAGAAGCGATCAGGATCCAGAAGACGCAGACGTGCAAAGTGGCTCTCACGACCAAGCTGCTCAGGCGTTGCTGTCAGTAGCAGTACGCCAGAGGTATTTTCAGCCAAACCTTCAACCACTTGGTATTCGCGACTTGGTTTGTCTTGGCTCCACTCAAGGTGGTGCGCTTCATCGACAACCAACAGATCCCACTCACCCTCAAGTGCTTGTTCGTAGCGCTTGCGGCTCTTACGTAGGAAATCCAAAGAACACAGAACATATTGTTGTGTATCGAATGGGTTATCTGATTCTGCAAAGGCTTCAATACAACGCTCTTCGTCAAAGATAGAGAAGTGCAGATTGAAACGGCGCATCATCTCTACTAACCATTGGTGTTGCAGAGTTTCAGGTACCACAATAAGAATACGTTCAGCACGGCCAGACAAAACTTGTTGGTGGATGATCATGCCCGCTTCGATGGTTTTACCTAGACCCACTTCATCGGCCAGCAAAACACGTGGAGCGTGACGACGACCCACCTCATGAGCAATGTACAGCTGATGAGGAATTAAGCCTGCTCGCATACCACACAAGCCACGCATTGGGCTCTTGTGTTGTTGATATTGATTGCTTAGCGCGCGGTAACGCAACACAAAGTTATCCATACGGTCGATTTGGCCCGCATACAATTTGTCTTGCGGCTTATTAAAGCGGATTTGATTGCTTAAGAAGATTTCACGCAGAGTCACCTCTGTTTCTTGAGTATCTTCACGCGTACCTAAATACGTCAGCAGCCCTTTATCTTCGATAATTTCTTCGACAGATAAAGACCAACCTTCTTGGCATTCAATGACATCGCCTACATTAAACGTTACTCGGGTTACGGGAGCATCAGTACGTGCATAGACACGGTTTTCTTCTGACGCTGCAAACATTAGTGTCACTGTACGAGCATCCATTGCTACAACGGTACCTAAACCTAAATCGCTCTCCGTATCGCTTATCCAGCGTTGCCCCAAAGCAAATGTCATGAATCGACTACCTCAATCTTATAGTTGGAATTTGGTCATTTGAACTGCAATTTAAACAAGAGCGTTATCGCTCCTGCATTAAAAATATAGCCAAAAATGCCTAGTTTGCAGCCACTTTTTAAGTGCGCTCTCGATAATAAATATCTCAAGAAAATGGTGCAGAAAAAGGTCGCTAATATTACTCGATGCTGTGATTTAGGTCACGCCTAAAGGCGATGATTTCACACTTTTTTTCTGTTTTCGCCAATGCAATCAAACTGTCAAAAAATCATGGTTAATCTATAGGTAGCAGATTGCTGCTCTTAAATGAACACGCCATATTCACTCACAACGATATGTCGATATTCCTCTAGATGAAGTTTAGGTAAGTAGTTGACTATCACCAGAATGAGCTACTAATCTTTATATGAGCTTTATCTACGTTCAATGAATGCAAAGCAAGCCGTACGACGGCAAGGAGATGCTATGGGCGAGACCAACCGGAAGCTATTTGTTTTAGACACCAATATCCTACTTCACGAACCCTTCGCTATATTTTCTTTCCAAGAGCACGATGTCGTTATCCCGATGACCGTGCTAGAAGAACTCGACAGAATCAAAGACAGTAAAAGAGACGTTGCTCGAGATGCGAGAATTGCGATTCGCACGCTCGAAGATTTATTCAGGGAAGCCACACCCGATCAAATCTCGGAAGGCATTCCTTTCTCTAAAGAAATAAACGCATCCGGCAGTATTTCCATACTCGCGGACTACGAACTTCAAGAAAGCATTAAGGCCTTCGCTGATGATAAGGCAGGCGATAATCGAATCCTCAACGCCGTCCTCTACCTTCAAAACAAACGCGCGCCACGTGAAGTGGTTCTCATCACCAAAGACATCAACATGCGCTTGCGAGCCAAAGGCGCAGGTGTTCGCTTCGTTGAAGATTATCAAACAGACCAATTGATCGATGATATCCAATACCTGACTAAAGGCTTTCAGCAACTCGAAGGGGCATTTTGGGATGGCATTGATAATGTCGAGAGTAAGGCTCTAGGGGGAAAGACGTTACACACTCTAGCAAGAGCACCTTTCGAGCCAACCTTTCTCAACCAATATGTGATTGACGAGGAGAGTGACTTTGCCGCTCGGGTCGAAGAGATTGAAACCGAAACCATCACTCTGAGAGATCTTAGTCGTGAACGGTTGATGAACCGAAGAGCATGGGATATTACACCTAAGAACATCTATCAAGGTATGGCGATCGACGCCCTACTCGATCCCGATATTGACCTTGTGATCCTAACGGGGGCTGCAGGGAGTGGTAAGACACTGTTAGCTATGGCTGCAGCGCTAGAGCAAACCATTGAGCGTAAACATTTCGATAAGATCATCGTAACCCGAAACACGCCCGATATTGGCGAGTCGATTGGCTTTCTTCCCGGAACCGAGGAAGAAAAGATGTTGCCATGGTTAGCAGCAGTAACGGATACCTTAGAGGCGCTACACAAAAATGATCATTGCACAGAAGGCTCAATGAAATACATCTGTGATAAAGCCAATATCCAATTCAAATCGATCAACTTTATGCGTGGCCGCTCGATCCAAAATGCGTTCGTTCTTCTCGACGAGTGCCAAAACCTAACCGCTTCACAAATCAAAACCATCATCACCCGCTGTGGTGAAGGCACCAAGATTGTCTGTTCAGGAAACCTAGCCCAAATAGATTCTTCCTACTTAACCCCTGTGACTTCAGGTTTAACCTACATGGTTGAGCGTTTTAAAAACTTCGAAGGCAGTGCCAATATCCACCTCAATGGCGTGGTACGTAGCCGACTGGCAGAGTTTGCCGAAGAGAACATGTAGCAACTCGATACACTCACACTGAATCCGTAATCTAAAAACAAAAAGCGCCTCACATTGGAGGCGCTTTTCAATTTAATCTTTTGAAGTAAGTTGGCAGAGATTCTTCTGAATTACTCAGTACCACCCACCGTTAGCGAGTCTAGCTTCAATGTTGGTTGACCAACACCAACAGGGACACTTTGGCCTGCTTTACCACACACACCCACACCACGGTCTAGGCTAAGGTCGTTACCCACCATAGACACTTGCTGCATCGCTTCAATACCAGAACCGATCAGCGTTGCACCTTTCACTGGGTGAGTAATTTTGCCGTTTTCAATCATGTACGCTTCAGAAGCTGAGAACACGAACTTGCCAGAAGTAATATCTACCTGACCACCGCCGAAGTTCGGCGCGTAGATGCCTTTCTCAACAGTAGCAATGATCTCTTCCGGTGTGTGCTCACCCGGCAGCATATAAGTGTTTGTCATACGCGGCATCGGAAGATGTGCGTAAGACTCACGACGACCGTTACCCGTAGGTGCTACATCCATTAAACGAGCATTAAGCTTATCTTGCATGTAACCTTTTAGGATGCCATTTTCGATCAGCGTGTTGTACTGACCATTAACGCCTTCATCATCAACGTTCAATGAACCGCGCAGGTCAGTCAATGTACCATCATCAACGATCGTACATAGGCTTGATGTAACTTGTTCGCCAACTTTACCAGAAAATACTGACGACTCTTTACGGTTGAAGTCACCTTCTAAACCGTGGCCTACTGCTTCGTGTAGAAGAACGCCCGGCCAACCAGAACCAAGGACAACAGGCATTGCACCAGCAGGTGCCGCAACCGCTTCAAGGTTAACAAGAGCTTGGCGAATCGCTTCATCAGCAAACTGGTAAGCAACCTGAGAGCCATTAGCATCGCTTAGGAAGAAGTCATAACCAAAACGACCACCACCGCCAGCACTACCGCGCTCACGACGATCGCCTTTTTGTGCCAGTACACTAATAGACAAACGAACCAGCGGGCGAATATCACCAGCATAAGTGCCGTCAGTTGCAGCAACCAGCATCTGCTCATGCACACCGCTTAAACTCACCGAAACCTCAGTAACCATCGGTTCTTTAGTTCGAATATAAGCATCAAGCGCTTTGAGTAATTCTGTTTTTTGTTGTTTTTCCCAGCTAGCGAGTGGGTTAACCGCATCGTAATAAGCTTGGTTAGAATTGCGTTTGAAGGCCTGTACCTTGCCGTTTTGACCTTGCTTAGCGATACCACGCGCAGCAATCGCACTCTGCTTAAGACCGTCTAGTTGGATTTGATCAGAATAAGCAAAACCGGTTTTTTCACCCGATACCGCTCGCACACCAACACCGCAGTCAATATTGAAAGAACCGTCTTTAATGATGCTGTCTTCTAGCACCAAGGATTCATGCCAGCTTGACTGAAAATAGATATCAGCATAATCAATTTGGCGGGTAGCAATGCTCGCCAATGTATCTGCGATATTTTGCTCCGTAAGCCCTGTCGGGTTCAGTAGCGCTTCTTCAATTTGATTAATGCTCATAAATGGCTCTTATTTGTAATTAAAATTGATTGGTGAATCGAGAATGTTGCGTTATCGGCATATTTTGCCTAATTGACTCACAACTGGATATGTCTATCTCGACCACCATACTTTTAGGCTCTTGGTCTAATTGTGCGACCACTCGTCCCCATGGATCAACCACCATTGAGTGTCCCCATGTTTCTCTTTGACAAGGATGCTTACCTCCTTGTCCTACCGCGACAATCCAAGATTGTGTTTCGATCGCACGACACCTTAATAATGCTTCCCAATGCGCATGACCAGTCACTGCTGTAAACGCCGCCGGTACGATAATGATCTGCGCACCTTGCTTGCGTAGTTCTGAATACAAGTGCGGAAAGCGCACATCATAACAAATACTCAAACCTAAGCGACCAAAAGGCGTTTCCGTCGTCACAACGCGATCACCCGGAGTGAAAATATCGGACTCTCGATAGCATTTGTGCGCATCGGACACGTCAACATCAAACATATGTAACTTATCGTAATGTGCAACTAAGCAGCCAAAGTCGTCAATCACCAATGTTGTTGTAGTCACGCCTTCAATCGTGCTTATCGGCATGCTACCGACAATAATCCAGATTCGATGAAACGAAGCTAATTCAGACACTTTCTTCTGCAACGGGCCATCATTTAAGGGCTCTGCATACTGGTGATAGTCGGCTTTACTGCCAAAAACTAATGCATTTTCAGGGCAAACTACCCACTTAGCCCCTAGTGCTTTGCACTTTTCTACTTCTTGAACAAGATAATCAAAGTTTAACTCAGGACTAGGACCTGATGTCATTTGAATCAACCCAACACAATCCATGTGTATAGTTCCTCCATTCATTATGATTCAGAAAACAGCGTTTATCGTATGTTAATCTGCAAGTGTATTGACCAACTCAAGTATTAGCTCATTTGTCTATTGACCTGTTCGAGTATGAGCTATTCAAGCATTCACGACTATTGAGCTAATTTCCTAAGCTTTTCGGGTAACTGAAACTCACCAGAGCTACGAGAAAGCTCACTCACCGTTGGTGAATCCAATGGTCCTTTTACCGAATAATTAACTTGGGTAAAAACTTCAACAACTGGAGAAATAACCGTAGTCACCGCTAATACGTACAGCGCCGTTTGAGGGGTTACCGCAAAGGCCGTTAATACAGGAATGCCAGAGGTAATATCTGGGGTAAAATTAACTTCCGCATCCACCTGGCGGGTATTAAGATTAGCGATACCTCTGATCTTCATCTCACCAGCAACGGCATCCATGTTTAAGTCATTAGTCAGAAAGATACCATTTTGAATCTTACCCGTTCCTGTGATGCTGTTGAACGCCATGCCTTTATCAAACACGTCTGAGAAATCGAGCTGCATCTTGCGGATGATCGAATCTAGGCTAAACAGGCCAAGTAAACGAGCCGCACCGCTCACATCCGAGATAATACCTTTACCAAACTTGGTTTTAACGTTGCCATCAAGGGTATCCATTTTAATCCCCCAAGGCGAACCATCCCAATTTAGTTGACCTTCCAACGCGAATGGTGCTTTTTGAATTCCTGAAGTAATACCGAATCGTTCCATCAATTCACTGTTGTTTTCACCTTCTACATCAACAGCCAACGATGAATGACTCTTGTCACCATTCAGTTCCCACCAACCGCTGATATCGGCTTTATTGCCACCACTTCGAACCTGGATCTTATTCCACTCTATCCGATCTTCGTTCCTAGCCACTTCAACATCAACCTTGCCAACCTTGTAACCTTGCAGCCAAAAGTCGTTCAAAGTTAACTTCAGGTTCGGCATCGCATCGTGGATCTCTCGATCCAAATCAGAGATCAACGGTGCTTCTTGCGCTTTACGTTGTAGCAGTTGCTCTTGGTTTTTCTGATCGCTCCACTCTGGAACAAACAAATGTAAACGATCTAATGAAACCGTTAAATCGTAAGGAGGCAGATAATTAATATCTCCTTCGATCTCTTGGCTAGAGACTTCCATTTGCCATGCTTGTTTGTTTTTACGAGCACTAAAGTCGACATCATTCCAAGGAATGCCACCTAAAATTAGCTCCTTACTCTCGAACGTAACACGGCTTGGCGCAGGAATAGTTGGAGTATTCATTTGACTGAGCACGGCGTTTGAAGGCTTCACAGGCTCCATCACGACCGATAACCAATCATCAGCATTGAACTTATCAGTACGAATTAATGCATGATGGCCAACGACAGGGCTAATTTTGTAACCTCCTCGACCAAGCACTAAATTGGTCGCCGTTAACTGAGGAACATCACCTGTGATATCAATTTCAGCCTGATATTTGGTACTAGGGAGCTGTAAACGTGCAGTAATCGCTTCTTGGTTGCCCGAGGCTTGTAACCTTGCAGAGCCACTTTCTAATGACTTTTTCGCCAATGGATATGGATAATCACTGGCCAAATACTTAAGATCTGACTGCAAATCCAATTGGTAACTAAAACCGATATCGTTAAGCTGAATATCAATTTGGCTTTGCCACTGAGCATGGCCAGACAAACGGCTTAGCCACTGTTCACCAATGTAAGGCTCTAGAGGTTTAACATCCCAATCGCCTAGAACATCGATATCAACCGCGTAGCCCGGGCCATCATTCAAGCCTTTGAAATCAAGAGAGATACCCTGTTTAAGTAAATCTGCAGCAAGGCCATTCGCCGTCACTACATCATTATCAAACTCAATACGTCCAGTGGTGTTTTCAAGTACCATCGGCGGAGCTTCAATCTCGACATGGTTACCATTGAGATCAGCATAGCCCCACGCTCTTGCTTCCTTTTCAGAATCAAACGGAATATTAAGCTGAAACTCGGATGACACATCGCCACTCACTTGAAGCGCCGTTAAGGCAGCCCCGACTGAATCGACGAGTGGAGAAGCTGTCATGTAATCACGTACCGCATTGCCAGACGCGGTTGCTTTCGCTTCAATTTCAATATGGCCGCCTTGCCCTAAATAAGGAATACGCCCCGTAATACGATCTGCAGTGACATCCATTAATTGAGCTGAGCGAGAATCCAAGTGCATCGCATCATTTTCAAATAACAGATCAAGCTGAAGATCGGTAATCAAAGGCCAGCCGGTATCAAAACTAAATTTCGCGTTTTCTAACCCAACCCAAACTTGGAAAATACCATCATGATTGGTATACGGATATTGAGCTAATTCACCATACCAAAGTAATTTAACGGTGTCGGCTTTACCGGCTTGAATCGCCGTGGAAAGGTAATCAGTTAAGTCTTGGCCAAGTGCCAATGTCGGTAAATAACGCCAGGTTTCACCTACATTGTAAGCGTCCGCTTCACCATAAAAAGAAAGATAAGGGCTTGCGTCATTTGGAAAATCTAAACGAAATGCGCCGAGAACTTGTAAATCTGGCGTTGCTGCCGTGATTTTATCCGACCAAAGCTTCCAGCCGTTTTCAACCTGCTGCCAAACAATGTCAACCTGACCTTGTTTGATATTTAGAGGGGCTTGGAAAACATCGCCATAAGGAAACACATCATCAATAACATGCAAGCTGGCTTTCGCTTCAGATGCTGAACCAAAAACACTGCCTGACACTTGGCTAAAGCCTGGAACTAACTCCCATTGCTCGATAGCCATATCAGAAAAACTTGCAGAATAACGCAAGCTTTCGATGCCTGAATCCATGGAGACACGAATATCAGAAACCAAACCGCCTGGAGCCAACGAATTAATCATTTGAGTGGATTGCTCGGAATCAGGCAACAACTTAATTAGCGGAGTAATGGTGGCAATATCCAACTCAGAAACGTTGAGTTGCCACGGACCTTTGTTCCATTTGAATGCAACATCGAGTTCTGGCCAAGGCGTGTCATCGGTTCTTAAATTAAGTGAGTGACCATTTACTTGCCAGCCATTTTCCAACGGAGAAAGTTTAAACAAGCCAGATTCAATCATCAAATCGTGGCGCCCGTCTTCATTCCAAGTCAGTTCAGAAGGTAATACCTCAACGTAAGCGCTCACTGGCTTACTGTTTTTCAGAGTTAACCAACTATTAAGACTCACCGTACCCGTTTCCACACCGGACTCTGTCTGCATGTAACGCGTTAACCAAGGTTTTATCGAGATGCTATCCGCGCTCACATAGAACTCACCCGACATATCGGTCAGCGAGCCACCATCAACAAAGTTAGCACTCACTGACAGGGAGTTTAAGTTGGCATCTTTAATACTTACCACACCTTCTGCAAGGTGGTGTTTACCTGAGTTTTGCCATTTTAAAGTTTCTATGTCGAGTTGACGTTCTTCATCAGAGATTGCACGGTATAAAAGGGTTGAGTCTTTAGCCGTCACATCCACTAAAGTTTTCAGGAGTAGATTATCCAGTTCCTGTATAACCCGCTTTGAAGAATTCGACTTTTTCGGTTTCTGTTGGCCGTTTTGACCAGCAAACAGATCAATAGATCGGATATCAAGATACATTTGGTTCATGACCAAATCGGCCACAACCGGACGCATCTGAACGAACGATTGAATCAAGTCAAACTCAACTTCAACACGCTCAACAGAGAAAGTGACATCTTCTGCATTAGGAAGGCTGGCTTTAACACCTTGTAAAGCTATAGAAGGGTGAGTGTTGCGCCAAAAACCGCCCACATCTTGAATGGAGAATTCAAAACCGGAATGTTGATTTACCCAAACCTCAATTTCAGATTGATATTTGTTTAAATTAGGTAAGGCTACACGAAGTGTAGTCACGGCAATGGCTAGCGTTACTAAGAGAGTAACCACTAACCATAAACATGCACGAAGAATCAGAGTAGCGCTTGAGCTCACAAAATATCCATTACATCATAACAACATCAAACTGCTCTTGTATGTACAGAGGCTCAGCCTGGATTTTGACTTGTTTACCAATAAAGACTTCAAGCTCAGCAAGCGCATGAGATTCATCGCCCTCTAACGCCTCAGCGACTGCGGCTGCGGCATAGACAACGAACTTGTCTGCGTCGTAGGCACGATTCACGCGCGTGATCTCTCGAAGTATTTCATAACAAACCGTTTCGACTGTTTTCACGCTGCCGCGGCCTTCACAAGCGGGGCAGCTTGAACACAGAATATGCTCAATACTTTCACGAGTACGTTTACGAGTCATCTCCACCAAACCAAGCTGTGTGAAGCCATTAATATTGGTTTTCACGCGATCTTTGTCTAGCGCAGCTTCTAATGAAGTTAGTACTCGCTTACGATGTTCCTCAGACAACATATCAATAAAGTCGATAATGATGATGCCACCTAAGTTACGCAGACGCAGTTGTCGAGCTATCGCTTGAGTCGCCTCTACGTTGGTATTGAAAATGGTTTCTTCTAGATTACGACGACCAACAAATGCGCCAGTGTTAATGTCGACAGTGGTCATCGCTTCCGTTTGGTCGATAATCAGATATCCACCAGACTTTAATTCGACTTTACGATCCAATGAACGTTGAATTTCGTTTTCGGTATCGTACATATCAAAGATAGGCTTATCGCCTTCATACAGCTCAAGCTTGTCAGTCAGCTCTGGCACGTACTCAGAAGTAAACTCTTTAAGATTTTCATACTCTAGACGAGAATCGACCTGAATCTTACTCAACTCAGTACCAACGAAGTCACGCAAAATACGTTGGCTTAGGCACAGCTCACCGTACAAGCGTGTACGAGCTTTGTGCTTACCACGACGCTCTAATACTTTTAACCATAGTCGCTTTAAGAATGCCGCATCTTGAGCCAACTCATTCGAATCTGCACCTTCTGCTGCGGTACGGATGATAAAGCCACCATGTTCGTCACAGTAACGAGACACGACTTTTTTAAGACGATTACGTTCAGACTCACTTTCAATTCGCTGAGATACGCCAACATGACTTGCACCAGGCATAAAGACCAGATAGCGAGATGGCAAAGTAATATCAGTGGTTAAGCGGGCACCTTTGGTACCAAGAGGATCTTTGACGACTTGAACCACAATGTCTTGTCCTTGACGGACAAGCTCTGAAATATCACGAACCTGAAATTGCTTCTTTTCGTTTTCAGCAACACATTCAGTGTGTGGAACAATATCAGAGGCGTGCAAAAAAGCTGCTTTTTCAAGGCCTATATCCACAAAAGCCGCCTGCATTCCCGGAAGTACACGGCTTACACGTCCTTTATAGATATTTCCTACGATACCGCGTCGAGCATCTCGTTCGACATGGATCTCTTGAAGAGCCCCCCCTTCAATCATGGCCACACGAGTTTCACTCGGGGTCACGTTCAGCAACAATTCAGCACTCATGGTGCACCTCAGATTAGTAATTATAAGAATTCTTGCAGTAGCTGGTCCGTTTCAAATAAAGGTAAGCCGACAACGGCGTAATAACTACCTTCGATTCGGGTAACAAAGCGTCCGCCCAAACCTTGGATTCCATAGCTACCGGCTTTATCGCATGGCTCCCCTGTTTGCCAGTATTGTTCTATTTCTTTTTCACTGAGGGGTTTAAACCATACGTCGGTAATAATGATTTCTGTCTTTTGTTTTTCTTCCGACACCACAGAAACGGCCGTCATCACTTGGTGACGATCATTCGCTAACTGAGTAAGCATGCGCTTAGAGTCGGCAAAATCAGTGGGCTTCTCGAGCACTTGCCCTTGGCTAACGACAACTGTGTCAGAACCAAGAACCACTGTTTCAGAGTTAAGATAAATAGGCTCAGAGCTAAGATCGACGGTCTCAGAGCCAACAGCTGCATTATCAAAACTAGGCTCTACAGTATCAGAACTAGAAATGACATTCTGCTTTTCAGAAGGGTTATCTTTCAATAAAGACAACGCTGCTAAGGCTTTATCTAAAGATAGTCGCTTAACATACTCTTCGGCGGTTTCTTGGGCATGTTTACACTCTTCAACATCGGTTACGAGGACAGAAAACTCATAACCAAGTTGAGATAGCAATTCTTTGCGGCGTGGAGAACCGGATGCCAAAACTAAATATTTCTTTTCCATCGTCATACTACCTCACATGCCAATGGCGACGCACACGTCTCATTAATAAAAACATCCAAGGCCAAAGTATACAGTTTATCAATGCGCTCCATAACGATAATGGATTGAAAACGACATCTTGGATCAAATATTCACCAAAGAAGATCAACACTTCAAACAATACCGTCAACGCCGCAATAATCATGGCTTGTTGCCATAGCGCCATGTTACGTATCACGAGAAAGTTAAGCGCAATAATGTACATCACTATTGCCATCATCATTCCACGAATACCCAATGTTGAACCAATCAATAGGTCCCACAATAGGCCCAAAATCAAAGCACTACCCACGTTAACACGGTGTGGCAGAGCAAGAACCCAATAACACGTCACCAGTAACAACCATGACGGTCGAAATAGATCTAAGCTACCAGGCCAAGGAATGGTTTGCAGAATAAGCGCGATCAAAAATGAGCAACCAATTACTACTTTGCTTCTTAAAACGCTATTGGCCATCTTCACCCTCTAACAATACTTGTTTAATGCTGATTTGATCCGCTTGCATCTGTTTGTTTTCATCAGGCCAAACAAGCAATAAGTACCTGAGCTTATCAAACTCAACCACAGGCTCTGCTTTAATAACCGCAAATTCACGTTTCGGGTCATAATCGACTGAAGAAACATAAGCCACAGGGTAGCCTTCAGGATAAACCCCGCCTAAACCCGATGTCACCAACAAGTCTTCTTCTTGAATATCAGTACTGGTTGGAATGTGTTCTAGTTGAATCTCATCAATCATGCCATTACCGGAAGCGATCACTCGAATATCATTACGAATGACTTGAACAGGAATCGCATTGTTTGCGTCAATCAGTAACAGGACACGGCTATTGTGAGCAGCGACAAAAGTCACTTGGCCGACAATGCCTTTTTCGTTGATCACCGGTTGACCTTCATACACCCCATCAATCTGACCTTTATCGATCACAACTTGATGACGATAGGGTGAAGTATCTACCGCCATAACTTCTGTGACGACTTTCTTTTCATCACGGATAAACGGAGATCCTAATAGCTTACGAAGGCGCTTGTTTTCTTCTTGGTATTGCTCAAGCAGAATCAGCTCGCTTTTTAGACGCAAGACTTCTCGTTTAATATTATGGTTGGATTCGATTAGTCCTTTACGAGTACTAAAACGGTCGTAGACACCATCGAACATAGTGCGAGGTAAGTTGGCTGCGTATTGAATTGGGGCAACCATGCTGTTCAATAGATAGCGGACATTTGAGAAAGCATCTAAACGACTATCAGCCAGCATAAGGCTGGCTGATAAAATTACAGCAAAAAACAGGCGCAATTGTAGAGAGGGACCTCTACCAAAAATTGGCTTCATTCTATATTTGGTCCTAGAGCTACATTTGATCCTATAGGCAAGGTCCTAGGCTCTTTACATACAACTAGATAATAAAAGAGCCTAACACTAGATATTATTCTTCGCTGAACAGGTCACCGCCGTGCATGTCGATCATCTCTAGGGCTTTACCACCACCGAGAGCAACACACGTTAGTGGCTCTTCTGCAACAACAACAGGGATACCTGTTTCTTCCGTTAGCAGACGATCAAGGTCTTTAAGCAGTGCACCACCACCAGTCAGCACCATACCGTTCTCTGATATATCAGAAGCAAGCTCTGGCGGACATTGTTCTAGTGCAACCATGACAGCAGATACGATACCTGATAGCGGCTCTTGAAGCGCCTCAAGAATTTCGTTTGAGTTCAGGCTAAAGCTACGAGGCACGCCTTCCGCTAAGTTACGGCCACGTACTTCGATCTCTTGTACTTCATCGCCAGGGTAAGCTGAGCCGATTTCGTGTTTGATCTTTTCTGCCGTTGCTTCACCAATCAAGCTACCGTAGTTACGACGAACGTAGTTGATGATAGCTTCATCAAAACGGTCACCACCAATACGAACAGAAGAAGAGTAAACCACACCATTTAATGAGATAACCGCAACTTCAGTAGTACCACCACCGATATCAACCACCATTGAACCTGTTGGCTCAGAAACGCGCAGGCCAGCACCAATCGCCGCAGCCATTGGCTCATCGATTAGGTAAACCTCACGAGCACCAGCGCCTAGCGCTGACTCACGGATGGCACGACGCTCAACCTGTGTTGAACCACAAGGAACGCAAACCAAGACACGAGGGCTTGGTTTAAGAACACTGTTGTCATGCACTTGCTTAATAAAGTGCTGAAGCATTTTTTCCGTTACGTAAAAGTCGGCAATTACGCCGTCTTTCATTGGACGGATCGCTGAAATGTTACCTGGCGTACGACCAAGCATTTGCTTAGCAGCATGACCAACAGCAGCGACACTCTTTGCAGACCCTGTACGATCTTGGCGAATAGCGACAACAGAAGGCTCATCAAGAACAATGCCTTGGCCTTTTACATATATAAGGGTATTGGCAGTACCTAAATCAATCGATAGGTCGTTTGAAAACATGCCACGAAGTTTTTTAAACATATTCTTCGCTCATCCTGCAAGAATTAGAAGACAAAAATTGCACTAAATGTACCAATGCCTTGCTGTCACGGCAAGGCATTGAAGTATAAACATGGACTGAAACCCGCAATTTCTTACAGATTCCTAACTTAAGCGGCAAAAATTATATTATTACTGACCTGTTAAGCCACTTTCCCCTCGGTAGATCACACGATCGTTACCGCGGTAGATGCCAAATGTGACGACAGTTGAGGGATCTTCATCGCCTAAACCTCTCCAGTTATACTGTAGCCAGGGTTGAGCCCCCTCACTTCCAAAACAAGTAGCTCCACTTGGGGAGCTACCCTGCCTTAAAAACAGCCTAACTTGCTCACGACGACTAGTTTCTTGCTTAGCAATAAGGTTACTCGATATCCCATTCAATACTGACACTGTATCATCATTTCCATCATCATCTATATCGCTAGTTAGCTTGGCATCTGTTGGCTCTGTATCATCCCAAATTTTAGTTACACAGTAATCACTACCGTTAAACTGGCTTCCACTATCATCAGAATTAATTTCAAATTTACTTCCGGACCAATACTGAACTTCTAATGGAACTTGGATCTTACGACCTTGATTGCCTCCTACATCTTTGAGAGACATTCGTCCATACCTAAAATCCGGTTGAAAGCTAAACTTAGTACCATTGGTATAATCTGTATTAGTATTGTCTAAGTCTAGAAATTGCAAATCTACACCATCAACTTTATCACTGACCCATACCCCAAACTCACTATTAGTATTATCGTACGGGCCATCTTCACTAGCTAACCTTAAGAATTCATAATCAAAATTTTCAATTGTTAAACGAGCCGAAGACCAATCATCTTCACCCCAACTAATGTGGTCCGCATCCTTTCCTCCTGATAACCAAACCCTTGTATTTAAAACTGTACCATCTTCCTCTATTGCTACGTGCTTAATCGATGCCTTTAATGAACCCGCAAATAGACCATAGTTAGTCACTGGTTCGTTATCTCGATTGCGAGCTTCAACGATAAAATTGAAAGAAATACCCTGTGCCATATAAGCAAAGTTATCGTGACCGCTAGAATAGTTCCATCTGTTGCTAATAAGTGTTAAGTAATCCGGGTAAAAGCGCCCTATATTCTTGTTACCAGACAATCCACCGAGAATCTTGCCGTAAAAACTGTTTGAGTTTTCAGTCACTTTAAAGTTGACACTACCAACCTCTGAATACTTTAAGCTTTTGAATTTATAACCATTATCAGAAGAAACAATATCAGAACTAGATTGAGTCAGTTGACTACTCGGTTCTAAACTACCTAACACTGCATCACCATTACTAGGTGTATCTAATGTATGATTCGCACCTACTGCACCTGAAGAAATCAAATAGTTTTGTGTTACCAAGTTATTGTTACATAGCTGATTAGCGTCATTCGTGAACCTAATTGGTTTAGCAAACACGTCAAACTCTTCCCCCGCTGCAACAAATGCTGCCCCACTACTGCTGTTACCATCAGAGTTATTACCCGTACAGATCGCAAATTGCCACGGGCGAGAATAAATAGAAAAGCTCCCTTCTAAATCGTAACTCCCATCATCAGGACAACCAGCGAAACCAGTACAATCAAAACTGCTATCTTTTAAAGTGACGTTGAAAAGCCCTGACTCAGAGATAGTTAAGTCAGTTGCAGCGCTGCCTTTTTTGAATTCAGGTAAGTAAGTTAACGTTCCATCAGAGCCATTCCAAGAATTATCCAGCTCATGAGTAATGGTTACTTGCTTCTCGGCTTCTCCTACATAGTTTTCAGCAACTACAATAGAGTCACCTAGGTCACAGGCTAAAACTTTAGTTACCGTAGGAGTAGCTTGCCCCGCAATAACGTTAAGGCGATTTGTTGGACTATTGCCATCCACTAAAGAGAATTTAAATGGTACGAACTTGAACTGGCTTTCTACCTCTTTACCAGTGTCATCCACTAATATTGCCGTGAGTGTGTAATCTGAGTCAAAATTGATGGTGTCAGTCTCTTTAGCGACAACTTTTAAAGTTAATTCACCATCGTCATTTGAAACATAATTAGGGTATACACCGGTGCCGGAACCTTGTTGTACAGAAATGTCGAATTCATCAGCGTCAGGCGTAATAGCTACGGTAACACCTAGGCTTTCCCCCACACCATTGTTAGAGGTATTAATAGTAAATTGAGGGGAATCGTCGCCACACATCAAAGCTAAGTCGGTCGCGGGAGATATCTCTATCTCGTAATCATCGCTTGGTAACATACAAGATGTTGCAGCAGAAATAAGTGATTGACCTGACATATGAACACTCTCAGCAGCAACCCCGCCATAAATTCTGGCGTCATTACTAATTCTTACAGGTTGTTCACTATACAATAAGCCGACAAATGTGCTTGGCTTCGTTGAACTATTGCTATTGCTATTGCTATTGCTATTGATATTCACACTATTGGAATTCGATTCCAATACATTGACACGCAAATAAGTATCGGCCTCTAGAGTTGGTTTATCAACGACCCTGCTATCAATAGGTACACCAAAAAACGCTCGGTTATTAAGCTGGAGTTTATTGGTGAAAATCGTAACGGAGTCACCGCTCTTGACTTGTACCTCACCATCTTCCCAGACATTGATGGACCCTATTTTATACTTACCTGCTTCTATCGTTACTATTCCACCAACATTCAAGGTTTGGTATTCGTAAATTGGTTGGCCGTCGCTGTCAGTCAAAGGTAAGGTTAGCGTATCCCCCGCATTAACATTGACAGAAACAGTTAGGTTATCAGGCATATCCTCTAGCAGTTCTTTAGGTACCATCAAGTCTTCTAAGCCGCCACACTCTAAACCATCACAAGCACCACCGGTTGACCAATTTGTACCATCAGTCATCCAGTCATCATCAAAGCCGAGATACCTCCGGTTTCCATCTTTAAAAGAACCAATAACGCGAGATGAATTATAAGCTTCGAATGCTCCGATAGTTCCATCGGTTCGTATCCAAGTTTGGACTGGACTTTTGTTATTAAAACCATCACAAATACCAAGTTCGTTTGGTCGATCAAACATAAAAAAACCAACATCCTCTGCTATATGTGAGCGTTCGCTGTCCTTATCCATGTCTTCTTCAACAATAAAATAAACTTCATCTTCAGTAACATGACAACGACGAACCCAACCACCGTTATTACCACTTCTTGAGTTTTTATTTGCAATTAGAATTGGTGGAGCATCAAAATTAGCTTCGGAAATACTGGTTGATTCCTCACAACCAATTTCTATTGGGGAAATGACTTTTTCATTAAGCGTGGTAGTGACTCGAGTCTCTCCATTTCCTAAAAAGAAGCGAGCACCTTGAGTAATGCCTGAACCTTCACCAGCAACAAAAGCGACTTTCTCTGGTTCACTAATATCGTTATTGTTGATGACTTCAGATTTTTCAAGGGCTAAATAAAAGCGTTCGGTATTCACACCTCTTGCCATACCCGTAAACCAAGCTGAGCTATTATTTTTGGTTTGCGGTTGAACAAGCACACCTGGAATATTTGAGAAAGTACTTAGACCAAAATCTTCAAATTTAATAAGGTCAGCATTATTTCTTTCACTACTAATTTGTGAAGCTGCAGTATTTGTTTCCACTAAGCCCGCGACAATTCGTCCTTTTCCGTTCCCAAGAGAAATCACCCCTTCTTGAATAACGAAATAATCGATATTAAGTGAATTTAAATCTTCATCACTCAACATTGGGGCATCAAGGTATGTTGTATTACTGGTATTACGTTTAACGCTCGGTGCAATCTCTTGTACTACAGTTGCAGAGGTCAAACTTGTTCCAATAACAGAAGCTGTTGAGGGTAACTCTGTCGTTCTCGCGCTCAAAACTGATAGACTGGCATCAATGGTAGGCATAACAAACACCAAAGGAACCGTAGTGTAAGTTTTGTCGAATTCCAATGTGCAAGACACTCTTTGTCTATCTGCATCATCGTTAGTACCAGGTTCGATAATGCGACAGCTGTCTTTGGTTAAGGTCCCAAATTCAAATTGTGGATTTTGGTTGATTGGAGGCTCAGTAGAATCGCAAGCATCAACAGGATAGGTGCGGTGTAGGCAAGTGCCATGAACTATGCTGTTATCATTGAAGTTAATGATTGCCCAGCCATTATCTGGACTTGACGCTGTGGCATCTCCCATAATGACTGTATTGCCTGATAAATCAATATTAGAGTTGATCGACGTGACATTTCCCTGAACGGTACTATTGATTAAATCAAGTTCGTAAACAGTATCAGCATTACCGCCAATAAACGCATTAGTTGCGGTTATTTTTTGTGCAGAAGCATCACCACCAATCGAAGAATCATCTATTATTATCGAGTTAGTAGATGCTGCTTTTGCATAGCCTCCAATACTTGAGTCGTTAGTCAAATTTATTGATTGAGCTTCTGCATATCCCGTTATAGAAGAGTTATCTGCAAATAACGCAAATTCAACATTAGTGTTTCCTCCTACTGACGCATCTGTCAACGCTAGAGATTGAGCTTTTATATCACCAGTAACTGATGAGTTCTCGACCGTCGCACCATCCACGATCTGAACGTCACCACCAATACTAGAACCATTACTCAAGTCGAATGCCCCTCCTCCAGAAACATCACTTCCTATACTGGTAGCGATGATCGTAATGCCGTAACTCACATCGACATTCCCATGAATAGAAGAGTTTGATAACGATAGAGTTCCAGCACCAAGGATGCTTCCAGGAAGAGTGACTTCCGAGAGCGAAGATTCCCCCCCACCAGCACCAGATAAAGTAGTTGTCCCCTCATTACCAGAAGAAGAAACAACCGGTTTAAATTCTGTATTTGTTATATTAAAAGTCTGGTCAGCTTTAACGACACTATTATCATAAAGATTAATAGTGTTATTGCGTGAAGAAAAAATCCCGTGACATCGATACTCTCTAGCCCACTCAGAACCATTTATAGATATCGGTGCTTGTCCTCCTTCATTATATTTACATAACTGTTTAAAGTCAGATTCAAGCTCTAAGTTGTAAGTTGCGCCATAAGATAACGAAGAAGTAAGTAAAGTAGTTAATAACAAAAAAAACTGAAATTGTTTAACCATAAATTTCTTTATCATAGCTCTACTTCCTTCACCCAAACTTCTTGAATACGCTGCACTTGGTTGATACCTGAACCACAAATAGCTGTTGATTCAATTTTGAAAAAGCCAACGCGATCTAAAGTTCCAATTTGGCTACAAGTTAATTCGCCTACAGTACAGATAGTCGACATCCCACTGCTCACTTGATTTGAATTTAAGTTACCACACGCTGCACTAACACTTGTTGAAACCGCGGGTGATACAGTCAAAGGGTACACTTTAGTAAGTGCCCACTCATTAGCAGAATGCGCGAGCAACCAGGCTTGTGTACCAAGCTGTTTACGCGTCAAGGTATCGTGATTTGACCACTGAACTTGCACTAAAGAAGTCGCAAGGAAACCCATCACCACAATAACAAATACTGCGACGACTAAAACACTACCTTGTTGAGACGATTTTCTATGGCGCATTGAGTACCTGCACATCTTGTTGGTAAACACTTACTTCACTGTTTTGCTCGAGCACAAGATCGATGTGAATTACACCACCTCTTTGTAAGCTTGGCTCTTCGTATCGAAAACGACTTTTAGCGTAGTTAACGCTATCTGCAATCCTTACGCCATTACGCTCAATGACACCTTGTCCTTCGATAGTATTGTTCACTATACAGAAGCTGACATGATTGTTTTTTTCATAAATATAATGTCGTTTTGCAATAGACTCACTCACAAGACTCAAAGCTGTAACACTGAAAGAGTTGGTATTCTGTACTGCACCCGAAACGTCAATTCGTTTATTGGACTCCACTGCCAAATCATTAAAACTACTTGGATTTATAATAATGTAGTCACCTACAGAGAGACTTGGTTCACCTTGACCAACAATGAAGTCCAATTGATTGTCTAGTTCATCGAAGTGATAAAAACCGGAATATTTGATCGGATAGAATGAGAGGCACTTTCTCTCAAAAGTAGTAGTAGGTAAAAAACTCAGATCTTCAGTAAAGCTATTGGGCACTGCATGGCTTATCTCTCGCGACATTTTCTCAACAACAAATTGACCTTTTACTTGTACTTTTTGACGATCGATAGTTTCAACATAGCCTCTCATGCCATATTCGACAAAACCGGCAATTGCGAGACCAATGACGGCAACCACAACAATGGTTACGATCATCTCTATCAAAGTAAAACCACGTTGTTTCATTAGTAGTTCCCCTTGTAAGCAACTAAGCTATAACGGTTGTTACCACCAAAGATCTGTAACTCAACGCGCTTCATCGTTCCAATTACATTGTCGTTTAGTCCATCCATGTTTTGATCATAAAACACCAAGACCTCGACACGGAAATTGGCATAACTGTCTTCGATATTTTCATCTAGGATATTAGCAAGCGGATACTTCGTCGATGATACACAAGCTGACTCAGTGGTATCGGTATACCAACAACCAATATAGTCATCGACATCATTAAAAGCAGCGGGCGCAGTCTCTGACCCATCCACTCCCAATTCATTGGGAGCTGAACAAGTCGCAGCTCCCGTATCGCCACAGCGAATCAAACCACCATCAAAATCACTGTGTTCATCAAAGCCGCGAGCTAAAATTTGATTCATCAAACTCTGACCTAAGGCTACGGAGCGGTTTTGATATTGTGGGTCGGCCGAACTTGCCACTTGAGGTGCTAAAAAACTGCTAATTGTGACCATCGCAATACCCAGTACGATAATCACAATAATGCTCTCTATAAGAGTAAAACCACGTGCGCGAATCATAGACACGCCCCTTCACGCACATAACCTTGAGAGTTAATACACACACTGGCTTGGTTTTGCCCTGAGGTAATCAGAATGCTCACACCACTACTGGCGGTATCAAGCGGGTTACCGAGAAGATCAAACGTAATTTGTGACACTGAAGGTGTAGCACTAAACGAGACTTGATCAGCTACAACTGAATCGCTCCGGGAGCTAGAGTCACTAGCACTGCAACCGCTTGAGCTACCAATACAACTAGCACTGATAGTTATACGGCTGCGCAGACAAAGTTTTTGAAGATCAAGGTAACTCGTATCGTTACAATAATTGTATAAGTTGGGGATATTGGTTTGAATTCTATTCACTTGAACCTGACGAACCACAGAGATAATTTGCTTTTGCGCTGTAAAAGTAGAAAAACTAGAGGTTCCAGCGAAGCGACTCGCGGCAAAAGTGGAAACAATACCGAGGATAATGATAACGATGATCAGCTCTACCAAAGTAAAGCCGTTGGGTGTGGGGCTGTTATCCATAATGAGCCTCTAACTGCCTAACGAATACTGATTATACAAGATAATGAAGCTTTCGCTCTTATGTATATGAATAGTTTTGATATTTGTATGTTTTGGATAGAAAAAAGGCCAGCAGGTGCTGGCCTTAAAGCTAAGTATTTAAGCTTATGGGGTAGTACAAACAGCAGCACTCACAACTGCATTCGCTGTTGCTTCAGCAACAGAGGTCGCTTCTTCGTATACAACACAACTATCAACGTAACCAACAATACCAAACAGCGCGTCGTCATTACCAGATTGACCAAGATATTCAAAATCTTCATCTTTGCCAACACCTTGAACAATAGCACCAATTGCAGCTGACGTACCTGCTGGGTAACCAAAAACAGTGGCAACGTCATTGCCGTCAATTGTAACTAACGCTGAAGACAAAGATTCTTTACCGTCAATTGCTGACTTGCCGTAAACGATACCGGAAGCGCCTTGAATCGCACCAGCTAGCCCCTCAAGAGTTGCATTTTTTGCATCATCTTGCAGGTTTAGGAAACGTGGCGCCGCAGTTACAGCAAGAATACCTAGAATAACAATTACAACCACTAGTTCGATTAGGGTGAAACCGCCTTGTCTTTTCATAGTTAAGCTCTCTCTATGTTTAATTTTACGCAGACTTACTGCAAAGTTACGGTCACACGACCAGTTTTAATTTCGTAAACGAATTGGTGCTCGGTATTACCTTCTAACTGAATGTAAGTACACGTTGCCTCACCTGAATTCGCTTCCGCTGAATATTTATAATTTGAGTCGTCATCAACATCATCGACTGCTGCCACATTCGGTGGGTTTTGCAGTAAATTCTGCATCAATTCAGCACAGGTTTCTGAAGAAATATCTCCTGGTGCGACTGAAGAGTCACTATTCACAGTCCATGGGTAACCATCTCGAAAGTCGGTATCTTCACTCTTGCTGTTCTTTGATCTTGTTAACCAAAAATCAACACCATCATAATTTACAGTATTGTATGTTTCAACACCAATCTTCTCAGATGGTCTTGCTTCGGCTTCCCACTGTGCTCTTGCTGATAATACTGCGGTTGCAAAACCACCAGCGACACCTTCAATACTGGATTTTTTAGCCTCATCGGTCACATCTAAGAAGCGGGGTAAAGCCGCCACTGCCAATAAACCAACGACAACAATTACGATGACTAATTCGACAAGGGAGAAACCCTTTTGATTTTTAAGCATTTTCTACCTACTCATCTAATTACTAACGCGCATTATACATTTGCACACGTATAAAACCATAAAAACAGTGTCAATATTCTCACAAAGCCAAAATATTGGCTTTTACACTAAATCTTTCTTTTTCGAGCAATATATCTATTTGATACTTATCGCTATAATGATAACTACAATGAAACTGTATGTTATCACTTTTATCTTCAATACTGGGAAAAGTCAGCCCTAAAATGCTCTGTGGGGGATACAATTGCTCTAACCAATAGCGACAATCCCGTTCCGAACCTTTAATCGGCTTTATCCATCCCGTTCTGCTATAGCGCATTAACTGTTCTGAGTCATTAGTTTGTTCCGGGCCCGTTAACAAATACTCTTGTTTAAACAAATTAGCCTGCTCAAGAATCCGCTTACTCGCGACGATCAATGCCGTGTTACTCGCTTCTTCTTCTACCGTATCCAATGCAAATAGCAGCCCTACAATTAGAAAAAGGATAACCACACTCCAAATAACAAAACGTGAGCGTTGTAGGTTATTTAGCATTCATTAGCCTTTGATTGCATCCAGCATTCCCCACATCGGCAGGAAAATACCTAAAGCCAATACTAAGACCATACCAGCGACAACGACCAACAAAATAGGCTCTATTCTAGCGGTTAAGGTTTTCAAATCGTAATCAACTTCTCGATCATAATAATCTGACACCTCGAGCAATAGTTCATCAATACGACCCGTTTCTTCACCGACTGAAATCATTTGTATCACGAGCGGTGTGAAGATTTCGCTGTTAATCGCGGTTGAAGAAACCGTACTACCCGCTTCAATTGCCGATTTCATAGCTTGAACCCGTAACTCTAAAAAGCGGTTATCCAGAGCTTCAGCCGATAGCGCTAACGATTGATTCAATGGCACACCCGCTTTGAGCATCAATGCGAAAGTACGTGAGAAACGAGACAGTAAAGCTCGGTTAACAACGCCACCAATGACAGGTATTTTTAGGCGCCACCGATCCCACGTTTCTAAGCCGTTATCTGTTTTAACCCAAGCTTTAAACGCAAAAATAAGGCCAAAGATCACGCCTAGCATCAAGCCCCAATAATTCACAAAGAACTCTGACATACCAATCAAGATACGAGTGGGGAGTGGAAGATCGACACCAAACCGTGCGAACATGCTAGAAAACTGTGGGATAACCTTAATGTTAAGAATGAACATCGCAATCAAAATGAAGCAGATCACGAATGTTGGGTAACGCATCGCTGTCTTGATTCGCTTGCGAGTCTCCACTTCTTGTTCATAGTATCCAGCTAACTGCAGCAGCGCTTGGTCTAAACGACCCGTATTTTCACCAACACTGATCATCGATACAAACAGCGAGCTAAATACCTTAGGATGCATTTGCATCGATGCCGCTAACCCACGGCCATTGGTTAGCTCAGCAACCACTTCTTCTAAAGCTGCTTTCAACTGTTTGTTTTCACAATTTTGAGTCAGACCTTTCATCGACCTCAGAAGCGGCACGCCCGCTTTGGTTAGACTGTATAATTGTCGACAGAACAGAACCAAGACCTCAAGAGGAACATTGGGTGAAAACAGGCTAGATATATCCATATCTAATACTGAATCGCCACTTCTCCCCAACTTAATTGAGGTTGGAATGATCCCCTTGCTCATCAAGCTTTCAGCGGCTAGATCTTCGTTATTCGCATCTAATTGACCGGTAACCTGGCTACCATCCGAACTGCGACCTACATAACGATACGTTGGCATATCACTCTACCCCTACAGATAAATTGGGTCAGTGGCACCGGAAGCATCCCCTTCACCAAGGTACATTATCTCATCGAGACTCACGACACCTTGCAGAGCCAGTTCCATCGCAGAAGCCAATAACGGTTTGTAATTTTCAGACTGTCTAGCTGCTTGAGCAAAACCGACCGCATCATTCGCTCTAAGGGCATCCATCATGTTTTGTTCTAGCTCTAACATTTCAAAGACACCAATACGACCACGATAGCCGGTTAAGTTACAGTTCTGGCAACCACGACCTTTCATAAATGGCACACCCACTTGGTTGGGGAAACGGACGCTCAACCATTGCTTGCGAGGTTCATCCAATTCATCTTCAACTTTACAGTCAGTACATACTTTACGAACCAATCTCTGTGCTACTACCGCTCGCACAGCGCTCGCTACCAAGTAGCCTGGAGCGCCCATATCCATCATACGCAGTGCGCTATCTACCGCATCATTGGTGTGCAGCGTACTTAATACTAAGTGACCCGTCAGTGCGGCTCTCAATCCAATCTCAACCGTTTCGTGGTCACGCATCTCACCAATAAGAATGATATCGGGATCCTGACGCAGGAAAGTTCTCAATATAGTAGAGAAGTCGAGATTAATCTTAGGGTTAACCTGAACTTGGTTCACACGCGGAAGTCGGTATTCCACCGGGTCTTCCGCAGTAATGATCTTTTTACCCGGTTCGTTTAATTCGCTTAACGCACCGTACAAGGTCGTGGTTTTACCTGAACCTGTCGGCCCAGTAACCAAGATCATCCCATGTGGACGGCGTAATTGTTGACGAAGACGAACCAGTAGATCGCTCGGTATACCCGACGCTTCTAATTTACGTAAACCGGCTGATTGGTTAAGCAGACGCATCACCACAGACTCACCGTGCTGCACTGGCATAGTCGACATACGAATATCGACAGATTGGCCTTTCACGCGAATATTGAAGCGGCCGTCTTGAGGAAGACGTTTCTCTGAGATATCAAGATTTGCCATCAGCTTCAAACGCAGAACCAGAGCAGACGCAATATTGACTTCATTCAACAGTGTTTCATGCAGCACACCATCAATACGCTGACGAAGACGCAATACGTTTGAATCGGGCTCAATATGGATATCAGAAGCAGCGACTTGGATTGCATCTTCAAATAACGAGTTGATAAGCTTAACGACCGTAACTTCGTCACTGTCTTCATCTGCTATATCAAAATCAAAGGCATCATTAACTTGGTGCTCGGCATGCAGTTGCTCAGCGAAAGAGGCGATTTCTTTGGTTCGACGATAATAGCGATCAAAGCCATCAACGAGTTGTCTTTCCCTAGCGACTACAAATTCTAGAGCATAATCACCAAGTTGACCGAGCAACGACTCTTGTGCAAATAGATCGGCAGGATCACTCATTGCAACACGCAAAGTGTCACCTTGGCGTCCAATCACCAATGCGCGAAGGCGACGAGCATGTACTTCGGGTAAAAGCTGTACAGCTTCTACATCGACATTGGCTCGGCTTAAATCAATAAGAGGAATCGCTAACTGCTGCGATAAGAAGCTCAACATCTGTTGCTCTGATAAGAAGCCAAGCTCAATCAGTGTATCACCGAGTTTACGTCCGGTACTTTTCTGAGCCGCTAGAGCTTGTTCTACTTGAGCCTCAGTAATAATGCCTTCTTCAACAAGCAAATCACCCAATCGCTTTCTTAGTCTAATTTGCATCGTCGTGCTCCTCTAAGGCATCGAGTATTTTTAACCGATCTCGCACAAAATTTTGCGATTGAGATGAGATTCCTACTCGAGTTAAAGCGCCTTGGTATGACTCTTTTGCAGCCGTAAAATCTAACTGACGTTCCTGTTGAATGGCCAGACCGAGCCACCAGCGAGCATTATCAGAATCAATATCGACCAAGTTTTTGTAACTCTCTAATGCAATCTCTTCTTGCTGCGATTTTTGGCTCAACGCCGCACGCATGGCTAGATAATCTTTGGTTGGGTTTGGCGGTAAATGGACTAATGGACTCAATGCCGCTTCCGCTTGGTTCGCTTTGACAAGCAATGTTGATAAGCCTAAACGCAGCTTTTCACTATTAATATTAAGTTTGATACCCGACTGAAAAAGTTCGTAAGCCTTACGAGTATCACCTTTCCCAAAATAGAGAATCGCGAGTTTCTGGCGAACGTCCTCATTTCTAGGGGTATATCGAAGAGCTTCGGTATAACCTTTCAAGGCACCAGTAAGATCGTTCGCATCAAGCGCTTTCTGAGCACGACCTTGTGCATTGGCTGATAGTTGATCAGACGTTAGCTCCACCTGCTCAATCAACATTCCATTATTTTCTGAACCTCCAGAAATGGCGACTTCGCCAGAAATAGAAACAGGCTCTTTTTTTGTCACACTAGCCACGTATATGGGCTCGGGAATTTCAATTTTATTCCCTTTAGGTGCACTGGTCGTGTTAAGTACCGCTTTACGAGGAGTTACAATCGTTGAATCAGACGAGACTGACTTAGCTTTTACATTGTTTGCCGTAGCGACATGCTCTACAGAACGATCAGGTACGTCTAACGTGACTAATTTCTTGGTTGGTGACGAGATAGGCTGCGCAATTACACTCTGTATTTCGCCCGAACTATCAATGACAGAAACCTCAATTTGCGCGTCTCTTGTAGAGATTGAATTGCCGACAGCAGGACCTTGCGATATCGCCCAACCGCCCATGGCTAAGCTGAGTGTAAAGCCCGCAGCAACCCATACTAATGGAGAACGTGTTTTGACTTTTGGTACTACTGCAGCTTCAATCGAAGTCGCTGATTTTTTCTTTGCCAATTCAGACAAGGCGTTGTTAATGACGCTCATAATTAATTCCAACCCCACAGTATTGGCGTTTTAAATTTAGGCTTACATACATCGTACGTTTCATGCATGGCTGAAAACAGATGTTGGTTGTCGATACTTTTCTTATCTTCACTGAACGAAAGCAATAGAGCCTTGTGGCAAAGTTGGTTTATCAATCTAGGGATACCTAACGACGAACGACAGATCGCCTTTTTTTGATTCAAGCTGAACAACTCAGGATGACCACCAGATTTAGTAATTCGATTATCGATATACGCCACCGTTTCATCGAGAGTCAGTGGTCTTAGTGTCGAACTAAATGTGATTCTTTGGCGAAACTGCCTTAGGTGGTAAGCCTCTAATCGAGCATCCAATTCGGGTTGCCCTAATAAGACAATCTGCAGCAGTTTTTTATCTTCCGTTTCAAGATTACCAAACAACCTTAATGTTTCGAGCGCTTCATCCGATAGCGCTTGAGCCTCATCAAGAATGGCGACGACTCTTAAGCCTGAGTTGTGTAATTCAATTAACTTGTGCTGGATGTTATCAACTAAGGTTGCTGGATTATCGATAGTCAAACCTAGCTCTTTGGCGACGGCTTGACGCAGGTCTGCACCAGACAAAACAGGGTTTGGCAGGTAGATTAACGCCGTACAATCCTTTAAATGATTAACCAGCATCCGACAAACCATGGTTTTTCCCGTACCGACTTCGCCAGTGACTTTGATTACGCCCTCTCCCATATCTAACGCCGAGATGACCGTTTGAATCGCCTCAAAATGAGGCGCCAAACCATAAAAGAAATCGGTATTCGGCGTTAACGTAAATGGCAGTTGTTCAAAACCAAAGTGAGCTTGATACATATGACGACCTAGCTTAGTAAGAAACAGCCAATCTACATTGAGAAAGTAAGTATTTACTCTTCATCAGGGAACCACTCTTGAAGAAGATCACGAGAACGCTCCAACTCAGTTTGCCAAGTATTCACACCCACGATCGTGGGTTTTAGCAAGATCACGAGCTCAGTTTTTTGCGTTAACTGATTGGTATTGCGGAACAAATGCCCTAAGGCTGGAATATCACCCAGGAATGGAACTTTAGACGTCACATCACTGGTATTTGATTTCATTAACCCGCCAATCACAACCACATCGCCATCTTTTGCGCGAATCACTGAGTCAGACTCTCGAATAGAGCTTTTCGCTAAAGGAAGTTGCACCAAACCTGTCGTTGAACCTAAATTGAGCTCTTTCACTTCTTCCTCGACCTCAATAACGGCAGGGTGAACATGTAAAAATACGCCCCCTTTGTCATCTATCTGAGGAGTTACATCCAAAGAGATACCAGAGAAAAAGGGAGTGAGCTCAACTTCAGGAGCCACATTCGCGTTATCACCACTACCGACTGAGCTTGATAAATCTGTTACGTAATACTCATCGGTTCCCACTTTGATAACTGCTTTTTGGTTGTTCGCAGCCGTTACTCGCGGGCTCGATAGAACGTTAAGGTCACCTTGAGTATCCATAAAGCTCAAAACCGCTTCGAAGCTACCATCAGAGATCGTGACATTAGTTTGTCCACCGAGTAGAGAACTGATCGCATCTAACGGCGGTAGAGTACTTGTAGGACGGTCAATAACAACACCACCGCTACCAATAGATTTAGATAGGTTCGACCAGCTAATACCTTGTTGGTAGCCATCACTCAAGGTCACTTCCATGATTTTGGCTTCCAAGATAACTTGGCGCTGCAAACGCTTCTGGGAAATACCTAAGAACTCACGAACTTCACGAATTTCGTCAGGGTAAGCACGAACCGTAATCACACTCGCTTGCGGGGTTACCACAACGCTTTGCCCGTCACCAGAACCAATAAGGTGAGCAACTGCTGCTTCAAGTTGTGGCCAAAAATCGCTTTCAGAGGTCGTTTCAATCTCTGTACCACCGTTCGATGTCGAGTTCGAAGAATTGGAAGAGTTGGATGAATTAGAGTCTGAACTTGATGAGCTTGACGAGCTGTTATCTGAATTAGAGATCGTTCCTGTGGTGATAGTCGTCAATGATCGACCTGCACGCTTAACTTGCAAGTAATCGACAGGAATCGTTACGGTGCGAAGACCAGCAGGATAAACTTGAATCACTTTGCCACGCTTTTCAATATCGTAGCCATACATATCCTGAGCAACAGCCAGTACTTCGTCTAGTGTCACGTCCGTTAGATTAAGCGTAAGGTTTCCTGACACACCAGGGTGAATGGCCGCACTATACTCAGTACCTTTCACTAAGCTGGCAAAGAAGGTTCTCGCTTCAACGCCTTTTGCTTGAATACGAAAGCGCTTAACGGTTTCCGTCCCCGGAGACATGGAGTCAGAATTAAGCTGAGGCATAAGGTCATCTTGAACCGACGAAGGCAGTTCATGAAGTGCTCGACTATTGGCTTCATTAATGGATTCGTTCAAAGACTCTTTAATCTCAACAGGATCTCTGTGTCCCATCGAACAGCCGACTAAAGATGACACTAGAATTGCTACTACAAGTTTACGCATGTCTTCACTCAAACCTTAATTATTCTTAACATCTAAAGAGAACATCTCTAATTTCCACTGCTTAGAGCTTCTCTGCAGAGTGACGTATTCTGGATCTATGTTTTTCACTCGGTACCCTCTGATCGTTTCTCCTTGACCTAAAATCTGACCATTCATAATCGCATAGCAAGGCGTATCACCTTTACAAACGATGCTTTCTAGGGACGGTAGGCGATAGCGAGTTGGCGCCTTTTTAGCAGGCGCGGTTTTTTTGTTCAGGAGTAAGCCAACCTAATGGTGCCGTTGGATCTTGCTCTGCCCAAACCACTGAGCTACTTAAAAGTAGGGACAACAATAGAGTTCTAACCACCGATAAACTCCTGTCTAGTACCAAGTGTGTAAACCTCAAATACGAGTCGAGCTTTAGGGTACTCTTCAACTGAGTATTTAAATGTTCGCCAGTAATAGCTAACAGGAAGAGATTCAAGGGCTTGAAGGTAAGCAGAAATATCAAAATAGCTGCCCGTCAATTCCATTCTCACAGGATGAAGAAAGTAACCTGAATATTCACTGGTCTCTTTATTGTTCGAAATCGCTTCTGGTTTTAATGACTCTAGCGACTCAAGCTTTAGCCCACTACCAGCGTTAAGAACGCTCTCCAGTAACTGCGACATTTGAGAAGGCGTGATCAACCCATCGACAATCTGCGAAAGCTGAAGTGAAAGGTCTTGGCTTTCAACAAGTAGCTTTTTGTACTCGATGTTGATTTCTTTATCTGGGTTTTTATTGAGCTTAGCTTGCAGAACGAGTAGCTCACCCTGCAGTCTTTGATTTGATTGAGTCAGGCTCATCGTCTTAGCATTTTTGGCTTGTAAGTCGAGATACGCAGGTTCAACCAACAAGGTGAACAACAGCATGGATAGCCCAACAAAACCACACACGAAAAGTAGCCATTTTTCTCTTTGGCTTAATGCAAGAAACTTATCGTTAAGCTGGTTCCACTGTTGCATTATTTACTCTCCCTGCGAGTACTTAATTCAAACGTCACCACATCTTGCTCATTGCGACCTATTTTAAGTTTTTCAAAGGCACGCCCGACTAAATTAAGCTCTGTTTTAAATTGACCAATCCAATTCGGAACAACATTGGCGTTACGAGCTAAGCCACTGAGGTCTAAAGTATCGTGCGTCATATAAATATGCGAAAGCGATATGTCATTTCGGCCTAATTTAGCTAAGGAATTCATGACGCCAGAATACCCGACTTGTTGTGATTCGTCGTATTGCCCGACCGCCTTCAATGCCTCTTTTTTGGCCTGAGTCTCACGTTTGAGACGCGCAACAGCGGCCACTTTCTCTGGAGACGGTTTGTGTTGAGTTAACTTACTATTCAATTGGTTAACTTGCTTGTTAAGTCGGTTCGAGTCATGTTGCAGAGCTGTTAGTTCTTTATCTAGATTAGAAACTTGATACTGCATTACAAAGTAACCACCCAGCAGCAAAACACAAACTAGCCCCCAAATCGCAACAACATTTGTCAGCGTAAAATATTCTTTTTTAGGCTTGAGGTGTTCAGGGTAAAGATTAACATTAAAAGTATCTTTTTCAGCTGCGAGTTTAACCAACAAACTCTCTGAATTATCACGTTCACCTTCCACCAACAACGAAACTGTCGAGCTCAGTGTGTTATTTAACGCACTTTGTAATTCAGTCTCGTCTTCCTCATCACAGCAGATTTTTAACTGATGAAGTTGAGTACCTTTGATTTGAGAAGAAAGATAATCAATTGAGCGTTGCAACTCTAAAGCAAGGCCATCTAACTGAAGAACACTTGATGCTACACCGGTTAAAGGAGGGACAACGCTACGGATCGTTCTTTGGAAACAAACCGTATTTTCAACAAACGCACCAAGCTTAAAATGTGAATTGGAGCTACGTTGTAAAAGGATAAAATTAGAAAGCTCACCTGCGCTATAACCCCAGATTTCATCTTCAGGGGCAACGCCTTTAAGTTCCACTTGCGCTGATTGAGTAATGTTTACAAGCTTATTTAAAAGCTTTTTAGGCAAAACATACACTTGTAGCTTGTTCGAAGTAGGTAAGGCTACCGCACTCGCCGTAATCTCAGTCACCCTTTCAGAGGCAAGATCTTTCAGTAAAAATGGCAGTGCAACCGACCACTCATTCTCTGGAATGTCCGGTTTATCAATTTGGTAGGTTTGGTAGTAGTTAGCACAAACTATCAACTGCAGACTATTACTGGTAAATGCCTCACTGCTAAGCGATTTTTTTAGTGCACTCTCCCAATCCCCATTAACTACCGAGGTACTGGTTACTTGAGGTTCTTGATCTGCCGATAAAATATAAATGGCATCGTTGCCTAACATAACAACCTGAGAGCTGCCTTTGTTATTCGCTGGCTTTATCTTGTCTAAAATCGCTTTAAAATTCATGCTTAACTATTACTCTTACGCCATCGATTTCTTCGACCAACTTTTACCACGGATTCAGCTTTCACTGCCTTCTCACCTTGATTAGGCAAAGGGATAATTTGTTGCTCTTCGTCAAAATATCGCCCTTGATAGCCGTTAATACCTAACTCTATTAAGGTATTCTTTTCTTGTTTTGTCTCGACCCCTACGGCAATAACTTGAGTTGGGGAGTCGCCACATGCCCCTATTAAACTACGGACAAACAGCTGATTCTCATGCCTTTGATCGATTTTCTTTATTAGGCTTCGGTGAAGCTTAATAAAATTGACCTTTAAATCTTTGATGTAGTGAGTGCTAACAATGGTTCGCCCAGCTTGACCAACGATAATTTTACACCCTAGCCCTTTCAACATCTTTGCGACCGGTCTCATATAATCAAGATGAGCAATCAAGTGCCCTTCAGGGAACTCAAAGGCCAATTGAGAACGGTGTTGAGCCGAAAGCTGTAACAACTCACTTCTAAACCACTTAAAATGCTGTTTACTGACAAACGGGGTCACATTCAAATTCACCGAATAGTTGCTAGGTTTTGTTGATTCTTTCAGTGATGTTAACAGTACTTTCAGAACCGACTGATCCATTTGAGCTTGATAGCCCACTTGCTCTACCGCAGGCATAAATCGAGACGATTTCAGTAAACCTTTGTCTGGATCTTGAATTCTAACAAACATTTCTCTATGTAATTCATTAACTTGACCAGACTCCGAAATAAGATAACACCGCTGAGCAAAGATTACTAAATTTTCAGGGAGTAGAGCTTTATCAAGTAATGTTCTCCAGCGAACGCTGCCTCTATCAAGCTCATTTTTGTTCTGTTTAGGGTAGCGGCTCCAGTTATTGATACGTTCCAACTGAGCACTCTTTAATGCGGTTTCCGTTTCATCCATGATCTTGCTATGGCGCTCACCTTCGGTATACATGGTCACACCGATATGACACCAATTGTCAAGTTCCAAAGGCTCAGGTGGCGTTAGCTTATCTAACTGCCTTAAACATTGAGCCGCCAAGGTCGCAATATCCTTTGCTCCCTGATGAGGAATAAACACCGCGAAGTCGGCTTCGTAATAACGAGAAAAGATAACATCAGGATAACGCTGAACAATATTCGATAATACTTCACCGACTTCAATGATGAAGCTGTCCGTGATTTGCTTGTCATTAGCATCACAAACTTGTTCCCACCCGTCGATACGTATTAGTAATACGCCACCTCGAGCACCACTTTCATGTAAGGTTGATTCAAGTTTGTTGTCAAAGAGTACTCGATTGGCTGTACCTGTGAGCTTATCTAGAAAGGTATGAGTACGGATAAAGGTATCAAAGCGGCTTCTTTCTTGACGAGCATCTTTCAGCTCTTCTATCAATACGTCTAAGGCTTCGCTTGCAGTATACGGCCATTCTCTCTCATCGCCTTTTGCATGAGCTTCAACTTGCCCCGCAAGGATCATTCGGCCTCGCTCTTCGAGCATTTCGGATCCCATTAATTGCTCTTTTAGCCATCGGACACCACGAATCAGACAGAAAATAATCAAAGCAACGGCTAAAGTAATCGACCACATAGCCTCCATTGAATAGCTATAACCAATGTAAGGCGGAAGTGCTTTAAATTCGATTCGATAGCCTTCATTTCGCTCTAAAACAAAACTTCTTTTATAAAGACGACTAGGATCGATTTGCGGGGAGGTATCTTTAAAGCGATAAACGATGCCAGTCCTGTTCGAGAGTTTCATCTCAACAATATTGCTCGCTTGTAACATCTTAGGCATCCAACGCTGCATCGAATACGCGGCGTCTGGGTCTTCCATTTCTTTATCTACAACATCGACAATACCAACCAAATAATGGTCTAAATATTCCTGCCCAATACGCTTAAAAGAAAGTGCGCCACCGATAAAAAGAATGAACATCGCACTGATAACTATCACGGTGACAAATGCCACTAAGCGAGTGCTCAATTTTAGTGTGGGGGTATATCTCATGAATAACGAAATCCTTTTCAACTCACATTATACCGTATTGCTACTTATACTATAAATTGACGTTGTAAATAAAGCGTTAAGAATTGTAGGTAACAAAAAGCCGCGATAAACGCGGCTTTTTCCAATTTAATACTGTCTTTATAATATATTAAAAACAGGTGTCAAAATGGGATGTCATCATCAAAATCCATCGGTGGCTCATTATATTGAGGTTGAGCCTGCTGAGGAGCTTGTTGAGGTGCTTTCGGCTGCTGTTGAGCAGGAGCACTGTATTGTTGTTGCTGCTGTTGTGGTTGCTGTGGTTGACCCCAACCACCTTGCTGTTGGTTACCCATACCACCTTGAGCAGGAGCACCGCCTTGAGCACGGCCACCAAGCATTTGCATTACACCGTTGAAGCCTTGAACAACCACTTCAGTTGTGTAGCGATCTTGACCGCTTTGATCTTGCCATTTACGAGTCTGAAGTTGACCTTCAATGTAAACTTGAGAACCTTTACGTAGGTACTCACCAGCAACTTCCGCCAGCTTGCCAAACAGAGCAACACGGTGCCATTCTGTTTTTTCACGCTGTTCGCCAGTTGCTTTGTCACGCCATGACTCTGACGTTGCAATGGTAATGTTCGCTACTGCGCCGCCATTCGGCATGTAACGAATTTCAGGGTCATTACCTAGGTTACCCACTAATATAACTTTGTTAACTCCACGGCTAGCCATGATTTGCTCCGTCTAAATTCATAGTCTCAGAAAATTTTAGCGGACAAGAATAGCATGCTTTTCTACAGTGATAAATCGCATTCCTATTCTCGCTCTTATACAAAGAATAAAAACGTAACAAATCATGATATTCAGAGCGATGTTGCTTTTTTCTCCACTGATAAACCACTCATTTACTTTGATCATTGATATTCAACGCAAGACACAACCAAGGCGCTAGAGAAGCAATGGCGTGCATGACAACGTGAAATCTAATTCTACCCTTACAAGGATTATCAATGAGAAAATCTCGATATGCTCACACTTTACACTTTCTGTGCATAGATCCAAGCGAGACTCACCTACACGTAAAAGAGATAGAAAAGCACCTAATTATCCCACTCTACAAGATGACAGCGGGCGACTTGATGCTTTTCGATAGAAAGCAAAGTAATCGTATCTTACTCATCGACTATAAAGAGGTGCCACAGTTAATCGTTGTTTTCCCTAACTTACCCGTCATGTGGAAAAACAATGAGATCATCTTGTTCAATGTACCTCAACAGCTCCCTACCTCGGAGTTGCTCACTTTCGGCGTATTAAAAGGGCTATTTTATGACTCCGAACAAAAAGTGAAAATAGCAAAGGGGCTTCAACAGGTCATTAATGGTGATAATTGGTTACCACGAAAAGTAACCAATCAACTGCTTTTTTATTACCGTAATATGGTGAACACCAACACGACACCCACCAATGTAGATTTGACGATCAGAGAAAACCAAGTGATCCGTTGCCTTCAATCGGGGTCATCCAACACTCAAATAGCCGATGATTTATTTATTAGCGAGTTCACCGTAAAGTCACACCTTTATCAGATTTTCCGTAAGTTAGCGGTTAAGAATAGAGTCCAAGCTATCGCATGGGCTAATCAGAACTTACTTGCATAATTGATCCGCCTCTTAAACTGAGGATAATTTTGAGGAAAACTCTAGTAAACCATACGTATTGTTGCTGAATTTTCGACATAACTTATGCTAGAGTTGCCCTCAGAAATATCAGCCACTCAGGTTGAATCAATAATTATTATAGATAAAGGGTCTTATCATGATCAAAAAGTGCCTTTTCCCGGCAGCTGGCTACGGTACACGCTTCTTACCTGCAACTAAGTCAATGCCTAAAGAGATGATGCCTGTTGTAAACAAGCCTCTAATTGAATACGGTGTTGAAGAAGCTATCGAAGCTGGTATGGACGGTATGTGTATTGTTACCGGTCGTGGTAAGCATTCTCTGATGGATCACTTCGATAAAAACTACGAACTCGAACATCAGATCAGCGGCACGAATAAAGAAGACTTGTTGATCAATATCCGTGAAACAATTGAAGCGGCAAACTTCACTTACATTCGCCAACGTGAAATGAAAGGTCTAGGTCATGCTATCTTGACTGGCCGCGAGCTTGTGGGTGATGAACCGTTTGCAGTCGTGCTTGCTGATGACCTTTGTGTGAACGAACAACAAGGTGTGTTGGCTCAAATGGTTGCACTGTACAAACAGTTCCGTTGTTCAATCGTTGCTGTTCAAGAAGTGCCAGAAAACGAAACGCACAAATACGGTGTTATCTCTGGTGAAATGATTAAAGATGATCTTTTCCGTGTTGACGACATGGTTGAGAAACCAGAACCAGGTACTGCACCAAGTAATCTAGCGATCATTGGCCGTTACATTCTGACTCCAGACATCTTTGAACTTATCGAGCAGACTGAACCAGGTAAAGGTGGCGAAATCCAGATTACCGATGCATTGTTAAAACAAGCCAAAGCAGGCTGTGTATTAGCATACAAATTTAAAGGCCAACGCTTTGATTGCGGTAGTGTAGAAGGCTATATCGAAGCAACAAATTACTGCTTTGAAAACCTATACAAAAAAGACCAGCAACAAATCGAACTAGGTAAGCACTCAACAACAAAAGAGGCTTAATCGCTAGTTTTGGCATACTAACTAATGATACGTAGCGATGAGTTAGTCGCGTAATAAATGATTTAAAGGGTGACTCGAAAGCGTCACCCTTTTTTTGTTTACTGTTTTTTTATCCAGTAAAACTTTGCACAAATCTCACTCTATGTAATACTTTACCCACTTAAAATTACATGGTCTATTGAGATGGATAAAATAGAAATTAGAGGCGCTCGCACGCATAACCTCAAAGACGTCAACCTAACCATTCCCCGAGATAAGCTCATTGTTATCACAGGATTATCTGGTTCAGGAAAGTCGTCACTTGCGTTTGATACCCTTTATGCCGAGGGGCAGCGTCGCTATGTTGAGTCTTTGTCAGCTTATGCTCGTCAATTTCTATCCCTTATGGAAAAGCCTGATGTTGACCACATTGAAGGTTTGTCTCCTGCTATCTCAATAGAACAAAAGTCAACCTCTCACAACCCCCGCTCAACCGTGGGTACAATCACCGAGGTTTATGATTACTTAAGACTGCTCTACGCACGAGTAGGTGAACCACGCTGCCCAGATCACAATACTCCTTTGGCTGCACAAACCATCAGTCAAATGGTCGATAAGGTGTTAGAACTGCCTGAAGGCTCGAAGATGATGCTAATGGCCCCCATCGTCAAAGAGCGCAAAGGTGAGCACGTTAAAACACTTGAGAATTTAGCCGCTCAAGGTTTTATCCGCGCTCGAATTGATGGGGAAACCTGTGACTTATCCGATCCGCCAACCCTCGAGTTGCATAAAAAGCACACCATAGAAGTCGTCGTTGATAGGTTCAAGGTTCGTCCTGATCTTCAGCAACGACTTGCTGAATCCTTCGAAACGACATTAGAGCTTTCTGGTGGCATTGCAGTTGTCGGTTGGATGGATGAAACAGAACAAGAAGAGATTGTGTTCTCTGCAAATTTCGCTTGCCCGAAATGTGGTTACAGCATGCAGGAGCTTGAGCCTCGTCTATTTTCATTCAACAATCCGGCAGGCGCTTGTGGTACTTGTGATGGCCTTGGTGTTCAGCAATATTTCGATCCAAGTCGGGTTATTTTGGATGACAATTTGAGCATTGCTGAAGGCGCAATTAAAGGTTGGGATCAAAAGAACTATTACTATTTCCAAATGTTGACGTCACTATCAGAGCATTATGGTTTTGATCTTTATTCTCCATTTAATTCTCTGCCAAAGAAAACTCAAGAGATCATCCTGAAAGGCTCTGGCCGCACAGAAGTAGAATTCAAATACATCAATGATCGTGGTGACATTCGAGTTAAGCGTCATCCATTTGAAGGTATTCTCAACACTTTAGAACGTCGTTATCACGACACCGAGTCAAGCGCTGTGCGTGAAGACTTAGCTAAATATATTTCGACAAAATCTTGTTCTAGCTGTAACGGCACTCGTTTGAGATTAGAAGCAAGAAACGTCTTTATTGGTGACACCACACTGCCTGAAATCGTTGAGCTCAGCATTGCCGATGCACTGCAATTTTTCCAAGAATTGAAGCTAGACGGTCAACGTGGACAAATCGCAGATAAAGTGATGAAAGAGATCAATGACCGACTGCATTTCTTAGTTAATGTCGGTTTGAATTATCTCAACCTATCACGCAGTGCAGAAACGTTATCTGGCGGAGAAGCACAACGGATCCGCTTAGCAAGCCAAATAGGCGCAGGCTTGGTTGGTGTTATGTACGTACTCGATGAACCATCGATTGGTCTCCACCAGCGCGATAATGAACGCCTACTTCAAACTTTGGTTCACCTAAGAGACTTAGGCAATACCGTACTTGTCGTTGAGCATGATGAAGATGCGATTCGCTGCGCTGACCATGTTATTGATATCGGTCCAGGTGCCGGGGTTCACGGCGGTCATGTGGTTGCTGAAGGGACAATGCAAGATATTCTCGATAACCCAGAATCATTAACTGGGCAATATCTGAGCGGTGTAAAAGAAATTGCTATACCAACAGAAAGAACACCTATCGACAGAAAGAAGGTCGTTGAGATAGTCGGGGCGACAGGTAATAACCTCAAAAATATCACGGCAACCATTCCAGTCGGTTTGTTTAGCTGTATCACAGGCGTATCAGGTTCCGGTAAATCTACGCTAATCAACGATACCTTTTTTAAGATCGCTCATACCCAACTCAATGGTGCGACGACAGCCGTAGCTGCGCCGCATAAGAAGATCAAAGGGCTAGAACATTTTGATAAGGTGATTGATATTGATCAGAGCCCTATCGGTCGTACACCAAGATCAAACCCTGCTACTTATACTGGGATCTTTACTCCGATCCGTGAGTTATTTGCGGGTACACAAGAGTCGCGATCTCGTGGCTATAAACCAGGTCGATTCAGTTTTAACGTTCGTGGTGGTCGCTGTGAAGCGTGTCAGGGAGACGGTGTGATCAAAGTAGAGATGCACTTTTTACCCGATGTGTATGTGCCATGTGATGTGTGTAAGGGCAAACGCTATAACCGTGAAACTTTAGAAGTTCGATACAAAGGCAAAACCATTGACGAAGTTCTAGAGATGACAGTGGAAGATGCGCGCGAATTCTTTAACCCTGTTCCTGTGATTGCTCGTAAGCTACAAACCTTAATGGATGTTGGTCTTTCTTACATCCGTCTTGGGCAAGCAGCAACAACCTTATCCGGCGGTGAAGCACAACGTGTCAAACTTGCACGTGAACTATCTAAACGAGATACAGGAAAAACCTTATACATTCTAGATGAACCAACTACTGGCCTTCATTTCCATGATATTCAGCAGCTACTCACGGTTCTACACCGGCTGCGTGATCACGGAAATACGGTTGTTGTGATTGAACACAACCTAGATGTCGTCAAAACCGCAGATTGGATACTAGATTTAGGCCCTGAAGGTGGTCAAGGTGGTGGTGAGATTGTTGCAGAGGGTACACCTGAAGATGTGGCGTTAGTCGAAGGTTCACACACTGCTCGCTTCCTTAAGCCTATGTTAAATTTGAAGTAGGTGTAAAATAGCTCCCTGCGGGCAGACAGAAAAATGTTAAAGTAACAGAGCTTGTTTCAAAAGGAACAAGCTCTGTTTTTATAAGGTTAGGGATTTATGGCAACAATACATACTAGCGGTACCCAGCTAGAAAATCAGATAACTCAGCTACCACTCAATAAAGCCTTTCTCGCTTCTTTAGCTGTCGTATTCTTATTAGCTATGCATTTTTTCATGCCTAATCCTGGGGGCTCTGGCCTAGCTTTATCCTTTAACCCTATGACTTGGTTAGCACTAAGCTTTACGTTAGCGATTGGCTTTTATCAGCTAGCGACTAACCGAGTGCTCAAATATTCCAAGCTAACCGTTGGTTTACTGGTTAGCTGCATCATACTTACACTACCCATCCTTTACAGCAACGCATCACCTCAAGGGGCATCAGGGCGTTTGCTTGGATTGTGGGCAGGCTTTGCGTTATTCGTCGTCCTCCAGCAATTTAAATTCAGCAATAAACACAAGCAACGTATATTGTGGTTCATTGTACTCGCTGTCGTCATTCAAGCGTTGTTTGGTTATGTACAATATTTTGCCTTAGAGCCAGGAAACCCATTTGGCTACAACACTGCTGCTAATCGACCTTACGGGATCTTCCAACAACCCAATGTTATGGCCAGCTTCCTAGCCACTGGCTTTGTGCTTTCTGCTTATCTTCTTGCGAGACAACCCGCGAAATATAACCACAAGATTAGCGAGTCGATTTTACTTTATTTAACTCCAACCTTAACCGTACCTCTATTAATTATTATTGCATCACGAACGGGTTGGTTGGCAGCGGTAATAGGGTTGATATGCATTCTGCCTTACCTATACAAATTCTCGACTAAGAAGCGATTTTACGGATGGTGCACATCAGTAGTAGTCGGTATCGCTGTTGCGTTTACGGTTATTAACCTGAGCACAACGGATAGTCTCGCGAGCAAAAGAACCAATTTAGAAAGCCCAAGAGCCTATACCTTTCCACAAGCGTTAGACATGATGATAGAAAAGCCATTTACAGGTTATGGTTACGGGAAGTTTGAACCTGAATACACCTTATATACGGCTCGCCAGCATCAACTTAACTCGAATTATCACCCCGGCCTTCCATCCATGGATCACCCTCACAATGAGTTTCTTTTTTGGGGAGTTGAGGGCGGGATAGTACCAATCATCGGTATCTTGATTGCTGCGGTGCTGGTGATGTCACGTATAGCCAGTTCGGCTAAAGGAACTCGTCTAGCACTGCTCACGCTATTTATACCCATACTCTTGCATTCTCAGCTCGAGTATCCATTTTATCACTCTGCGATTCACTGGATCACCTTTATCATTTTGATTTACTGGGTTGATCAACGCTCTTCTCGGCACTATCAACAGTCGTTTAGTATCGTCAGTAAAACCCTCTTTAGAGTGTCGAGCTTAGTGATTCCGATCTTGGTGAGCTTCTATATGTTGAGCGCGCTGCATACCAATTATGTGCTGACTCAATTTGAACAATCTAAGCCGAAGAACCCAGATATTCTTAAGCAAGTTACGAATCCCGTAGTATGGAAAGATCGCTATGATTGGGATGTGTACAGCACGTATCTCAACATTGGGCTCTACAAAGCTGATCCGAGCCTTATTCAGCCTTATGTTGATTGGTCTTTGGAAATAATAAAGAGTAAACCAAGACCCGCGTTTTACAGTAACCTAATCCTCGCGTATCAGGGTTTAGGCGATCACAGCAAAGCAGAACAAATTCGGAGCGAAGCAAGCTTCTTATTTCCAAATAGAGATTTTTCAAAAGTTCAGTATAAGAAAATTTCAGCCGCTGAGAACAACGTATCTTCTGCCAAGTGATATTGATGCAGCTAAAGCGGTAGACTTTGGAGGCTTAAGTTAGGCACAAAAAAAGCGCACGATCTCTCGTGCGCTTTTTTTTTCGAATTTTACGGTTAATTATTCTAATACATCTTTTAGTGCTTTTAAGCACAATGCGACGTTCTCTTTACGAGCGCCATAACCCATTAAACCAATACGCCAAGCCTTTCCTGCCAAAGAACCAAGGCCTGCACCGATTTCAAGATTATACTCTTCTAACAACTGCGTTCTTATTTTGGATTCATCAATCCCTTCAGGGAAGTAAAGCGCATTCAATTGAGGTAGGCGACTCTCTTCGTCAACCACAAATTTTAACCCCAAAGCTTCTACGCCAGCTTTCAGTTCTTGGTGCATCGCATAGTGACGCGACCAAGCATTATCCAGACCTTCATTTTTCAACAATACCAGTGACTCATGCAGAGCATAGAGGCTATTCACAGGTGCAGTATGATGATAGCTACGTTTGCCTTCTCCACTCCAGTAACCTAAAACTAAACTTTGATCCAAGAACCAGCTTTGTACGGGAGCTTGGCGGGCTTTCATTTTATCAACAGCACGTTGAGAGAAGGTCACCGGAGATAGCCCTGGCACACAAGACAGACACTTTTGGCTACCCGAATAAACCGCATCAAGCTGCCACTCATCAACTAGTAATGGCACGCCACCTAGAGACGTTACTGCATCAACAATCGTTAACGCATCAAACTGACGAGCGATAGCTGAGATAACTTGAGCATCCGATAACGCGCCAGTAGACGTCTCTGCATGCACAAATGCGACAGCAACTGCATCAGGGTTTTCTGCCAATGCCTTTTCGACCTTTTCAACGGAAACGGGCTTGCCCCACTCATCATCTACAAGGATCGCTTCACCACCACAGCGAACCACATTTTCTCGCATACGCTCACCGAAGACACCGTTGCGACAAACAATCACCTTCTCGCCAGGCTCAATCAAGTTAACAAAACAGGTTTCCATGCCTGCACTGCCTGGAGCAGAGACAGCAATCGTAAATTCATTCTCTGTTTGAAATGCATACTTAAGGAGTTGTTTCAGCTCATCCATCATCGCGATAAATAACGGGTCGAGGTGACCAATGGTTGGGCGGCTTAAGGCCTGTAAGACTTGAGGCGAAATGTCTGAAGGACCCGGTCCCATTAACGTTCGGTGCGGTGGATAAAAGCTATCAATAGCAGTAGTGAGTGTTAAATTAGACATGTACATCCCTTACGTTAATGTTGTGAACAATCCACCCTAAAGCAAATTGATTACCTCAGCAATTAGCCATAAGTATTGAGGTCACACCACTGTCACATAATTGTTAAAATTATTTTTTAAATATCTCCAGTTACGGATTGACATTGTTACCGCAAACACGTTCAATGAAATGGCTATCTAGCAGAAGAGGAGCACTGCCCAGGCAGATGTTTTGTGGAACCGCATTTCCAATACAAAACATTAAGGGGGAGCAGTGCCGAGATAATAAAAGGATGCAGGACCTTTATTATCGGTTGAGCGGGCTGAATCCCGGCAACTGTCGCCATTTCTATATGGTGAGGAGCTTCTGAGGTTACTATTCTAATAATTCCTCTCTTTTTGCTCTAAATACTCTCTTCGAAAAACATCGGACGTTGGATTACCCAACCGTAATTTTATTTTAGGAAGTCGTGGGAGATATATCGTGAGTGCATCTAATGTAGCTGGTTCTTTTAATGTCGCTAAGTTTGGTGGAACAAGTGTTGCCAACTTTGAAGCAATGAGCCGTTGTGCTGCTATTATTGAAAATAACTCGAATACGAAACTGGTCGTGAGCAGTGCATGCTCTGGCGTTACCAACCTACTCGTTGAACTCGCGAATGGGGTTCAAGACAAAGCTCGTCGTCAGGATTTGATGACGCAACTGACTGACATTCATAACGCAATTCTCGATCAGCTAGCTGATCCAATCAGTATCGAAAAAGACGTACATTGTATTCTCGATGATATTGCGAGCGCCGCAGAAGCTGCATCATTTCAAGCCAGCACTAAATTGACAGATCACCTTGTCGCATGTGGTGAGCTGATGTCGACACACATTTTGGCTCAGATTATTCGTGAACGAGGTACACCAGCCGTTCGTTTTGATATCAGAGAAGTGATGCGCACTAATGGTGATTTTGGTAAAGCAGAACCACAACTTGAAGATATTTCAGCCCTAGCAAAAGAGAAGCTTATACCACTTTGCCAACAGCAAGTTGTGGTTACTCAAGGTTTTATCGGTGCAGATAGCGAAGGTAACACCACGACTTTAGGCCGTGGTGGCAGCGATTATTCCGCCGCGCTGATCGCCGAATCAGTACAGGCAATGGGGTTGGAAATCTGGACAGATGTTCCGGGTATTTACACGACAGATCCACGCATCGCACCGAAAGCATCTCCTATTCCAGAGATCAGTTTTAGCGAAGCATCGGAAATGGCAAACTTTGGTGCGAAGATACTGCACCCTTCAACTCTAGTACCTGCATTGCGCCACCAAATCCCGGTATTTGTCGGCTCTTCTAAAGCACCAGAGTTAGGTGGAACTTGGATTCGCCAAGAAGTTGAAAGCTCACCATTATTCAGAGCACTTGCTCTTCGTTGCAACCAAACGATGGTTACACTTCGCAGTGCAAACATGTTCCATGCTTACGGCTTTTTGGCGAAGGTATTCGAGATCCTTGCTAAACATAAGATCTCAGTCGATCTCATCACGACTTCAGAGATCAGTGTCTCACTGACTCTCGATCAAACAGACACATCAGGTGGCGCTCCTGAGTTACCAGAAGCTGCTCGACTGGAGCTTGAAGAGTTGTGTTCTGTAGATATTGAACACGACCTATGCCTTGTTGCGCTTATTGGCAACAACATGAGTGAAAATAAAGGCTATGCAAAGCAGGTGTTTGGCACTCTGGAAGATTTCAATCTACGTATGATTTGTTACGGAGCAAGCCCACACAACTTATGCTTCTTGCTAGATGCATCTGTTTCTAAGTTGGCGATCCAAAAACTTCACCAAGAGTTATTTGAATAAGGCGATGGTTAATTAATTGGTTTTAATTAACCAAACCCCAGATACAAAAAGGGTTGCTCTTGAGCAACCCTTTCTCTTTTTTACTTTACGAACCAAAGCTCGTCATAGATTCAAACTAGTTAATGTTTGGACCTAACCACTTCTCAGCTTCCAACATATCCCAGCCCTTACGATCAGCATAGCTTTCTACTTGATCCTGTTGAATCTGTGCAATCGCAAAATATCGCGAATCAGGATGAGAGAAGTACATACCCGACACTGAGGCACCTGGCCACATTGCGTAACTCGTGGTTAGTGACATGTCGATGGCTTTTTCAACGTCCATCAACTCCCACAATGTGCCTTTCTCTGTATGTTCTGGGCAAGCAGGGTAACCCGGAGCTGGACGAATACCTTGGTACTTCTCTCGAATCAAATCGTCGTTAGACAAATCCTCATCAGGCGAGTAACCCCAAATGTCCTTTCTCACTTCTTTGTGTAAATATTCTGCAAACGCTTCAGCCAAACGGTCCGCAACCGCCTGAATCATGATCGCATTGTAGTCATCACCATTAGCTTTATATTCATCAGCAAGCTCTCGCTCACCAATACCGCCAGTAACCGCAAAGCCACCAATCCAGTCAGCTTTACCGCTGCCTTTTGGAGCAATGTAATCTGACAAGCAGTAGTTAAAACCTTTTGGCTTCTCGGTTTGCTGGCGAAGATTATGCAGAACCTTCAGCACTTCTGTACGGGATTCATCGGTATACACCTCGATATCATCACCCACACTGTTCGCAGGGAACATGGCACACATACCACGAGCTTCAAGTAACTTCTCTTTCTCTACGCGATCCAACAAATCGTTGGCATCTTTGAATAGTCGTTTAGCTTCATCCCCCACCTCTTCGTGATCAAGGATTGCTGGGTACTTACCAACTAATGACCATGTCATAAAGAACGGAGTCCAGTCGATGTACTGACGCAAAGTCGCTACATCAAAATCACTGAAAATATGTACTCCCGGCTTAGCGGGCGCAGGGGGAGTGTAGGCATCCCAATCGATAGCAACTTTATTGGCACGAGCTTTCTCAAGTGTGACGGGCTTGGTACGAGGTTTTTTACGATTGTGTTGGTCTCTAACTCGATCATAATCGATGTTCAACCTCTCAACGAAAGCAGGTTTCAATTCATCAGAGAGTAATGAAGTACAAACGCCTACAGCGCGAGATGCGTTATTGACATAAACAACTGGCTCAGAGTAGTTCTGCTCAATCTTAACCGCAGTGTGTGCTTTAGATGTCGTTGCTCCGCCAATAAGAAGAGGCAGCTTAAAGCCTTGTCTCTCCATCTCTTTGGCAACATGTACCATTTCATCAAGAGAAGGGGTAATCAGACCCGACAAACCAATAATGTCGACATTCTCTTCTTTAGCGACCTTAAGGATTTTTTCACATGAAACCATCACGCCTAAATCGATAATTTCGTAGTTATTACACTGCAAGACAACGCCCACAATGTTTTTGCCAATATCGTGAACATCGCCTTTTACGGTCGCCAGTAAGATTTTTCCGTTAGTCGCACCAACATCTTTAGTTGCATTAATAAATGGTTCTAGATGTGCTACCGCCTGCTTCATAACACGGGCAGATTTCACTACTTGAGGAAGGAACATTTTACCTTCACCAAACAGATCACCAACCACGTTCATACCATCCATTAATGGGCCTTCAATCACCTCAATAGGGCGAGAGGCATTAACGCGAGCTTCTTCGGTATCTTCAACAATAAAATCGGTAATACCTTTCACTAAAGAGTGTTCTAAGCGCTTTTCTACTGGCCAAGTTCGCCATTCTAGAGCTGACTTATCTTCAACTTTACCAACGGCTCGCTCTAGGTACTCGGTTGCCATATCAAGCAAACGTTCTGTCGAATCATCACGACGGTTAAGTACTACATCTTCAACCGCTTCACGTAAATCTTCAGGCACGTTATCGTAAATCTCTAACTGCCCGGCATTTACGATACCCATATCCATACCATTTTTGAAACAGTGGTATAGGAATACTGCGTGGATTGCCTCACGAACGTAGTTATTACCGCGGAACGAGAACGAAACATTCGATACACCACCAGAGATCATTGCATGAGGAAGATCGCGTTTGATATCTCCTACTGCTTCAATAAAATCAACCGCATAATTGTTATGCTCGTCAATGCCCGTCGCAACTGCAAAAATGTTCGGATCGAAAATAATATCTTCAGGTGGGAAACCGACTTCATCAACAAGAATGTTGTAGGCATTGGTACAGATCTCAACTTTACGCTCTCGAGTATCGGCTTGGCCGACTTCATCGAAGGCCATCACAATGACTGCGGCACCATAACGACGAACTAATTTAGCTTGCTCGACAAACTTCTCTTTCCCTTCCTTCAATGAGATAGAGTTAACGATGCCTTTACCCTGAATACATTTCAGACCCGCTTCAATAACTTCCCATTTTGAAGAGTCGACCATGACTGGCACTTTCGAGATCTCTGGCTCAGATGCACATAGATTAAGGAATTTAACCATGCACGCCTCAGCGTCTAGCATCCCTTCATCCATGTTGATATCAATGATTTGTGCACCGTTTTCTACTTGCTCTCGAGCAACACTCAACGCTTCATCGTAAAGCTCTTCTTTAATCAGGCGCTTAAATCGAGCTGAGCCGGTAACGTTAGTACGCTCACCTACGTTCACAAACAGAGATTCTTTGGCGATCGTCAACGGCTCTAACCCCGAAAGACGGCAAGAGACTGGCAAATCGGGTAATTGGCGCGGCATTACACCGTCAACAGCCTCGGCCATCTGGCGAATATGTTCTGGTGTCGTACCACAACAGCCACCAATTAAGTTTAAGAAGCCACTTTCAGCCCATTCCTTAACATGTTCAGCCATATCTTCGGGAGAAAGGTCATACTCGCCAAACGCATTAGGTAAACCGGCGTTAGGGTGAGCAGAAACATAGCTTTCTGAGATACGGGACATCTCACCAACGTACTCTCGCAGTTCATCTGGCCCGAGTGCACAGTTCAATCCAAACGAAATAGGTTTAACATGACGAAGGGCGTTATAGAATGCCTCAGTAGTCTGTCCTGAAAGCGTACGGCCTGATGCATCAGTTATGGTGCCTGAGATCATGACTGGCAATTTAATACCAACTTCTTCAAAAACCGATTCAACAGCAAAAGAACATGCTTTTGCATTTAACGTGTCGAAGATAGTCTCGATAAGAATAAGATCTGAGCCGCCTTTAATAAGTGCTCGTGTCGATTCGGAGTAAGCTTCAACAAGCTCATCAAAGCTAACATTACGGTAGCCTGGATCATTAACATCTGGGGATATAGAACACGTTCGGTTTGTTGGACCTAACACCCCTGCCACAAAGCGAGGTTTATCCGGAGTCTTTGCTGTCCACTCATCAGCAGCTTCACGAGCTAGCTTGGCAGCAGCAAAGTTAATTTCTTCGCTAAGGCTTTCCATATCATAGTCGGCCATAGCAATGGTTGTTGCATTAAAGGTATTGGTTTCGAGGATATCAGCCCCAGCTTCCAAATATTCAGTATGGATATCTTTGATAAGCTTGGGCTGTGTAAGAACTAAAAGGTCATTGTTGCCCTTTAAGTCACTATGCCAATTAGCAAAACGTTCACCGCGGTAGTCTTGCTCTTCCAATTTATAGTCCTGAATCATAGTGCCCATGCCACCATCGATCAGTAAAATTCGTTGCTTCAACAGAGCTTCAATCTTTTGCCTTACATTACTTCCCACAGTACAACCTCATTCCTTTAATTATCCCTCCATCCTATCACACATTAAAAAGGAGTCTAGACGTCTAAAAAAGGAAATTGATTACCGAGTCATGACAAAAAAATGTTTGCTATTTGAGCATGAGACAACGAAAATTCATATTCATACTTTGTTACATGTTGGAATACCAATGTCGGTCTATTACACCTTATGCTTCTTGTCCGCTGCTGCCATGCTTATTGCTTTCGTGAATACCAAAATTGGTAAGATGCAGACAACCATCGCCATCACAGCTGGTTCAATGATGCTATCTCTATTGATTATCATTGCGGGACAAAATAATTGGTTCCAATTGGCAGACATTGCCTCAGAGACCGTTGCCAGTATCAATTTTGAAGATTTCCTTCTAAAAGGGATATTAGGGTTCTTACTATTTGCAGGCGGGTTGGGAATTAAATTACCAAACCTAAAAGACCAAAAGTGGGAAATAACAGTACTCGCATTAGGGGCAACGCTATTTTCAACATTCTTTATTGGTTTTGTGCTCTATGGGTTCTGTCAGTTCATCGGTATTCAATTTGATCTAATTTACTGCTTACTCTTTGGCTCTCTAATCTCCCCGACCGATCCAATTGCCGTGTTAGCCATCGTAAAGAAACTCGATGCGCCAAGACGAATCTCTACTCAAATCGAGGGAGAGTCTCTATTTAACGATGGTTTTGGTTTAGTTATCTTCGTAACCCTATTTACTATCGCATTTGGTACAGAAGCGCCAACAGTCTGCAGTGTAACTATGCTTTTTGTCCAAGAAGCGATTGGCGGAATTGTCTACGGTTTTGCTTTAGGCCTCGTATTCCACTACTTAATTAGCAATACAGATGACCACTCGATGGAGTTACTATTAACTATCGGTATCCCAACTGCTGGTTATGCCTTTGCTGAAGTTCTACATGTATCGGGACCATTGGCAATGGTGGTATCAGGTATCATGATTGGTAACTGGACACGCTTTATCGGATTCTCAAAAGAGAGTGAAGACCACTTAGACCATTTCTGGGAGCTAATAGACGAGTTTTTAAATGGTGTATTGTTTTTACTAATCGGTATGTCAATGTTGCTATTCAAATTCCACCAAGAAGACTGGATCTTAATGGCGTTCGCCGTTCCTCTAGTACTAAGCGCTCGCTACCTAAGTGTCTTCTTGTCTTATATCGGGTTTAAGCGCTTTAGAACTTATAACCCATGGTCTATAAAAATTCTAACTTGGGGTGGTTTACGTGGCGGCTTAGCTCTCGCTATGGCACTTTCTATACCTTCTGGCATTTGGGTAATTGAAGAGAAGCTCATCGATGTAAAAGAAGTTATCCTCGTTATGACCTATGCGGTAGTTGTATTCTCGATTTTAGTACAAGGCTCGACAATTACTCCTATGATCGAAAAAGCAAAGCAAGCAGAGAAAGAGCTAGATTAACATCTCATAATATTAAACTAGGCTGCCTAATTTAGGTGGCCTTTTTTGTATCCTCTAGAAATTGGACACGTCAAATATTCCACACTCAAAAGCATCTATGTGGACTAAATTCTAGATCGAGCTGAGACCCAAGGAAGGCAAAAGAAATTTAATAACTATGTAGAAGACTCGTGAAACAACGATCTTAGCTCTATTCTAGTTCTTACTAGGGACAAGTCATGCAAAGAACTCGTTCACCTTTGGCACTATTGGGCATCCCCACCAAATCGGTCTTCAGTTGTATAAGTATAAATTGGATAGGGTTTACTATTTAATCTTGAAACAAAAGTAATGAGACTAAGAGCCTAACAGCAGTAACTTTAGCCATTATCGGAAGCTGCGGTATTAAATGAGTGTTGAGCAGAAAGACTCTATTTTTCAACTAAGTCTAAAAACGGAAGGTTACAACAAATAGCTTTCCAGAGGTACGAGTGGATAGGAATAACTAAAGTAACAAAAAGAAAAAGGCTATAGCATTTCTACCGGATACGCTAGCTATGGAAAGGGGCGACTGAGCTGGCACTCCGGAGATTCGACCGGGCTAGCGAGCCTTGGGAGACGCCTAGTTCTCCCAACATTGCTTCATAGAAGCAACAGACGTAAAAAAGCCCCAGCATTTCTGCTGAGGCTTCTTATATGGCAGGGGTGGAGAGATTCGAACTCCCAACACGCGGATTTGGAATCCGCTGCTCTGCCAATTGGAGCTACACCCCTAAAACTTTCACTACTTCAGATTCGAAAAAACCTCGCACTAGGCGAGGTTATCGAATAAGTGGCGGAGTGGACGGGACTCGAACCCGCGACCCCCGGCGTGACAGGCCGGTATTCTAACCAACTGAACTACCACTCCGCAGTGGTCAACTCACTAAGTGAGTGTTCATATCCCCAGGTCGGTCAACCTAAAGATTTAATTTAAAGCCTGGCGATGTCCTACTCTCACATGGGGAAGCCCCACACTACCATCGGCGCTATTGTGTTTCACTTCTGAGTTCGGCATGGAATCAGGTGGGTCCACAATGCTATGGTCGCCAAGCAAATTTTAAAATTCGGAAAGCTAATCTAAAAGTTATGTCTCTTCAAACGCATTCAAGGTCTGTCTTTCTATTGAGTCCACAAAACCCCTTGGGTGTTGTATGGTTAAGCCTCACGGGCAATTAGTACAGGTTAGCTCAATGCCTCGCAGCACTTACACACCCTGCCTATCAACGTCGTAGTCTACGACAACCCTTTAGGACACTTATAGTGCCAGGGAAAACTCATCTCAAGGCTCGCTTCCCGCTTAGATGCTTTCAGCGGTTATCGATTCCGAACTTAGCTACCGGGCAATGCCATTGGCATGACAACCCGAACACCAGAGGTTCGTCCACTCCGGTCCTCTCGTACTAGGAGCAGCCCCTTTCAATTTTCCAACGCCCACGGCAGATAGGGACCGAACTGTCTCACGACGTTCTAAACCCAGCTCGCGTACCACTTTAAATGGCGAACAGCCATACCCTTGGGACCGACTTCAGCCCCAGGATGTGATGAGCCGACATCGAGGTGCCAAACACCGCCGTCGATATGAACTCTTGGGCGGTATCAGCCTGTTATCCCCGGAGTACCTTTTATCCGTTGAGCGATGGCCCTTCCATTCAGAACCACCGGATCACTATGACCTGCTTTCGCACCTGCTCGAATTGTCATTCTCGCAGTCAAGCGGGCTTATGCCATTGCACTAACCACACGATGTCCAACCGTGTTTAGCCCACCTTCGTGCTCCTCCGTTACTCTTTGGGAGGAGACCGCCCCAGTCAAACTACCCACCAGGCACTGTCCGTAATCCCGATTCAGGGACCAACGTTAGAACATCAAAACTACAAGGGTGGTATTTCAAGGACGACTCCATCACATCTAGCGACGCAATTTCATAGTCTCCCACCTATCCTACACATGTAGGTTCAATGTTCAGTGCCAAGCTGTAGTAAAGGTTCACGGGGTCTTTCCGTCTAGCCGCGGGTACACTGCATCTTCACAGCGATTTCAATTTCACTGAGTCTCGGGTGGAGACAGCGTGGCCATCATTACGCCATTCGTGCAGGTCGGAACTTACCCGACAAGGAATTTCGCTACCTTAGGACCGTTATAGTTACGGCCGCCGTTTACCGGGGCTTCGATCAAGAGCTTCGACCGAAGTCTAACCCCATCAATTAACCTTCCGGCACCGGGCAGGCGTCACACCGTATACGTCATCTTACGATTTTGCACAGTGCTGTGTTTTTAATAAACAGTTGCAGCCACCTGGTATCTGCGACTCTCGTCTGCTCCATCCGCAAGGGACTTCACTGATAAGAGCGTACCTTCTCCCGAAGTTACGGTACCATTTTGCCTAGTTCCTTCACCCGAGTTCTCTCAAGCGCCTTGGTATTCTCTACCCGACCACCTGTGTCGGTTTGGGGTACGATTCCTTACAATCTGAAGCTTAGAGGCTTTTCCTGGAAGCATGGCATCAATGACTTCACTACCGTAGTAGCTCGACATCGTATCTCAGCGTTAGTAGCGGTCCGGATTTACCTAAACCACCCGCCTACATACTTGAACCTGGACAACCGTCGCCAGGCCCACCTAGCCTTCTCCGTCCCCCCATCGCAATTGTAAGAAGTACGGGAATATTAACCCGTTTCCCATCGACTACGCCTTTCGGCCTCGCCTTAGGAGTCGACTTACCCTGCCCCGATTAACGTTGGACAGGAACCCTTGGTCTTCCGGCGAGGGAGTTTTTCACTCCCTTTATCGTTACTCATGTCAGCATTCGCACTTCTGATACCTCCAGCAGCCCTTACAGACCACCTTCAACGGCTTACAGAACGCTCCCCTACCCCACATACCCTAAGGTACGTAGCCGCAGCTTCGGTGTATAGCTTAGCCCCGTTACATCTTCCGCGCAGGCCGACTCGACCAGTGAGCTATTACGCTTTCTTTAAATGATGGCTGCTTCTAAGCCAACATCCTGGCTGTCTGAGCCTTCCCACATCGTTTCCCACTTAGCTATACTTTGGGACCTTAGCTGGCGGTCTGGGTTGTTTCCCTCTCCACGACGGACGTTAGCACCCGCCGTGTGTCTCCCGGATAGTACTTACTGGTATTCGGAGTTTGCAAAGGGTTGGTAAGTCGGGATGACCCCCTAGCCTTAACAGTGCTCTACCCCCAGTAGTATTCGTCCGAGGCGCTACCTAAATAGCTTTCGGGGAGAACCAGCTATCTCCAGGTTTGATTGGCCTTTCACCCCTAGCCACAAGTCATCCGCTAATTTTTCAACATTAGTCGGTTCGGTCCTCCAGTTGATGTTACTCAACCTTCAACCTGCCCATGGCTAGATCACCTGGTTTCGGGTCTAATCCTAGCAACTGTACGCCCAGTTAAGACTCGGTTTCCCTACGGCTCCCCTAAACGGTTAACCTTGCTACTAAAATTAAGTCGCTGACCCATTATACAAAAGGTACGCAGTCACACCACGAAGGTGCTCCTACTGCTTGTACGTACACGGTTTCAGGTTCTATTTCACTCCCCTCACAGGGGTTCTTTTCGCCTTTCCCTCACGGTACTGGTTCACTATCGGTCAGTCAGTAGTATTTAGCCTTGGAGGATGGTCCCCCCATATTCAGACAGGATATCACGTGTCCCGCCCTACTCGTTTTCACTGATTATGATGTGTCGGTTACGGGGCTATCACCCTTTGTTGCGAGACTTTCCAGACTCTTCACCTGCATCATTAAAAGCTTAAGGGCTAATCCAATTTCGCTCGCCGCTACTTTCGGAATCTCGGTTGATTTCTCTTCCTCGGGGTACTTAGATGTTTCAGTTCCCCCGGTTTGCCTCCTGTTGCTATGTATTCACAACAGGATACTTACTTATGTAAGTGGGTTTCCCCATTCAGGAATCCCAGACTCAAAAGGTTATTACTACCTAATCTGGGCTTATCGCAAGTTATTACGCCTTTCATCGCCTCTGACTGCCAAGGCATCCACCGTGTACGCTTAGTCACTTAACCATACAACCCGAAAGGGTCTTAGCGTATGGCAACTAACCAAGGTTTTGGTTGTCATCAAGAAGGGTTAATTCTTGATAACTGTTTGCCGGACTCAATTGTGAATCAATGTAAACATTGATTCGAATACAAGACACTTGAATGTGTTTGTTGTGTTTATCTAATGAAAGATAAACATTGAGAACTTTTAAATTTGATTGAATTACTCGTAAGTAATCAATCAGTCAGCTTTCCAAATTGTTAAAGAGCTTGATTCAATAAAATGAACCATTTTTAAAGACTCTCTTAAGAGAATACTTAAAGATGGTGGAGCTATGCGGGATCGAACCGCAGACCTCCTGCGTGCAAGGCAGGCGCTCTCCCAGCTGAGCTATAGCCCCATCTAGGTCGATATTGGTGGGTCTGAGTGGACTTGAACCACCGACCTCCCGCTTATCAGGCGAGCGCTCTAACCAGCTGAGCTACAGACCCAATATCGTCTCTTAACTTTTCTAAACCTAATCAATCTGTGTGGACACTCATCGTAAGTATCTTCGTATAAGGAGGTGATCCAGCCCCAGGTTCCCCTAGGGCTACCTTGTTACGACTTCACCCCAGTCATGAACCACAAAGTGGTGAGCGTCCTCCCCGAAAGGTTAAACTACCCACTTCTTTTGCAGCCCACTCCCATGGTGTGACGGGCGGTGTGTACAAGGCCCGGGAACGTATTCACCGTGACATTCTGATTCACGATTACTAGCGATTCCGACTTCATGGAGTCGAGTTGCAGACTCCAATCCGGACTACGACGCACTTTTTGGGATTCGCTCACTATCGCTAGCTTGCTGCCCTCTGTATGCGCCATTGTAGCACGTGTGTAGCCCTACTCGTAAGGGCCATGATGACTTGACGTCGTCCCCACCTTCCTCCGGTTTATCACCGGCAGTCTCCCTGGAGTTCCCGACATGACTCGCTGGCAAACAAGGATAAGGGTTGCGCTCGTTGCGGGACTTAACCCAACATTTCACAACACGAGCTGACGACAGCCATGCAGCACCTGTCTCAGAGCTCCCGAAGGCACACCTGCGTCTCCGCTGGCTTCTCTGGATGTCAAGAGTAGGTAAGGTTCTTCGCGTTGCATCGAATTAAACCACATGCTCCACCGCTTGTGCGGGCCCCCGTCAATTCATTTGAGTTTTAATCTTGCGACCGTACTCCCCAGGCGGTCTACTTAACGCGTTAGCTCCGAAAGCCACGGCTCAAGGCCACAACCTCCAAGTAGACATCGTTTACGGCGTGGACTACCAGGGTATCTAATCCTGTTTGCTCCCCACGCTTTCGCATCTGAGTGTCAGTATCTGTCCAGGGGGCCGCCTTCGCCACTGGTATTCCTTCAGATCTCTACGCATTTCACCGCTACACCTGAAATTCTACCCCCCTCTACAGTACTCTAGTTCACCAGTTTCAAATGCAGTTCCGAGGTTGAGCCCCGGGCTTTCACATCTGACTTAATGAACCACCTGCATGCGCTTTACGCCCAGTAATTCCGATTAACGCTCGCACCCTCCGTATTACCGCGGCTGCTGGCACGGAGTTAGCCGGTGCTTCTTCTGTTGCTAACGTCAAGATGCGCAGCTATTAACTACACACCCTTCCTCACAACTGAAAGTACTTTACAACCCGAAGGCCTTCTTCATACACGCGGCATGGCTGCATCAGGCTTTCGCCCATTGTGCAATATTCCCCACTGCTGCCTCCCGTAGGAGTCTGGACCGTGTCTCAGTTCCAGTGTGGCTGATCATCCTCTCAGACCAGCTAGGGATCGTCGCCTTGGTGAGCCATTACCTCACCAACTAGCTAATCCCACCTAGGCATATCTTGACGCGAGAGGCCCGAAGGTCCCCCTCTTTGGCCCGTAGGCATTATGCGGTATTAGCCATCGTTTCCAATGGTTATCCCCCACATCAAGGCAATTTCCTAGGCATTACTCACCCGTCCGCCGCTCGACGCCCATTAACGCACCCGAAGGATTGTTAGTGTCGTTTCCGCTCGACTTGCATGTGTTAGGCCTGCCGCCAGCGTTCAATCTGAGCCATGATCAAACTCTTCAATTTAAGATTTTGTGACTCAACGAATACTGACTTCAAAACTATTCTTTATAAATAAAGAGTGTAATTTTAAAGCTATTACCATTCCAACAGAATGGTAATGAATTGACTGTGCCGAATAACTACAAGTAGTTAAACGTATTGGTCACTCAGTTCATTGAAATCAATGTTGTTACCGAAGTAACTGTTATTACCTAAGTAATAACGTTTTGATATTCATCAACGAGTGCCCACACAGATTGATAGGTTTAAATTGTTAAAGAGCTTGTTCTCTAAAAAGATAACGCTTTCAGTGCCTTAGCACTTAAGCAGGACGCATATAATACGCTTTCCACTTTGAAAGTCAACATAAAATACTAAGAAACTTAGAACTCTATGGTGACTTGTCTATTAAATAGACAAAGTCGAAATTAAAGCCTGGCGATGTCCTACTCTCACATGGGGAAGCCCCACACTACCATCGGCGCTATTGTGTTTCACTTCTGAGTTCGGCATGGAATCAGGTGGGTCCACAATGCTATGGTCGCCAAGCAAATTTTAAAATTCGGAAAGCTAATCTAAAAGTTATGTCTCTTCAAACGCATTCAAGGTCTGTCTTTCTATTGAGTCCACAAAACCCCTTGGGTGTTGTATGGTTAAGCCTCACGGGCAATTAGTACAGGTTAGCTCAATGCCTCGCAGCACTTACACACCCTGCCTATCAACGTCGTAGTCTACGACAACCCTTTAGGACACTTATAGTGCCAGGGAAAACTCATCTCAAGGCTCGCTTCCCGCTTAGATGCTTTCAGCGGTTATCGATTCCGAACTTAGCTACCGGGCAATGCCATTGGCATGACAACCCGAACACCAGAGGTTCGTCCACTCCGGTCCTCTCGTACTAGGAGCAGCCCCTTTCAATTTTCCAACGCCCACGGCAGATAGGGACCGAACTGTCTCACGACGTTCTAAACCCAGCTCGCGTACCACTTTAAATGGCGAACAGCCATACCCTTGGGACCGACTTCAGCCCCAGGATGTGATGAGCCGACATCGAGGTGCCAAACACCGCCGTCGATATGAACTCTTGGGCGGTATCAGCCTGTTATCCCCGGAGTACCTTTTATCCGTTGAGCGATGGCCCTTCCATTCAGAACCACCGGATCACTATGACCTGCTTTCGCACCTGCTCGAATTGTCATTCTCGCAGTCAAGCGGGCTTATGCCATTGCACTAACCACACGATGTCCAACCGTGTTTAGCCCACCTTCGTGCTCCTCCGTTACTCTTTGGGAGGAGACCGCCCCAGTCAAACTACCCACCAGGCACTGTCCGTAATCCCGATTCAGGGACCAACGTTAGAACATCAAAACTACAAGGGTGGTATTTCAAGGACGACTCCATCACATCTAGCGACGCAATTTCATAGTCTCCCACCTATCCTACACATGTAGGTTCAATGTTCAGTGCCAAGCTGTAGTAAAGGTTCACGGGGTCTTTCCGTCTAGCCGCGGGTACACTGCATCTTCACAGCGATTTCAATTTCACTGAGTCTCGGGTGGAGACAGCGTGGCCATCATTACGCCATTCGTGCAGGTCGGAACTTACCCGACAAGGAATTTCGCTACCTTAGGACCGTTATAGTTACGGCCGCCGTTTACCGGGGCTTCGATCAAGAGCTTCGACCGAAGTCTAACCCCATCAATTAACCTTCCGGCACCGGGCAGGCGTCACACCGTATACGTCATCTTACGATTTTGCACAGTGCTGTGTTTTTAATAAACAGTTGCAGCCACCTGGTATCTGCGACTCTCGTCTGCTCCATCCGCAAGGGACTTCACTGATAAGAGCGTACCTTCTCCCGAAGTTACGGTACCATTTTGCCTAGTTCCTTCACCCGAGTTCTCTCAAGCGCCTTGGTATTCTCTACCCGACCACCTGTGTCGGTTTGGGGTACGATTCCTTACAATCTGAAGCTTAGAGGCTTTTCCTGGAAGCATGGCATCAATGACTTCACTACCGTAGTAGCTCGACATCGTATCTCAGCGTTAGTAGCGGTCCGGATTTACCTAAACCACCCGCCTACATACTTGAACCTGGACAACCGTCGCCAGGCCCACCTAGCCTTCTCCGTCCCCCCATCGCAATTGTAAGAAGTACGGGAATATTAACCCGTTTCCCATCGACTACGCCTTTCGGCCTCGCCTTAGGAGTCGACTTACCCTGCCCCGATTAACGTTGGACAGGAACCCTTGGTCTTCCGGCGAGGGAGTTTTTCACTCCCTTTATCGTTACTCATGTCAGCATTCGCACTTCTGATACCTCCAGCAGCCCTTACAGACCACCTTCAACGGCTTACAGAACGCTCCCCTACCCCACATACCCTAAGGTACGTAGCCGCAGCTTCGGTGTATAGCTTAGCCCCGTTACATCTTCCGCGCAGGCCGACTCGACCAGTGAGCTATTACGCTTTCTTTAAATGATGGCTGCTTCTAAGCCAACATCCTGGCTGTCTGAGCCTTCCCACATCGTTTCCCACTTAGCTATACTTTGGGACCTTAGCTGGCGGTCTGGGTTGTTTCCCTCTCCACGACGGACGTTAGCACCCGCCGTGTGTCTCCCGGATAGTACTTACTGGTATTCGGAGTTTGCAAAGGGTTGGTAAGTCGGGATGACCCCCTAGCCTTAACAGTGCTCTACCCCCAGTAGTATTCGTCCGAGGCGCTACCTAAATAGCTTTCGGGGAGAACCAGCTATCTCCAGGTTTGATTGGCCTTTCACCCCTAGCCACAAGTCATCCGCTAATTTTTCAACATTAGTCGGTTCGGTCCTCCAGTTGATGTTACTCAACCTTCAACCTGCCCATGGCTAGATCACCTGGTTTCGGGTCTAATCCTAGCAACTGTACGCCCAGTTAAGACTCGGTTTCCCTACGGCTCCCCTAAACGGTTAACCTTGCTACTAAAATTAAGTCGCTGACCCATTATACAAAAGGTACGCAGTCACACCACGAAGGTGCTCCTACTGCTTGTACGTACACGGTTTCAGGTTCTATTTCACTCCCCTCACAGGGGTTCTTTTCGCCTTTCCCTCACGGTACTGGTTCACTATCGGTCAGTCAGTAGTATTTAGCCTTGGAGGATGGTCCCCCCATATTCAGACAGGATATCACGTGTCCCGCCCTACTCGTTTTCACTGATTATGATGTGTCGGTTACGGGGCTATCACCCTTTGTTGCGAGACTTTCCAGACTCTTCACCTGCATCATTAAAAGCTTAAGGGCTAATCCAATTTCGCTCGCCGCTACTTTCGGAATCTCGGTTGATTTCTCTTCCTCGGGGTACTTAGATGTTTCAGTTCCCCCGGTTTGCCTCCTGTTGCTATGTATTCACAACAGGATACTTACTTATGTAAGTGGGTTTCCCCATTCAGGAATCCCAGACTCAAAAGGTTATTACTACCTAATCTGGGCTTATCGCAAGTTATTACGCCTTTCATCGCCTCTGACTGCCAAGGCATCCACCGTGTACGCTTAGTCACTTAACCATACAACCCGAAAGGGTCTTAGCGTATGGCAACTAACCAAGGTTTTTGGTTGTCATCAAGAAGGGTTAATTCTTGATGACTGTTTGCCGGACTCAATTGTGAATCAATGTAAACATTGATTCGAATACAAGACACTTGAATGTGTTTGTTGTGTTTATCTAATGAAAGATAAACATTGAGAACTTTTAAATTTGATTGAATTACTCGTAAGTAATCAATCAGTCAGCTTTCCAAATTGTTAAAGAGCATAAAGCAAAAAGCTTTAATCAATAACTTACGTTATTAATTAAAGCTCTGACTTTAACTAAATCTAAACCATCAATCTGTGTGGACACTCATCGTAAGTATCTTCGTATAAGGAGGTGATCCAGCCCCAGGTTCCCCTAGGGCTACCTTGTTACGACTTCACCCCAGTCATGAACCACAAAGTGGTGAGCGTCCTCCCCGAAAGGTTAAACTACCCACTTCTTTTGCAGCCCACTCCCATGGTGTGACGGGCGGTGTGTACAAGGCCCGGGAACGTATTCACCGTGACATTCTGATTCACGATTACTAGCGATTCCGACTTCATGGAGTCGAGTTGCAGACTCCAATCCGGACTACGACGCACTTTTTGGGATTCGCTCACTATCGCTAGCTTGCTGCCCTCTGTATGCGCCATTGTAGCACGTGTGTAGCCCTACTCGTAAGGGCCATGATGACTTGACGTCGTCCCCACCTTCCTCCGGTTTATCACCGGCAGTCTCCCTGGAGTTCCCGACATGACTCGCTGGCAAACAAGGATAAGGGTTGCGCTCGTTGCGGGACTTAACCCAACATTTCACAACACGAGCTGACGACAGCCATGCAGCACCTGTCTCAGAGCTCCCGAAGGCACACCTGCGTCTCCGCTGGCTTCTCTGGATGTCAAGAGTAGGTAAGGTTCTTCGCGTTGCATCGAATTAAACCACATGCTCCACCGCTTGTGCGGGCCCCCGTCAATTCATTTGAGTTTTAATCTTGCGACCGTACTCCCCAGGCGGTCTACTTAACGCGTTAGCTCCGAAAGCCACGGCTCAAGGCCACAACCTCCAAGTAGACATCGTTTACGGCGTGGACTACCAGGGTATCTAATCCTGTTTGCTCCCCACGCTTTCGCATCTGAGTGTCAGTATCTGTCCAGGGGGCCGCCTTCGCCACTGGTATTCCTTCAGATCTCTACGCATTTCACCGCTACACCTGAAATTCTACCCCCCTCTACAGTACTCTAGTTCACCAGTTTCAAATGCAGTTCCGAGGTTGAGCCCCGGGCTTTCACATCTGACTTAATGAACCACCTGCATGCGCTTTACGCCCAGTAATTCCGATTAACGCTCGCACCCTCCGTATTACCGCGGCTGCTGGCACGGAGTTAGCCGGTGCTTCTTCTGTTGCTAACGTCAAGATGCGCAGCTATTAACTACACACCCTTCCTCACAACTGAAAGTACTTTACAACCCGAAGGCCTTCTTCATACACGCGGCATGGCTGCATCAGGCTTTCGCCCATTGTGCAATATTCCCCACTGCTGCCTCCCGTAGGAGTCTGGACCGTGTCTCAGTTCCAGTGTGGCTGATCATCCTCTCAGACCAGCTAGGGATCGTCGCCTTGGTGAGCCATTACCTCACCAACTAGCTAATCCCACCTAGGCATATCTTGACGCGAGAGGCCCGAAGGTCCCCCTCTTTGGCCCGTAGGCATCATGCGGTATTAGCCATCGTTTCCAATGGTTATCCCCCACATCAAGGCAATTTCCTAGGCATTACTCACCCGTCCGCCGCTCGACGCCCATTAACGCACCCGAAGGATTGTTAGTGTCGTTTCCGCTCGACTTGCATGTGTTAGGCCTGCCGCCAGCGTTCAATCTGAGCCATGATCAAACTCTTCAATTTAAGATTTTGTGACTCAACGAATACTGACTTCAAAACTATTCTTTATAAATAAAGAGTGTAATTTTAAAGCTATTACCATTCCAACAGAATGGTAATGAATTGACTGTGCCAAATAACCGAAGTTATTCGTATTGGTCACTCAGTTCATTGAAATCAAGTTTGTTACCGAAGTAACTGTTTTATCCAAAAGGATAAAACGTTTTGATATTCATCAACGAGTGCCCACACAGATTGATAGGTTTAAATTGTTAAAGAGCTTGTTCTCTAAAAAGAGAACGCTTTCAGTGCCTTAGCACTTAAGCAGGACGCGTATAATACGCTTTCCACTTTGAAAGTCAACATAATATTCTAAGTTTTCACTCAGAAAACTATGTTGACTCATCTCTTTCGAGATAAGTCGAAATTAAAGCCTGGCGATGTCCTACTCTCACATGGGGAAGCCCCACACTACCATCGGCGCTATTGTGTTTCACTTCTGAGTTCGGCATGGAATCAGGTGGGTCCACAATGCTATGGTCGCCAAGCAAATTTTAAAATTCGGAAAGCTAATCTAAAAGTTATGTCTCTTCAAACGCATTCAAGGTCTGTCTTTCTATTGAGTCCACAAAACCCCTTGGGTGTTGTATGGTTAAGCCTCACGGGCAATTAGTACAGGTTAGCTCAATGCCTCGCAGCACTTACACACCCTGCCTATCAACGTCGTAGTCTACGACAACCCTTTAGGACACTTATAGTGCCAGGGAAAACTCATCTCAAGGCTCGCTTCCCGCTTAGATGCTTTCAGCGGTTATCGATTCCGAACTTAGCTACCGGGCAATGCCATTGGCATGACAACCCGAACACCAGAGGTTCGTCCACTCCGGTCCTCTCGTACTAGGAGCAGCCCCTTTCAATTTTCCAACGCCCACGGCAGATAGGGACCGAACTGTCTCACGACGTTCTAAACCCAGCTCGCGTACCACTTTAAATGGCGAACAGCCATACCCTTGGGACCGACTTCAGCCCCAGGATGTGATGAGCCGACATCGAGGTGCCAAACACCGCCGTCGATATGAACTCTTGGGCGGTATCAGCCTGTTATCCCCGGAGTACCTTTTATCCGTTGAGCGATGGCCCTTCCATTCAGAACCACCGGATCACTATGACCTGCTTTCGCACCTGCTCGAATTGTCATTCTCGCAGTCAAGCGGGCTTATGCCATTGCACTAACCACACGATGTCCAACCGTGTTTAGCCCACCTTCGTGCTCCTCCGTTACTCTTTGGGAGGAGACCGCCCCAGTCAAACTACCCACCAGGCACTGTCCGTAATCCCGATTCAGGGACCAACGTTAGAACATCAAAACTACAAGGGTGGTATTTCAAGGACGACTCCATCACATCTAGCGACGCAATTTCATAGTCTCCCACCTATCCTACACATGTAGGTTCAATGTTCAGTGCCAAGCTGTAGTAAAGGTTCACGGGGTCTTTCCGTCTAGCCGCGGGTACACTGCATCTTCACAGCGATTTCAATTTCACTGAGTCTCGGGTGGAGACAGCGTGGCCATCATTACGCCATTCGTGCAGGTCGGAACTTACCCGACAAGGAATTTCGCTACCTTAGGACCGTTATAGTTACGGCCGCCGTTTACCGGGGCTTCGATCAAGAGCTTCGACCGAAGTCTAACCCCATCAATTAACCTTCCGGCACCGGGCAGGCGTCACACCGTATACGTCATCTTACGATTTTGCACAGTGCTGTGTTTTTAATAAACAGTTGCAGCCACCTGGTATCTGCGACTCTCGTCTGCTCCATCCGCAAGGGACTTCACTGATAAGAGCGTACCTTCTCCCGAAGTTACGGTACCATTTTGCCTAGTTCCTTCACCCGAGTTCTCTCAAGCGCCTTGGTATTCTCTACCCGACCACCTGTGTCGGTTTGGGGTACGATTCCTTACAATCTGAAGCTTAGAGGCTTTTCCTGGAAGCATGGCATCAATGACTTCACTACCGTAGTAGCTCGACATCGTATCTCAGCGTTAGTAGCGGTCCGGATTTACCTAAACCACCCGCCTACATACTTGAACCTGGACAACCGTCGCCAGGCCCACCTAGCCTTCTCCGTCCCCCCATCGCAATTGTAAGAAGTACGGGAATATTAACCCGTTTCCCATCGACTACGCCTTTCGGCCTCGCCTTAGGAGTCGACTTACCCTGCCCCGATTAACGTTGGACAGGAACCCTTGGTCTTCCGGCGAGGGAGTTTTTCACTCCCTTTATCGTTACTCATGTCAGCATTCGCACTTCTGATACCTCCAGCAGCCCTTACAGACCACCTTCAACGGCTTACAGAACGCTCCCCTACCCCACATACCCTAAGGTACGTAGCCGCAGCTTCGGTGTATAGCTTAGCCCCGTTACATCTTCCGCGCAGGCCGACTCGACCAGTGAGCTATTACGCTTTCTTTAAATGATGGCTGCTTCTAAGCCAACATCCTGGCTGTCTGAGCCTTCCCACATCGTTTCCCACTTAGCTATACTTTGGGACCTTAGCTGGCGGTCTGGGTTGTTTCCCTCTCCACGACGGACGTTAGCACCCGCCGTGTGTCTCCCGGATAGTACTTACTGGTATTCGGAGTTTGCAAAGGGTTGGTAAGTCGGGATGACCCCCTAGCCTTAACAGTGCTCTACCCCCAGTAGTATTCGTCCGAGGCGCTACCTAAATAGCTTTCGGGGAGAACCAGCTATCTCCAGGTTTGATTGGCCTTTCACCCCTAGCCACAAGTCATCCGCTAATTTTTCAACATTAGTCGGTTCGGTCCTCCAGTTGATGTTACTCAACCTTCAACCTGCCCATGGCTAGATCACCTGGTTTCGGGTCTAATCCTAGCAACTGTACGCCCAGTTAAGACTCGGTTTCCCTACGGCTCCCCTAAACGGTTAACCTTGCTACTAAAATTAAGTCGCTGACCCATTATACAAAAGGTACGCAGTCACACCACGAAGGTGCTCCTACTGCTTGTACGTACACGGTTTCAGGTTCTATTTCACTCCCCTCACAGGGGTTCTTTTCGCCTTTCCCTCACGGTACTGGTTCACTATCGGTCAGTCAGTAGTATTTAGCCTTGGAGGATGGTCCCCCCATATTCAGACAGGATATCACGTGTCCCGCCCTACTCGTTTTCACTGATTATGATGTGTCGGTTACGGGGCTATCACCCTTTGTTGCGAGACTTTCCAGACTCTTCACCTGCATCATTAAAAGCTTAAGGGCTAATCCAATTTCGCTCGCCGCTACTTTCGGAATCTCGGTTGATTTCTCTTCCTCGGGGTACTTAGATGTTTCAGTTCCCCCGGTTTGCCTCCTGTTGCTATGTATTCACAACAGGATACGTGCTTATGCACGTGGGTTTCCCCATTCAGGAATCCCAGACTCAAAAGGTTATTACTACCTAATCTGGGCTTATCGCAAGTTATTACGCCTTTCATCGCCTCTGACTGCCAAGGCATCCACCGTGTACGCTTAGTCACTTAACCATACAACCCGAAAGGGTCTTAGTGTATGGCAACTAACCAAGGTTTTTGGTTGTCATCAAGAAGGGTTAATTCTTGATGACTGTTTGCCGGACTCAATTGTGAATCAATGTAAACATTGATTCGAATACAAGACACTTGAATGTGTTTGTTGTGTTTATCTAATGAAAGATAAACATTGAGAACTTTTAAATTTGATTGAATTACTCGTAAGTAATCAAATCAGTCAGCTTTCCAAATTGTTAAAGAGCTTGATTCAATAAAATGAACCATTTTTAAAAACACTTAAATAAATGTGCTTAAAGATGGTATCCCGTAGGGGAGTCGAACCCCTGTTACCGCCGTGAAAGGGCGGTGTCCTAGGCCTCTAGACGAACGGGACATAGGTTACTCTTAACTGTTTAAACATATCAATCTGTGTGGACACTCATCGTAAGTATCTTCGTATAAGGAGGTGATCCAGCCCCAGGTTCCCCTAGGGCTACCTTGTTACGACTTCACCCCAGTCATGAACCACAAAGTGGTGAGCGTCCTCCCCGAAAGGTTAAACTACCCACTTCTTTTGCAGCCCACTCCCATGGTGTGACGGGCGGTGTGTACAAGGCCCGGGAACGTATTCACCGTGACATTCTGATTCACGATTACTAGCGATTCCGACTTCATGGAGTCGAGTTGCAGACTCCAATCCGGACTACGACGCACTTTTTGGGATTCGCTCACTATCGCTAGCTTGCTGCCCTCTGTATGCGCCATTGTAGCACGTGTGTAGCCCTACTCGTAAGGGCCATGATGACTTGACGTCGTCCCCACCTTCCTCCGGTTTATCACCGGCAGTCTCCCTGGAGTTCCCGACATGACTCGCTGGCAAACAAGGATAAGGGTTGCGCTCGTTGCGGGACTTAACCCAACATTTCACAACACGAGCTGACGACAGCCATGCAGCACCTGTCTCAGAGCTCCCGAAGGCACACCTGCGTCTCCGCTGGCTTCTCTGGATGTCAAGAGTAGGTAAGGTTCTTCGCGTTGCATCGAATTAAACCACATGCTCCACCGCTTGTGCGGGCCCCCGTCAATTCATTTGAGTTTTAATCTTGCGACCGTACTCCCCAGGCGGTCTACTTAACGCGTTAGCTCCGAAAGCCACGGCTCAAGGCCACAACCTCCAAGTAGACATCGTTTACGGCGTGGACTACCAGGGTATCTAATCCTGTTTGCTCCCCACGCTTTCGCATCTGAGTGTCAGTATCTGTCCAGGGGGCCGCCTTCGCCACTGGTATTCCTTCAGATCTCTACGCATTTCACCGCTACACCTGAAATTCTACCCCCCTCTACAGTACTCTAGTTCACCAGTTTCAAATGCAGTTCCGAGGTTGAGCCCCGGGCTTTCACATCTGACTTAATGAACCACCTGCATGCGCTTTACGCCCAGTAATTCCGATTAACGCTCGCACCCTCCGTATTACCGCGGCTGCTGGCACGGAGTTAGCCGGTGCTTCTTCTGTTGCTAACGTCAAGATGCGCAGCTATTAACTACACACCCTTCCTCACAACTGAAAGTACTTTACAACCCGAAGGCCTTCTTCATACACGCGGCATGGCTGCATCAGGCTTTCGCCCATTGTGCAATATTCCCCACTGCTGCCTCCCGTAGGAGTCTGGACCGTGTCTCAGTTCCAGTGTGGCTGATCATCCTCTCAGACCAGCTAGGGATCGTCGCCTTGGTGAGCCATTACCTCACCAACTAGCTAATCCCACCTAGGCATATCTTGACGCGAGAGGCCCGAAGGTCCCCCTCTTTGGCCCGTAGGCATCATGCGGTATTAGCCATCGTTTCCAATGGTTATCCCCCACATCAAGGCAATTTCCTAGGCATTACTCACCCGTCCGCCGCTCGACGCCCATTAACGCACCCGAAGGATTGTTAGTGTCGTTTCCGCTCGACTTGCATGTGTTAGGCCTGCCGCCAGCGTTCAATCTGAGCCATGATCAAACTCTTCAATTTAAGATTTTGTGACTCAACGAATACTGACTTCAAAACTATTCTTTATAAATAAAGAGTGTAATTTTAAAGCTATTACCATTCCAACAGAATGGTAATGAATTGACTGTGCCGAATAACTACAAATAGTTAAACGTATTGGTCACTCAGTTCATTGAAATCAAGTTTGTTACCGAAGTAACTGTTTTATCTAAAGGATAAAACGTTTTGATATTCATCAACGAGTGCCCACACAGATTGATAGGTTTAAATTGTTAAAGAGCTTCTCTTCGTTGTGAGTTGCATCACTTCGGAAGAGGCGGCCATTCTAGCGATTTAATTCTCAGTGTCAAACACTTTTGAGAATTAATTTCTACTTTTTAAAATTAGGAGTAAATAATCACTCAAAGCTAGTAGCCTTACTAACATTCTTCGTTGAAGCCTTATGGCGTCTACTGTGTCAGTGAGGCGGCATTATAGAGATGTTCCTCACATTGGCAAGTGTTTATTAAAGAAAAGTGCAAAAATAACGATTACATGACGAATAAACACCCAAACCCTTATTCTTGCAACTTTAACTACAAACTAACTACACAATAACCACAGACTTATCCACAATTTCTCTAATTTCATCTCCTAGAAACTAAAAAAGCTGCCTTATGGCTAACACTGATCATTTAAGCATTTTCCTGATCAGTTGAACGATCCTGCAGATGGTTGACAATACCCTTAAGCACTTCTGTTTAAGGGTATTTTTTATGCTGTCACACTGGTTAATCGATGTTGACGATTTTGCTAATCCAGAATCTCTTTCTTTGTTCCAAAAAGACCTTCCGCTAGATTGGATAAACCAAGCTTTATCTGAAACGAACAAAGCGAGTATGCGTCGTAGAAAGTTACCTGCCGAACTTGTTGTATGGTTAGTCGTTGGTATTGGTCTCTATCGAGATAGACCGATTACCGATGTACTCGATAAACTCGACCTCAAATTGTCTAACTCATTGGGTGAGTCTATTGCACCTAGTGCGATTCCCCAGGCGAGAAAGCGCCTCACCGCTAAACCTTTAGAGTCATTATTCTCAATCACAGCAAAGCACTGGACACAGTCGGAAGATGCGGGTGATAAATGGAATGGTTTGAGCCTATTTTCAATTGATGGCACACAGTTTAGAACGCACGATAACCCAAGCTTAGCTGAGCATTATCAATATGTTTACTACCGAAAAGACAGGCACACTGAATATCCAATCGTTCGAATGTGCGCACTCACATCCCTACGGAGTCGACTTATTCATGATGTGGCTTTTGGGGAAAGTTCTAAAGGTGAAATTAGCTATGCAAAAGATTTAATTTCATCAGCTGTCCCGAATTCATTGACCATTTTTGACCGTTGCTACCTGAGCGCAGAGCTTATGCTTAACTGGCAACGAGAGCATGGGACAAGTCACTGGATGACGCCCATAAAGTCGAATGTGAAGTATGAAACCATCGAGCAACTCGATGATGATGGGCGAGATCTGATTGTAGAGATGAAAGTCTCTCCACAAGCTAGAAAGCAAGACCCGAGCCTCCCGGAAACGTGGAAAGCGAGGCTGGCTCTATACCCCGATGATGGTGAACAACAACCCAATCATATACAAGGGCTGCTGACTTCTCTAACAGATAGAAAATACAGTTTAAAATCATTATTAGACGTGTACTTCGAAAGGTGGGAAATCGAGAAGAGTTATGGCGAGATTAAGCATGACATGCTTGAAGATGAAATTCTGCTCCGCAGTCAATCTGTAGAGGGTGTAAAGCAAGAGGTATGGGGTATCCTTATCGCGTATAACTTAATCCGTCTGGAGATTAGCCGAATAGCAAAAGAGGCAGAAGTCTCACCACTTAGGATAAGCTTTACGATGGCACTTCGAGATATTCAAGATGAGCTAATGTGGTGTGCTATCGCTTCTCCAGGTTCTATTCCCAAAAAGCTGCGAGCTATGAGAGAGCGAGTGAAACGTTATATTTTGCCCGAAAAACAAAAACGGCCCAAAGGTAGGACCGTTCGTTTTAGTAAGACTCGCTACACTGTGCGATCTAAACACCTTAAATGATAGGTGTTGGCCTTATGGCAGCTTTTCGAATAGCAATGAGTTTAAATCCCAGAGCCATATTGCTCTCCATCATCCTCATGAAGGCCACATTCTCGTTTTAATCCATTGAAACGGGTTTCCTCTTCAGTCATGCCCGGTTCCCATTTCTTAGTTGTGTGTGTATCACCAATAGAAAGGTAACCCTGTTCTCGAAGCGGGTGATAACTGAGACTATGCTCTTCTAAGTAATAGTGAACATCTTTATTCGTCCAATCGATTACCGGCAAGAATTTAAACACACCATTTTGGATGGATAAAATTGGTAGGTTCGCGCGCGATTGAGATTGCTCTCTTCTTAAACCAGAAAACCATGTTCCAGCCTCAAGCTCATCCAGCGCTCTTCTCATCGGTTCAACTTTATTAAGCTTGTTGTACTTTTCTATCCCTTCTATTCCTTGTTCCCAAAGTTTGCCATATTGCGCTTCTTGCCAATTAGGGCTCTGTTGTGCGCGAAATACTTGAAGGTTCAGAGTCAACTTCTTACTTAACTCATCTATAAATCGATATGTTTCAGGGAACAAATATCCAGTATCCGTCAGAATAACCGGAATATCTGGTTTCGCCTGAGTCACTAAATGCAACATCAAAGCCGCTTGGATTCCAAAACTAGAAGACACCACATGTGTCCCTTCTAAATTGTCTAAAGCCCACTTAACTCTTTCTAATGCCGTTAGCTGTTCTAACTCAGCATTAATTTGTCCAAGACGAAGTATTTGCTCCGTCTTAGTCAATGCGAGTAGCTCTGCTAACTTCAGTTTTGAAGTGACAGAATTATGCATGCAAATCCCTCTTTGAAATGATCACCTCTTCGATGATGCCAGCTCGGATTGTAAAATCGCCGAACCCTTCATTGTCGTTACGTTCTGTAGCCCACCGTCCCACCAGCGAATCAATCTCTTCTAAAATCTGAGCTGATGTGATGTTCTCTTTATACATCTTAGGAATACGAGTTCCAGCTTTGTTGCCGCCTAAGTGCATGTTGTAACGGCCCGGAGCCTTACCGACTAGACCTAGCTCAGCCAACATTGCACGACCACAACCGTTTGGACAACCCGTGATACGAAGGATGATGTTATCTTCCTCTGGTAATCCATGCTTCTTTAGAATGTCTTCAACATCCGTGACAAACTCAGGAAGAAAGCGCTCAGCTTCAGCCATTGCTAAAGGACATGTTGGGAATGCTACACACGCCATTGAGTTTTTACGCTGCTCAGAAACGGCGTCGTCCATCAAACCATACTCACGGGCGAGTTTCTCAATCTTTGCTTTTTGACTGGTAGAGACACCCGCAACAATTAGGTTTTGGTTTGCAGTCATGCGGAAATCGCCTTTGTGTATTTTGGCAATTTCAGCAACACCCGTTTTCAAAGCCTTACCTGGAAAATCAAGTAAACGACCGTTTTCAATAAACAGTGCTAAGTGGTGCTTACCATCAATACCTTCCGCCCAACCGATACGATCACCACGGCCAGTAAACTCATAAGGACGACTTTCTGAGAATTCAACACCTGCACGCTTTTCAACTTCAGCTTTGAAGACATCAATACCAACACGATCTAGCGTGTATTTGGTTTTGGCATTCTTACGATTTGAACGGTTACCCCAATCACGCTGTGTAGTCACAACAGCTGCCGCTACATCTAACGTCTTTTCTAATGGCACAAAACCAAAATCGTCAGCTTTGCGCGCGTAAGTAGAAGTATCGCCGTGCGTCATTGCAAGACCACCGCCAACTAAGACGTTGAAGCCCACCAGCTTCCCGTCTTCAGCAATCGCAACAAAGTTAAGATCATTCGCATGCACGTCCACGTCATTCTGTGGAGGAATCACAACTGTCGTCTTGAACTTACGCGGTAAGTAGTTACTACCTAGAATAGGTTCTTCATCTGTTGTTTCTAGCTTTTCACCATCTAACCAAATTTCTGCGTAAGCACGAGTCTTAGGTAATAGATGTTCACTGATTTTTTTTGCCCACTCATAAGCTTCTTGGTGGAGCTCGGATTCAACCGGGTTTGTCGTACACAAAACATTTCGGTTTACGTCACCCGCTGTCGCAATGGAATCAATACCGATATTGTTTAGGGTTTGGTGCATTAACTTAATGTTCGGCTTCAACACACCATGAAACTGGAAAGTTTGACGGGTTGTAAGACGGATAGAACCATAAGAGGTACTTTCATCTGCAAACTTATCAATCGCCAACCACTGTTTAGGAGTAATAATGCCACCTGGCATACGAGCACGTAGCATTACATTATGCAAAGGTTCTAGTTTTTGCTTTGCACGCTCGTTACGAATATCACGATCATCTTGCTGATACATACCGTGGAAGCGGATCAACTGAAAGTTATCAGCAGTAAAGCCACCCGTAATTCTATCTTGAAGATCTTGTTCAATCGTACCGCGAAGATTTTTACTTTCACGCTTTAAACGCTCGTTGTCAGCCAAAGGTCCCAGTACTTGACCTAGCACTTCTTGCTCTATTACTTGCTTGCTCATTAGTACACATCCCTTTGGTAACGTTTCGCTTTACGTAAATCATTAATATATTGTTCAGCTTGTTCGCGGCTCTGATTGCCATATTTTTCCGCTATCGTAACTAACGCTTCATGGACATCTTTTGCCATTCGAGTCGCATCGCCACATACATAGAAGTACGCGCCTTCTTGAAGCCATTGCCAAACCTGCTCTGCCTGTTCAATTAATCGATCTTGAACATAAACCTTTTCTTTTTGGTCACGACTAAATGCCACATCAAGCTTGGTTAGCGCACCAGACTTAAGGTACTTCTGCCATTCAACTTGATATAAGAAATCTTGAGTAAAGGTTCGGTCACCAAAGAACAGCCAGCTCTTACCTTGAGCGTCATTGTTTTCACGCTCTTGAACGAAACTACGGAATGGAGCAATACCAGTGCCAGGACCAACCATGATGATTGGTGTATTGTCGTCTTGTGGCAGTTTGAAGTTATTGTTGTTCTCTACAAACACCTTAACTTCACCACCTTCTTCTAGGCGTTGAGCTAAGAAACTTGACGCTCCACCTAAACGAGATTCATCACCTTTTTGGTATTCAACCAGACCAACCGTCAAGTGAACTTCTTCATCTACTTCAGCTTGACTTGATGCAATAGAATAAAGACGTGGCGTTAACTTACGTAGAAGACCGATTAGCTCATCAGCTGATAGCTTGGTTTTCTTTTCAGCTAAAACATCGACAATTTGAGTATTACCCGCATATTCACGAAGCTTGTCTTTATCTTCCACCAGCTTGATTAACTTTTTGCTGCCAGATAACTCGGCAAACTTAGTTACAAATTGAGGGTTTGATGACGTAATCTCGAATTTACTCACTAGAGCACTATGGAGAGATAAGTTTTGACCATCTACATCGACACTTTCGATACCAGATAACCCAACCTTAGAAAGGATCTGATTGGCAAGTTCTGAACTGTTTTCAAACCATACACCTAACGCATCACCAGGTTGATAAGTGATACCTGACTCATCAAGATCAATCTCGATATGACGAACATCTTTACCAGAGTCGCGACCCGTGATCTTTTGACTCGTCAGTAATGTGGCTGTGTATGGGTTTTGTTTGGTGTATTGCGAATGACCCGCGGGCACTTGACCAACTGGTAATTGAACGACATCGGCTTCAGTGCCTGTCGATAGTGTCTCTTTTACTTGCTCTAATGCTTTAGCACGCCACTCTGTTGCCGATGCTTCGTAATCAACATCGCAATCAAGACGATCAACAAACGATTTAGCACCAAGCTTAGCTAAGAAGTTATCGAAATCTTTCGCGGTTTGGCAGAAGAACTCATAACTTGAATCACCTAAACCAATAACACCGTATTGTAGGTTTGATAATTTCGGCGCTTTCTTCGATTGTAGAAACTCGTGTAACTCAATAGCGTTATCTGGGGCTTCACCTTCGCCATTGGTTGAAGCAACGAAAATGACGTGTGTCTCTTTGGCTAAGTTCTTGCCCTTATAGTCACTTGCGTCAAAAAGCTCGACAGCAATACCTAAAGCCTTTGCTTCTGCCTCAAGCGATTCAGCAACACCTTTAGCATTACCCGTCTGAGAAGCGAAGATAATACTTAACTTACCCGCAGGTTTAGCGGCTACTGCAGCGGCGGCTTGAGCGATTGGCGCGGCTGCACCTACAGGCTGAGCTTGACTCACACCCCAAAGATAACCACTGACCCAAGCCAGTTGTTGCGAAGATAACTCAGAAACCGATTGTTGAAGATGACCCAATTGTTGGTCATTAAGTGGTGCTGCTAGCCCAGGTAGCTCATTAGTCCCAGACTGTGCATTATTATTTTGTGAAGACTCTTTCTTATTTAAAGACATGGTCACGACATCCCTAATCATTGCGTGACGATAGATTAACCACTACTTTTAATAACAAGAAAGAATAGAAAAGTATGTTTTATAACTTTTTGGAAGTAAAAACCGATTGAACCATAAATTGACTTACTGATTTTCAATGCGCACTTGCTGAAAGCCAACCGCCATTGCCGACTTAGAAGCCAGATCTAAATCTGCATAATGGCACTCTTCACCATGGACATCTGTGAGCAGAACAAAGCCACCTCCCATATGGCGAAACTCCACAACCCAAGACCCTTCTTGAATTGAGGGCTCTATGATCGCTTCAACTAACAAGTTTTCTCTATATAAGTTTCTTAATTCATTGAGTGTCATACACCATCCCTTGCTTTGACCTCACAACATAGACCTTATAAGAATAGACGCTAATTAGAACTCTGTAGTAAGGATGGTCGAAAGTGACGAATGTGCTAACTAATTCCAGAAAGATATATAACCAATAGATATAAAAAACGCCACTTAACAAAGTGGCGTTCCTAAAATTCGTTTTAGATGCTCTTTAAAATTAGCTTTAGTAGCCTAAAAACGCACTTCAGCGCCTGCGAACCAACCGTCAAACATAACAAAGCTCTTGCCTAGTTCAGAGCTAAAAAACTCATCCGAGTCTAGATCGATAACACGGTAACCACCACGCAAGGCAATCTCAGATTCTGATACAGGAATTCGGTACTGAACACCCGCCATCAAGTCAGTACTCTTGATGCCACTGCTATCACCGAACTCCATCGTACCAATGATATCGAAGTTGGTATCAGGAACATTGATCTCTGCGTTGCCGTAGAAACTCCAAGTTGACTCATCAAAGGTTGATGTTTTTGCATCAGTAGCTTTTGGTTCAATATAGTTAGAGTTCGAGTACTGAGTAAATGTCACACCCGCGTCAAAGTTCATTAGCTTATGATCTAACAATGTGTAATAGAAGGTGTAATCGTACTTATCGAAGGCCAATGAATCCGCATCAACAGAGGTGTAGCGAAAACTAGCGTTTGGTAGCATTGGGGCATTATGCTCAAATGCGAAATACAACGAAGGAGAATTAGAATCATCGCTCTGTCTAACTTCGTTTAGCTTTGTACTTCCCCACCACATATCGGCACCGACTTTAGCCGTGTAAGAAAACTCTTCTTCAGCAGACACTGCCGAACTTAAAGATAGCATTCCCACTAAAGCAATTAATGGCATTTTATTCATTTGAGATAGCTCCAATTCCATATCGTTGTGCTAATTGTATGCACATTCATAGATTATTGAGGAAAATTCTATCACACATCTTAAATTCTCAAACGATAAACCGATGACGATCAAAGATTTGACGACACCATGACCTTAGTAACGTCTTTGGTTAGAACTGTGTACAAAGTTTTTGAAAAACCAGATACCCAATGCAATCACAATTAACCAAGGCAGCAACTTAAACACAACCCCCATCATACCTAAGACCAACATAACGGCTAACGCGATTCCGGTTGCAGCCAATACCGTCATAAACGTGATACCAGTGACAAGTAGAGTTGCGACGAAAATAAGAACAAAGATTAATTCAAACATAATGGTCTCCCTAATGAGTTAATGACCTATCTTTCCTACTATCTAACATAGCAGCTTCCATACCAAGTTAGTGAAATCAATAAAACCCTTACTTATCAGATAAATAAAAAGCCACACATCTAAATGCGTGGCTTTTAAAGAAACTATCAATGGCAAATTTAGCCTCTAGTGGCGAATTTAGCCTTAGGTTTTTAAGCTTAACTTTTTAAGCTTGGTTTTCAGCTTGGGCTTTTAAGCTCGAACTTCTCACCTCGAGGGAGGTTATACGTTTAGCTCTTTAGGGATCTTAGCCAATGCTGTCTGCATCACTTCGATACCTGCACCTTTCTTATGTGCGTTTTCACTGATGTAGCGACGCCATTGTCTTGCGCCCGGCATGCTTTGGAACAAACCAAGCATATGACGAGAGATGTGTCCTAAGCTTGCACCATTTGAAAGCTCACGTTCAATGTACGGGTACATTTCTTCAACCACTTGTGAGCGCTTCTTGATCGGCGTGTCTAAACCAAAGATCTGCTGATCGACTTCAGCCAAGATAAACGGGCTATGGTAAGCCTCACGGCCGATCATCACACCATCAAGGTGTTGCAAGTGCTCTTTAGTTTGTTCAAGAGTAGTAACGCCACCATTCACTGCAATCACAAGATCAGAGAAGTCTTTCTTGATTTGGTATGCACGATCGTAATCTAGCGGTGGAATCTCTCGGTTCTCTTTCGGGCTAAGACCACTCAACCATGCTTTACGAGCATGAATAGTAAATTGCTCACAGCCGCCTTTTTCAGAAACCGTCGAAACAAACTTAGTTAAAAACTCATAAGAGTCTTGGTCGTCGATACCAATACGTGTTTTCACGGTAATTGGAATATCAGTGACTTCTTTCATCGCAGACACACAATCTGCCACCAGCTCAGGTTCAGCCATTAAGCACGCACCAAAGCGACCATTCTGAACTCGATCTGAAGGACAACCTACATTTAGGTTTACTTCATCGTAACCACGCTCACCAGCAAGTTTGGCACAAGCAGCAAGATCAACCGGGTTTGAACCGCCGAGTTGAAGCGCAAGAGGATGTTCTTGCTCGTTGTATTCTAGAAAGTCGCCCTTACCATGTAAGATCGCGCCTGTTGTTACCATTTCCGTGTACAGAAGAGTCTGCTGAGAAAGCAAACGGTGAAAGTAACGACAGTGGCGGTCAGTCCAATCGAGCATTGGAGCGACAGACAATCTACATGAATGTGTCATGGTAAAGTACCCTGGTAGCGAGTCAAAAAAATATGCTGGAATACCCAGCAAAAGCAAGGTCGGCTATTGTAAATGCTATGCCCAGTTTGTGCTATATGAACTTTACCTCACACTTTTTATTTAAACCTATTCACCAAACCTCTAATTCAGCCTCACTAATCAGTTATGCCTTGAGTCACACTGTCATTTTGAGTTACCTTGTCTTATTCAAAGTCGTAGGTCACAATACGCTCTGTACCTGACTTTAATAGAAATCATTGGCTCCCAAAACGTAGTAACATAGAAATAGGGTTTGAATAGGGATGTCCGATTGAATGGTGAAAAATTTGGACCACACATTAATAGAGCAAGTTGAAGGGATATGCGCATCGCGAGGAGTTAGATTAACGCCTCAGAGAAAGCGAGTGTTTGAGCTCATTTTCTCTAATAAAAAAGCCTCCAGTGCTTATGAATTATTAGAGCAGTTGAAAGTCAGTGAACCGCAAGCCAAGCCACCTACTGTTTATCGCGCTTTGGATTTCTTGCTGGAACAAGGTTTCATTCACCGAGTTGAGTCAACCAATAGCTTTATATGCTGCTATTCTTGCAATGCCCATAAACATTTCTCTCAACTACTGATCTGCGATAAATGTGGCACAGTGGTAGAACTGCAAGACGATGCGCTTGTTACTCTACTCGCTAGTAACGCTGAGAAGCACGGTTTCCAATTGACAAATCAAGTCATTGAATCGCATGGCATTTGCCAAACTTGCTCCTCCGATATGAAAGAATAAGATTATAGAAGAACATTATGCGCGCTGAATTTGTAAACCCGTTTTTAGCTTCTTTGATGAACGTATTAAAAACGATGGCTTCTCTAGAATTAAAGCCACAAAAACCAAGAGTTAAGAAAGATGAGATCGCTCGTGGTGATGTATCCGGCCTAATTGGCATGGTGGGTACACAATCTCGTGGTTCAATGTCGATCACCTTCGATGAAGGTCTCGCTCTTGAAATCATGGAAAACATGTTGGGTGAACGACCAAACGGCTTGAACGAAGAAGTGACCGATATGGTGGGTGAAATCACTAATATGGTGACTGGTGGTGCAAAACGTATTCTTGCAGAAAGCGGCTTTGATTTCGACATGGCCACGCCAATCGTCGTATCAGGCAAAGGCCACACCATTCGTCATAAGTGTGAAGGTGCTATTATCATCATGCCTTTCACGTCTCAGTGGGGTAACGCCTTCATCGAGATCTGTTTCGAATAGAGACAATCGAGTAAATAAAAAATAAAAGGCTGACGTACATACGTCAGCCTTTTTTATTGCCGTAAAATCAACGGACATAAAAAACGCCAACCGAAAGGTTGGCGTTTACAGTTATTACTTGGTGTTACTTAAACAGTCTTAAGCTTTAAGCGCTTTAAATGCATTGATTAGACCGTTTGTTGAGCTGTCGTGAGAGGTAACTTGAGCATCGTCAGCAAGCTCTGGAAGAATTTGGTTTGCTAGTTGCTTACCAAGCTCTACACCCCATTGGTCGAAGCTGAAGATGTTCCAGATTACGCCTTGAACGAAAATCTTGTGCTCGTACATCGCGATTAGGTTACCTAAAGAGCGAGGAGTGATTTGCTTAACAAGAATTGAGTTCGTTGGACGGTTACCTTCAAACACTTTGAAAGGCGCAAGTTCAGCTGCTTCTTCTGCTGTTTTGCCTGCCGCTAGGAATTCAGCTTCTACTATCTCTTTTGTCTTACCGAAAGCAAGCGCTTCAGTTTGAGCAAAGAAATTAGACATCAACTTCTGGTGGTGATCAGATGCTGGGTTGTGGCTGATAGCAGGAGCAATAAAGTCTGATGGGATCAGCTTAGTGCCTTGGTGAATCAGTTGGTAGAAAGCGTGCTGACCGTTTGTACCTGGTTCACCCCAGATGATAGGACCAGTTTGGTATTCTACTGGGTTACCGTCACGGTCAACGAATTTACCATTCGATTCCATGTTGCCTTGTTGGAAGTAAGCCGCAAAACGGTGCATGTACTGATCGTAAGGTAGAATCGCTTCTGACTCAGCGCCGTGGAAGTTATTGTACCAAACGCCGATAAGCGCAAGGATAACAGGAATGTTGCTTTCAAATTCAGTTGAAGCAAAGTGGTTATCCATCTCATGAGCACCATCTAATAGCTCAACGAAGTTATCGAAGCCGATAGAAAGAGAGATAGACAGACCAATCGCAGACCATAGTGAGTAACGACCACCAACCCAGTCCCAGAATTCGAACATGTTGTCAGTATCAATACCAAACTCAGCGACCGCAGTTGCGTTAGTTGATAGTGCAGCGAAGTGTTTAGCAACGTGCGCGTTGTCACCGGCTTCAGCCAAGAACCAATCACGTGCAGAGTGCGCGTTCGTCATTGTTTCTTGAGTGGTAAATGTTTTAGATGCCACTAAGAATAACGTTGTTTCTGGATTCAGAGGCTTAAGTGCCTCAACAATGTGAGTGCCATCTACGTTCGAAACAAAGTGCATGTTTAGACGCGTTTTGTATGGCGTTAGTGCTTCAGTCACCATGTATGGACCAAGGTCTGAACCGCCGATACCGATGTTGACAACATCAGTGATCTCTTTACCTGTGTAACCTTTCCACTCACCAGAAACGATACGGTGTGTGAACAGTTCCATTTTTGCTAGTACTGCATTAACTGCTGGCATTACGTCTTTGCCATCAACCATTACTGGCTTATCGCTACGGTTACGTAGAGCAGTGTGAAGTACTGAACGACCTTCAGTCTTGTTGATTGCATCACCGCTAAACATAGCTTCAATTGCAGACTTAACTTCAGTCTCATTTGCAAGAGCAAATAGGTGCTGCATCGTTTCAGCGTCGATAAGGTTCTTAGAGTAATCCACTAAGATGTCCGAACCGAAACGAGTAGAAAAGCTCTCGAAACGCTTTGCATCTTGAGCAAATAGTTCTTTCATATCCATATCTTGAGCAGACTCAAAATGTGCAGTTAGAGCTTTCCACGCTTGTGTTTGCGTTGGGTTGATATTTTTCAACATGGTATCTATCCCGATATTACTGTAGGTTTTATTCTAGACGTCACCTAAGTGATGAATAGAACCCCCGATTAGGCGAAAGTTTATATTTTTCTATGATGACCAGACCGCATCACCACTGAAAGATTCTTTGTAATTTTTTTTCACGACGTATTATGCCGTATATGAAGAGCGCCACCTTGAGATAAATCAGGATTCGATTTCCTGATAGAGAGATCGATGCTGACTCAGGCTCTAACATAATTAAATGTGAGCGATAGCTGATAAATTCAAGTTCAAAAGATAGCGTTAAACCACTTTTTTTCCAAACACATTATAAAGGATGGCGTATGTGGATTCAGAAGACTATACACGTGACTACTCACCGCCCGTTGGGCGATGCTTCTTATTTCGTTAGCCAATGCTCGATAGTATCGAGTCTTACGCAGCTTCCATAAGCAGAAACGACTGTCCAGCCGCCTTTAATTCTAGAAGGCCTTTATCACGGATATTAAGAGCGGCATTTAGATCCCGATCTATATCTGTAACGCCACAAGAGGGACAATCCCATTTGCGAACTGATAGCGGCATTTCTTCCATTTTATGACCGCAACAATGGCATCTTTTAGAGCTGGCGTACCACTGATCGAGTTTAACAAGATGCTTGCCTTTCTCTTTCAACTTATACTCCAATTTAACAACAAAGCTATGCCATGAGGCATCGGCTATGTGTTTGGCTAGTTTGCGGTTTTTCATCATATTGGCTGATTTCAGTGTCTCTACAATCACAGCGTGGTTTTTGTCTACGAGTGTTCGAGATAGTTTATGTTGGAAATCAGCGCGAGCGTTCGCTGTTTTTTCGTGGCACTTTGCGACACGCAAGCGAGCTTTAGCTCTGTTTGCGCTACCTTTGACCTTGCGTGAAAACTGTTTCTGTTTACGTCTGAGATTCTTCTCAGCACGCTTTACAAATCGTGGGTTAGCCTCTTTCTTGCCGTTCGACTGAATTGCAAAGTGTGACAATCCCAAATCAATACCAGTAACTTTATCGATTGAGTGAATCAAAGTAGGAGCTTCAAGGCCATCATCCACAAGGATGGACGCATAAAACTTACCTGTTTTACTCAAACTGAGAGTGATACTTTTAACCTTACCAATAATCCCACGATGGATGTTGGCTTTAACTGGCTTCATCTTGGGTAGTTTAATAGCACCATCAAGAACCTTAACACCAACACAATGGTAGCTGGATTGCTTGCCATGTCTGCGTTTAAAGTTTGGGTATTTAGCTCTTAACTTGGGATTGAAGAAGTTATCAAAAGCCGTGTGTAGGTTGATGACTGATTGCTGCAAGGCAATTGAATCATATTGTTTAAGCCATTGGTATTTTCGTGACTTCTTGGCAACCGCGAGCAGTGGCTTAATATCCTTTTTGGGATTCAATGTAGCACCATGCTTGCGGTACATATGAGATTTGAGATGCAGAGCTTTGTTATACGCAAAACGCACAGCACCAAACTGAGCTATTAAAAACTCAGCCTGATCTTCTGTTGGGTAAACGCGTACTTTGGTTGCTCTTAACATCAAAAACTCTCAACTGTATTAATACACAGTATATACAGGGCGGATTGAGTCTGTCTATCTTAAAGTGCTATCGCACCTTCGGCTTATATCACCGCCCTCATCGGGCGATGGTTTACGCCGATTTTGCTAAATGCAAGAAAGCGTGATTTCATCTCATTACTGATGAAATTGAACAACAGATAAACGATATCAATTCTCTATCTGTTGGTTTATTACATCTTTTTCTTCAACATACTTCTGCCAGCCTCACACTCAATGAGAACGCCGATCCGACGGTTCGCCGCGACATGGAATCACACTTCAATAAGTTCGTACCCGAGCGAGCCGCTTATTACAGACACACCTATGAAGGTGATGATGACATGCCTGCTCATATTAAAGCATCGACACTTGGCACCAGTGTGACAATTCCGATAACCAACGGTCGTTTAGCTTTGGGAACATGGCAGGGAATATACTTGGGTGAACACCGTGATTGTGGTGGCAGCCGCACAGTGATTGCGACTATTCAAGGTGAGTAGACTATTTGAAAGCAAGATTTTATTAATAAAAACAGTGCCTTTTTAATACAAAAAGAGTGGTGTGTTTCCACGACCGCTCTTATCAAGATAGTATTTGGCCTACTGTAAGCCGAAAGCTTTAGAAGGGCTGGTTTATCATAACCCTAAAGGTCCCTTCATCACCGCCTCGCGCTAATTCGGCACGAACAACAATGCCTTCCACTTGAAAACGAACCGCGCCGCCTAAGCTCCATTTCATATCGGTGTGCAATTCTTTGATATCGTACTCATCAGCCACACGCCCTACTTCGGCGAATGCAACCCATTGCCACCAAGGCAGGTCGTAGTAGTTGATCAGCGGAATATCACCGAGTGGCTGCCAATCTGGGAGCACTCGATACTCTGCAGAATAGTGAACAGCAGATCGCCCATGATATCGACCTCCGGTATAACCACGTAAACGATACAAACCACCCAATCGAGCTTGTTCTGTTTCCGGTGGACGAGCACAATCCTGCCCAGAACAGTTATCCCAGGTTGGTGTATCAGCAGTATAGAAATCGAGTGCCACAACTTGTTGGTCGAACAAGTCTCCTAGAGGACCTAAAGCGAAGTACTGACTGTTTTGAAAAGTCCATTTCAGCCACAAATCGTCGTTAGACCAACTTTCAGCGCCCGTAGTGAACTCAAGGTTGGTATGAGATCCTTTGGTTGGGTTACGTGTGCTATCACGATTATCCCAATCGAACGCCAAACTAAAACCGGTCGCCTCTTCAGTATTATTTAAACCTTCTAGCTCACGAGCAGTATAAAAAGGCGTAAATAAAATCGAACTGACACCCGATTCGACTGGCGAAGCAAAACTGACCTCTTTGATTGGTTGAAACGCGCCGAGTAAGCCATGCTCTGCAACATTGCCCCAAGGCAGCAGATACTTAAATTCAAACTGATAATTCTGCTCTAAGCCATCAACTATAGTTTTGTCATCGATAGATGAATCGTTATCGCCTTGAGAGCCAATATAATAAGGATTGTCGTTGAAGCGCGCTTGGTACATCTGAGTACTAAACAAGATATTCTCAGACAAGGCATAATTAAAGGCCGATAGAAAACCGACATAGCTGTCTTTGTCTGAATACAAAGCCATACCAAACAGAGCCGCTTGAGGTTGCCAAACGCCCTTTGCGACACCAGCAACCCCAAAGGTATTGCCCATGGTTTCAGTACTGAAATAGAAAGGAACAAAAGCGGAGTCTTTTTCTTTACTTAGAACAGAAGAAGAAAAGCTGACACCAGTTACTGCCATTGCAGACATTAACCAGTATCGAGAAGTTCGCTTGAACATATCTATTTTACGTATTCCATCGCCACGCGAGACGTCAGTTTAGTCACGAGTTCGTAAGCGATAGTGCCGATATGTTCAGCCACTTCTTCTGAGGGTAAGTCTTTACCCCAAAGCGTCGCTTCGTCACTCACTTTATCCGTAGCATCAGGACCAAGGTCAACCGTTAGCATATCCATGGAGACACGCCCTGCGATTGGTACTTTTCTACCATTAACGAATACTGGGGTGCCGTTAGGTGCAGTGCGAGGATAACCATCGCCGTAACCAATTGCGATAACACCAACCTTGGTATCACGCTCACTGGTCCAGTTACCACCATAACCTACACTCTCACCAGCCTTCACATCACGAACCGCAATTAAGTGTGAAGTCAGAGTCATCACCGGCAAAAAGCCCAGCTCTTGCGCTGATTTATCAACAAACGGAGAAACACCATAAGAGATGATTCCGGGGCGAACCCAATCAAGATGACTATCAGGCCAAGCTAATAGACCTGCAGAGGCCGCAAGTGAACGCTCCCCTTCACAACCGTCGGTAAGAGATAAGAAAAGCTCAGTCTGCTCAACTGTTGTGCTTCTATCTAACTCGTCAGCACATCCAAAATGGCTCATGTAGCGCAATGGCTTTGCCACATTTGGGCATTGATGCAAACGCTCAACAAAGTTCTGGTATTGCTCAGGACGAACACCTAAACGATGCATACCACTGTCGACTTTTAACCATACCACAACAGGTGTTTCCAAATCGGCATTCTCTAGCGCGCTTAATTGCTCTTCACAATGCACCACGGTTTGAATGTTATTGGTTACTAGAATGGGTAAGTCACCCGAAGAGTAAAAGCCTTCCAGCAACAAAATAGGTTTAACTATGCCACCAGCACGAAGTTGTAATGCTTCTTCAATACGCGCCACACCAAAAGCATCAGAACTTTTTGAATGCTTAGCGATATGCAGTAAGCCGTGTCCGTAGCCATTCGCTTTCACAACGGACATTACCTTGCACTGAGGCGCTTTCGACTTTATCTGGTTCAGGTTATGTTCGAGCGCGTTTAAGTCAATGCTCGCCGTCGCCGCTTTCATGTAAGTCATTAGCGATTACTCATCATCAAATGCAGGGCCTGCATAGTTATCAAATCGGGAGTGTTGCCCTTGGAATGTCAGACGAACCGAACCGATCGGGCCGTTACGCTGCTTACCCAGGATAATCTCAGCGATGCCTTTCAATGAACTGTCTGGGTTATAAACCTCATCACGATAGATGAACATGATCAAATCGGCATCTTGCTCAATCGAACCTGATTCACGCAAATCCGAGTTTACTGGACGCTTATCAGCACGTTGCTCTAGGGAACGGTTAAGCTGAGAAAGTGCAACAACCGGAACGTTGAGCTCTTTTGCGAGCGCTTTCAATGAGCGAGAAATCTCGGCGATTTCAAGAGTACGGTTATCAGATAACGAAGGTACACGCATTAATTGAAGGTAATCTATCATGATCATGGAAATACCATCATGCTCACGAGCAATACGTCGAGCACGAGAACGTACTTCTGTTGGTGTCAGACCCGAGCTGTCATCGATATACATATTCTTCTTATCCATCAGAATACCCATACTCGACGAGATACGAGCCCAATCTTCATCGTCCAATTGACCGGTACGAATCTTGGTTTGGTCTACGCGAGAAAGTGACGCAAGCATACGCATCATTAGCTGTTCAGCTGGCATCTCTAACGAGAAGATTAACACTGGCTTATCTTGCTTCATCGCCGCGTTTTCACACAAGTTCATCGCAAACGTGGTTTTACCCATCGATGGACGAGCGGCGACAATAATTAAGTCAGAACCTTGTAGGCCTGCTGTTTTCTTATTGAGGTCGTTAAAGCCAGTATCGACACCAGTCACACCATCTTGTGGTGTTTTATATAGGATCTCGATTCGTTCCAGAGTCTTCTCTAGAATACTATCAACGTTTTGTGGACCTTCGTTTTCACTTGCTCGACCTTCTGCAATCGCAAAGACCTTACTCTCAGCCAGATCAACAAGCTCTTCCGATGTACGACCTTGAGGATCGTAACCAGAATCAGCAATCTCATTCGCAACACCAATCAGACTACGTACCAACGCACGTTGTGCCACGATATCCGCGTAAGCGTTAATGTTCGCCGCACTTGGGGTATTTTTAGCTAGGTCAGCAAGGTAAGCAAAGCCACCCACTTCTTCAAGTTGCTCACGCAGCTCTAGATGTTCAGAGAGTGTAATAAGATCCAAAGGAGAACTTTCTTCAAGGATATCTTTTACCGCTTCAAAGATCAGACGGTGAGGACGACTATAAAAGTCTTTGGCCACAACCTTTTCGGCAACTGTATCCCAGCGTTCGTTATCCAATAACAAACCGCCAATAACAGATTGCTCAGCTTCTAATGAATGTGGCGGGACCTTGATGGCGTCCACCTGATCGTTGGCTGATTTCTGACTTTTGGTATCCACTATGACTACACTCAATAACTAATAATGATCGTTCATTATACCCAAGAACATCCATTTGTAATCCGATCCTATGAGTTTGTTTTATTCTTCAGAAAGAATTTACTTATTGCTGACGGAATTAACCAAGGGTAGCATTACGATCCTTCCATTCATTCACTGTATAACTGGGGTATGCGTGTCCAAATTATTGGCTCTGAGCACTGGTCTTCTGAGCTCTAGTCTTCTAAGCATCGGTCTCCTGAGCACTCCGTTGGCCTTAGCTGATGATACTAAAGCCTCTGTTGATTCTATTCTCGACTCTATAGTAGTACCAGAAACTACAGCTGAGCCGATCGTCGTTGCACCGACACCTGAAGAAAAAGAGTTGGATATCGCACCAAGTGATACGGCTGATACAGAGCTGCCTAACCCACTAAAGACTGAGGTCGAATTTGGATATCAGTCGCATACTGGTAATTCGGATTCACGATCGCTTAACGCACGCCTGAACGGTGAGTATACAGCTGGTCGTCATAGAACCAGTGGCGAATGGAAATACTACAATCTCTATAAAGATGGTGAGGAAGATAAAAGGCAATCGACTTACTCGGCTCAGAGTGACTACAAGTTAAGTCCTAAAACCTACCTTTACGGCAGCTTCAAAGGTGTTGATTCACGATACAGTGCTTACTTTAAGGACTATACCGTTTCGAGTGGTCTGGGTTATCAGTTTTCGAATACCGAAGAGTTTGTTTTGGAAGTGGAAGTCGGGCCGGGTTTTCGTTATCAAGAACCGAATCTCGATGAACTAGACGACGATGACATCATCTTTCCTGAAATTGTTGAAGAAGCGATTTTCCGTGGCAATGTGAATACATCATGGCAGGTGTTGAAGAACTTGCAGTTTAAAGCGGACGTGACGTTAGTGTCTGGTCACAGCAACCTTAAGTTTGATACCGAATTAGAAGCCATCAATGATATCACTGACAATATCGCGCTGAAGATCGCTCACTCTCGTCAATACCACGACAAAGTTCCTGAAGGATTAAGCAAAGAAGACTCTGTGCTGTCGATTAACCTACTCTTTCAATTCTAATTCCATGGCTGGTTGTTCAGCCATCAGAGCTTTTGGATCATAGTAGACTTTTAACCTAATGTAACCCTCTCTTACCTTTTCCTATATTCCAGACATAAAAAAACACCAGCCGAAGCTGGTGTTTAAAGCTTTCAAAAGAAAGAATTCGTCTTGGTACTGAAATTACTCAGCTGCAACGATAGCGATTTTCGCAGTAGCAAAAACTTCAGAGTGAAGTTGGATGCTTACTTCGAATTCGCCGATGTTACGTAGAGCGCCTTCAGGTAGGCGTACTTCGCTCTTAGCTACTGCAACACCTGCCGCTGTAATAGCGTCAGCGATGTCACGAGTACCGATAGAACCGAATAGTTTACCTTCGTCACCAGCTTTAGAAGCGATTGTAACGCCTTCTAGAGTGTTAACGCTCTCTGCACGAGCTTCAGCAGCAGCTAGTTGCTCAGCAACTTTAGCTTCTAGTTCAGCACGACGAGTTTCGAACATAGCAACGTTGTCTTTAGTTGCCATAACTGCTTTACCCTGTGGGATAAGGAAGTTACGAGCGTAACCAGATTTAACGTTTACTTGGTCGCCAAGGCCACCTAGGTTACCGATCTTATCAAGTAGAATAACTTGCATTATCTTAGTCCTCTTAAACTATTATTAACTATTACCGATTACTGATGCTTGTCAGTGTACGGTAGTAGAGCTAGGTAACGAGAACGCTTGATAGCGCGAGCTAGTTGACGCTGGTACTTAGCGCTTGTACCAGTGATACGGCTAGGTACGATTTTACCAGCTTCAGTGATGTAGTTTTTAAGAGTTGCTACGTCTTTGTAGTCAATCTCTTGTACGCCTTCTGCAGTGAAACGGCAGAATTTACGACGACGGAAGAAACGAGCCATGGGCTATCTCCTGATCTTAAATTTAGTAAAGCGGTCTTTCACAATTATCGAAATAACTATCAATGACCTTAAACAAGTTGAGAATTTTTTAAGGCATTAAGCCAAAAAAGAATTACTCAGCAGCTGCTTCTGGTTTAGCTTCTGTACGCTCTTCGCGACGAGGAGCACGCTCTGCACGCTCTTCTTTTTGCTTAAGCATAATAGATTGCTCAGTCACAGCGCCTTTAGTGCGCATGATCATGTTACGTAGAACTGCATCGTTGAAACGGAAAGCAGTTTCTAGCTCGTCAATCACTTCTTGACCAGCTTCAACGTTCATAAGAACGTAGTGAGCTTTGTGAAGCTTGTTGATTGGGTAAGCCATTTGACGACGACCCCAGTCTTCTAGACGGTGGATAGTACCGCCAGCTTCAGTGATAGAACCAGTGTAACGCTCGATCATGCCAGCAACTTGCTCGCTTTGATCAGGGTGAACCATGAATACGATTTCGTAATGACGCATTTGGTTGCTCCTTACGGATTATTAGCTTCCACGAGTGGCCCGGTCGTCCAGAGGAAGCAAGGAACTAAAGATAAATGACCGAGTTTTAAGGACGGCAAATGTTATAGAAAGAACCCGGTATTGGCAAGCGCTATTTGGTGAATAATGAAACAGTTTTTCTGTCGCCATCTAGCCATCCGACAAACCGATGGATTTTGCTATAACAGCCTAAAAAGAAACGCCCACCAGTAAGTGGTGAGCGCTAATAAATTCATAGACTTAAAGCAGCGTTAACGCATTACTGAGCTAAACGCTGTCTTACCGCTTCGAACAGGCAAATACCCGACGCCACAGAAACATTTAAGCTCGATACGCTACCTGCCATTGGAATCTTAATCAGATCATCACAAGTTTCACGAGTTAAACGACGCATACCGTCACCTTCGGCTCCCATCACAACTGCAAGTGGGCCTGTTAGTTTCGCTTGGTAGATATCATGCGTTGCTTCGCCGGCTGTACCTACGAACCATACGCCTTGTTCTTGCAATGCACGCATAGTACGAGCAAGGTTAGTTACACGTACTAGAGGAACCGTTTCAGCCGCACCACACGCTACCTTGCTAACCGTTGCCGTTAAAGGCGAAGAACGGTCTTTCGGTACGATAACCGCAGCAACACCCGCCGCATCTGCGTTACGCAGACAAGCGCCTAGGTTGTGCGGATCTGTTACACCATCTAGAACCAACAGTAACGGTTGTTCGTGCTGCGCTAGGATGTCGTCTAGGTGAGTTTCATTAAGCTGCTTAGCAGGTTTCACCTTAGCGATAATGCCTTGGTGATTCGCGCCTTGTGATTTTTCATCAAGCGGCTTACGACCCATCTGTTGAATCGACACACCAAACTGCTGCAGTTGGTTCAGTAATGGAAGAAGACGCTCGTCTTGGCGGCCCTTCAATACATAAGCTTCGATAAAGCGCGCAGGATCTTTTTCTAGTACGGCTTTCACCGCGTGAATACCGTAAATAAATTCGTTACTCATTGTCTCAAATTACTCTTATTGCTCAGAGATGAACGACATCAAACCCGATGCATCCATCTCTGTATTGTTTATTTCGAGAGCATGCATCTTCCGCCTGATACTCTCGCATTTAATCAGTTAAAGGCTAACCCTTGTAACCCAAAAAGCTTTAAGACTTGTCAGCCTTTGGCTTACGGCTTGCTGTACGCTTTTTCTTAGCTCGCGCCTTAGCCGCACCGGTTTTATTCGACGACTTTTTCTTAGTTGAACTTTCGCTACTGCCATCTGGTCGCTTAGTCGGTTCAACTAAAGGTTTCGCAGAAACGCCTGGCTGATTGCTCTTCACCGCTGAACGCTTCTTACTTTTCGCCTTTTTCATCGCTTCTGCAGCACGCTTCTTGGCTGTTTTACCTTTGCCGCGTGGCTGACGATCGGTGTCTTCTAGATCGAAGTCGATTTGACGAGTTTCTAAATTAACGGCAGAAACTTTCACTTTAACCGAATCACCCAAGCGATAGATATTACCTGAGCTTTCACCGACTAAACGCTGACCAACAGCATCGAATTGGTAGTAATCATTCGCTAGCGCTGAGATATGTACTAAACCATCGATGTGCAGTTCAGTTAGACGCACAAAGAAACCGAAGCCAGTCACGTTGGCAATCACGCCATCCATCACTTCACCGACATGGTCTTGCATGTATTCACACTTCAACCAGTCGTTTACTTCACGCGTTGCGTCATCAGCACGACGCTCAGTCATTGAACACTGCTCACCGTAGAAGTCCATATCATCGAACGTGTAGTGGTAACCACCGGTAGGCGTCCAACGTTCGCTGTTACGCCCACCTTCTTTCGCAATAAGGTACTTAATCGCACGGTGCAATAACAAGTCAGGGTAACGACGAATCGGCGAGGTAAAGTGAGCGTAGCGTTTAAGTGCTAAACCAAAGTGACCCGCGTTATCCGCGTTATATACCGCTTGCTTCATTGAACGCAGCAGCATAGTTTGGATTAACTCACGATCTTCACGCTCGTTAATCTGTTGCATCAGTTGTGCGTAGTCTACTGGAGATGGCGACAGGCCACCTTCCAGTGTTAAACCTAATTCACTTAAGAAGCTCTTGAAGCCCATTAAGCGCTCTTCGCCCGGAGTATCGTGAACACGGTACAGAGCAGGCTCTTTCGCTTTTTCTACGTAAGATGCCGATGCGATGTTCGCAAGAATCATACATTCTTCGATGATCTTGTGTGCATCGTTACGGATTACTGGTTCAATACGGTCGATCTTACGATCCGCATTGAAGATGAATTTCGTTTCGACCGTTTCAAACTCAATCGCACCACGCTCATCACGCGTTTTCTTAAGTACTTTGTACATCTTATGCAGTTCTTCAAGATGCGGTACTTCTGGCTCGTAACGCTCGCGAAGTTCTTCATTGCCATCTAAGATTGCGCCTACTTTATTGTAAGTAAGACGAGCATGAGAATTCATTACTGCTTCGTAGTGCTTGTAGCCCGACAGTTTACCTTTGTCTGAGATAGTCATCTCACACACCATACATAAACGGTCGACTTGAGGGTTCAGTGAACATAAGCCGTTAGAAAGGACTTCTGGCAGCATTGGCACCACTTGTGACGGGAAGTATACCGAGTTACCACGGTTAATCGCTTCTTTGTCTAGCGCTGTATCAGGGCGAACGTAGTAACTTACGTCAGCAATCGCTACCCATAGGCGCCAGCCTCCGCCTTTCTTCGCTTCACAGTAAACGGCATCATCGAAGTCACGTGCATCTTCACCATCAATGGTAACTAATGGCAGTTTACGCAGATCAACACGTCCTTCTTTTGCTTCCTCAGGAACATGCTCACCAAGGTTTTCGATTTGCTTATCTACCGCTTCAGGCCACTCTTGTGGGATCTGGTGAGTACGGATCGCAATTTGCGTTTCCATACCCGGCGCCATGTTCTCACCAAGAACTTCAGTGACTTTACCCATCATGTTACGAGAACGACCACCGCGATCCGTAATTTCAATCACAACCACATTACCCATTCGAGCACCGCCTTTATGCTCAGTAGGGATCTGAATATCATGACTAATACGTGAATCATCAGCAACCACATAAGAATGGCCGTATTCTAGGAAGAAGCGACCAACCAGTGGCGTTTTGCGCTCTTCAAGAACACGCACTAAACGACCTTCACGACGACCACGCTTACTGTTATCAGTCGGCTGAGCCAACACGTAATCCCCGTGCATGATGGTTTTCATCTGATGATGCGGCAACAAGATATCGTTATCTTTACCTACACTGCCATCTGGGCGAACCCAACCATGACCGTCTTTATGACCGATCACATAGCCTTTAATCAGTTCCATCTTCTCAGGTAATGCATAGCACTGACGACGAGTAAAGATTAGCTGTCCATCACGCTCCATTGCACGTAAACGACGACGCAGCCCTTCATATTGCTCCTCTCCAGCAAGACCCAAAGCTTCGAATAGGTCATTACGGTTCATTGGAATATTCGCTTCTGTTAGGAACGAAATAATGAACTCTCGGCTTGGTACTGGGTTTTCGTAATTTTTCGACTCTCGGTCGGCAAAAGGGTCAACAGTGGTTGTCGCTGTCGTGTTTTCTGGCATTGGTGTGTTTTTTGACATAGGCGGGCCTGCTTAAGCAAGGAATGTATATACCCCTAGTATATCTGATGCTAGAGGTAACCTACAGATATGCTTTGGAAAAGCCTAAAATAACCTCAGATTGACGTCCATTTTCATGCTGTGAAACATTATTTCACAACCACATTTATCATCAGAATTTGAAGCAAACGATAAAACAAACGTTTGCGGCATGAATGAAATACACTATTATCCACACACTTTACCAACTCCTGTTCTGAGTATTGATATGAAATTAAAACGCACCCTACTGGCTTCAGCAATGGCAAGCCTCGCTCTATTTCCATTTGCAAGTTCAGCGATGGAAAAAGCCGATCTAATGATTACCGATGCGATGGTTCTCACCATGAATCAAGACAAAACGGTTTATGAAAGCGGCACTGTTGTCGTGAAAGACAATAAGATCATTGCGGTAGGCGATGCTTCATTAGAGAAGCAATACCAAGCTAAGCAAGTACTCGATGTGGATGGTGACATCGTTATGCCAGGTCTCATCAATACTCATACTCACGTATCAATGACGGTTTTCCGCTCACTAGCCGATGATGTGCCTGATCGCCTGCACCGCTACATCTTCCCATTAGAGAAGAAGTTGGTGTCACGCGACATGGTACGTATTGGTGCTAACCTAGGTAACGTCGAAATGGTAAAAGGCGGTGTAACCACTTACGCCGACATGTACTACTTTGAAGATGAAGTAGCGAAAACCGTCGATAAGATCGGTATGCGTGCCATTCTTGGTGAAACCGTGATTAAGTTCCCAGTCGCTGACGCAGCCAACGCCGAAGAGGGCATTAAGTACGCATTGAACTTCATTGAAGAATACAAAGATCACCCGCGTATCACCCCAGCGTTTGCCCCACATGCGCCTTACACAAATACGACTGAGATCCTGCAGAAAATTTCCAAGCTCTCTCTAGAGTTAGATGTACCTGTGATGATTCATCTTGCTGAATCGCACCGCGAAGAAGAGAAAATCGCCGAGCGCTCAGAAGGCCTATCCCCAGTTCAATACATGGACAGCATTGGCGCACTCAACAAAAACTTGGTGGGTGCACACATGATCTTGGTTGATGACCATGATATCGAACTGGTGAAAAAGTCAGATATGGGTGTCGCTCATAACATGAGTGCTAACATCAAATCAGCAAAAGGCGTATCACCAGCACTTAAGATGTATGACGAAGACGTGCGTATTGGTCTAGGTACTGATGGTCCAATGTCAGGTAACACACTGAGCACCATTGATGAGTTCAACCAAGTGGCTAAAGTTCACAAACTGGTTAATAAAGATCGTGCTGCAATGCCGCCGATCAAAGTGATCGACATGGCGACAATGGGCGCAGCAAAAGCGCTACACATGGAAGATAAGATCGGTTCTCTTGAGGCGGGTAAGCTAGCCGACATCATAGTAATCGATACTAAGGCTCCGAACATGGTACCTGTCTACAACCCATACTCTGCATTAGTGTACTCAGCTAACTCTGGCAACGTTCGCCACACCATTGTCGATGGCAAGATAATCATGCAAGACCGCGACATGTTAACGGTAGACGAAGATAAAATCCGCCAAGAAGCACTCGACTTCACCAAAATTGTTCGTGAAACGGTGATTGAGTCTGGTGAAGTAGTTCAATAACGACTCCAACTCATTCGCTACGCTTTCTGTTAACTCTAAAAAGCGGGTAAATCGAGACAGCGGTTAAATCAAAAAAGGCCTCATAGGTATATACCTATGAGGCCTTTTTAATGTAGGTCAATCATTAACGAGTGCAGTCATTAATCATCAACGCTCATTCAATAATCGCTCTTACCAGAACACGTCTCGACGTTTTGCTCGTGCAATAATATTGTCTGGCATTCTCTGTTCTAAACCGCTACGAAGCACAGTGATGCGTTTGTGTTGTCTTTGATCAGCCGTTACCGAGTTATACAACCAACGGTAAGCATCTTCATAATCTAACGGGCTACCGTAATCACGCAGCAAGAGTTCCGCTAAGTGAATACTCGCACTTAGGTTCCCCATAGAGGCGGCTTCACGTAAATACGGAATCGCGCGCTCTTTGTCTTGTTGTACCAAAGTACCACGAGAGTAATAACGCCCTAGCTGTTCTAGCGCAGCTGGCAAACCTTGATGTGCCGCGTTTTCCATATAGTAAAGGCCAAGCTCTACATCTTGTGGAACACACACGCCCCACGCCAACATATCGCCGTATAAAAACTCATAAGAAGGCAAACTAATACGCGTTGCACGCGCAACGATGTCTTCCACTAGTTGGCACTTATCCGCTTTCACACGCTCAAGATGTTGATTATTTTCGATTAACTTAATCAGTTCAGCTTCTGTGTATATTGGAACAGGCTCTCCCACTTCAGCCAAATTTGCATGACTCAAGGGTGAGCTCAGCGCCATTATCAATGAAGCTGCCACAATTCGTAGCTTCATACCTGCACTCTATTATCTGTCGCTAAAGTTATCTCTTGGTGGATGCAGACAATCTCTACAAGCCCCAAAATAGGGTGAACTTCACTTTCCATGATATCTGTATCGGCAATAACCCTGACGGCTTTAGACAAAACTTGCCGCTAATGGGCAATATTTTGCCTGATGACGCTTAAAATATCACCATCAAAGAGTGCGTAGCCACATTGCAGGTATTAAAAAGCCGACTTAATAAAGTCGGCTTTTAGAAAACTATTTCATTATCAGAGCACTTTAACTAGCAAAGTACTTTAATTACCACAGTACGATTTGTGCTGTGGTAATCACTCAACGGGCATTATGCGCCGTATGGGTGAACCTTGATGATAGTTTCGTTACGATCTGGGCCAGTTGATACGATATCAATTGGAACACCAGTTAGGTCTTCGATACGCTTGATGTAATCTAGAGCAGCTTGTGGAAGCGCGTCGATAGATTTAGCACCAAATGTGTTTTCAGACCAACCAGGCATTGTTTCGTAGATTGGCGTTGCTTCTTCAAATGACTCAGCAGCCATTGGAGAAACTTCTAGGATAGAACCATCTTTCATCTTGTAACCAGTACAGATTTTTAGCTCTTCTAGGCCATCTAGAACGTCTAGTTTAGTTAGACACATACCAGATAGAGAGTTGATTTGGATTGCACGACGCATAGCAACAGCATCGAACCAACCAGTACGACGTAGACGACCCGTTGTTGCGCCAAACTCGTGACCAACATCGCCTAGGTGTTTACCAACTGGGTCTTGCTTCTCAAGGCCATCGTATAGCTCAGTTGGGAATGGACCTGAACCAACACGAGTACAGTAAGCCTTAGTGATACCAAGGATGTAACCGATATGACGAGGACCGAAACCAGAACCTGCAGCAACACCACCAGCAGTCGTGTTAGAAGACGTTACGTATGGGTAAGTACCGTGGTCGATATCTAGTAGCGTACCTTGAGCACCTTCGAACATGATCTTGTCGCCGCGCTTACGTGCTGCGTCTAGTTCGTCAGTTACGTCGATAACCATCGCAGTTAACATGTCTGCGTAGCTCATCGCTTGCTCAAGAACTTCTTCGTAGCTTACTGTTTCAGCTTTGTAGAAGTGCTCTAGTTGGAAGTTGTGGAATTCCATAACTTCTTTTAGCTTCTCAGCGAATGCTTCTTTATCGAAAAGGTCGCCAACGCGTAGACCGCGACGAGCAACTTTATCTTCGTAAGCAGGACCGATACCACGACCTGTTGTACCGATAGCTTTAGCGCCACGAGCGATTTCACGCGCGTTGTCGATTGCAATGTGGTACGGAAGAATTAGAGGACAAGCTTCAGAAATGAAAAGACGTTCACGTACTGGGATACCGCGATCTTCAAGAGGCTTCATTTCTTTTAGAAGTGCGTCAGGCGATAACACTACACCATTACCAATAACACATTTAACGTTATTACGTAGGATGCCTGATGGAATTAAGTGAAGAACGGTTTTTTCACCGTCAATTACAAGAGTGTGACCTGCATTGTGACCGCCTTGGTAGCGAACCACGTATTTTGCATCTTCAGTTAAAAGGTCAACGATTTTACCTTTACCTTCATCACCCCATTGGGTGCCTAGAACGACTACGTTATTTCCCATCTTTCCAATTTCTGTTGCTAATTAAAAATGGATTCTAGCACTGAATCACACTTCTTGCAGTCACTTTTTGTTCATAAACGTTAATGCTGTACAGAAATAAACCACCCGTAACTGAAGGCGAATGTGTAAAGATGCTGATATCATTGCGTTTTTACAGACAAAAGGCAGAAGCATGTCTCAATCAATTTGGCTCGCTATTGGGCTCGTACTTATTGTTGAAGGGCTCGGCCCTTTGATTGCACCCAATGGCTGGAGAAACATGGTCGCGCAACTGAGCGAACAACCCGACACGCAACTGCGACGCATTGGCGGTTGTCTTGTGGTCGCTGGCGCCGTTATCGCTTTCATGACCTACCGCTAGGTTCCTATAAGTACTAATCTGTTTATAAGTACCACTCTGTTAAGCGCCTTCTTTCGCGCCCCAATAGCGAATCCGTAAACATGTCTCGTCCTGAAATAAGTCATAGAAAACAAAAAGGCTCCCGCAATGGGAGCCTTTTAAGTTTTAACGTATTTTGCTTATTGAGCTAAGCATTCGCTAACGCATCAGCTTATTTTGCTGGAGCGCCGCTTGCTTGATTCATGTATTGGAAGAAGTCAGTCTTCGGATCCAGTACTAGAATGTCGCTCTTATCGCTAAATGATGTCTCATAAGCTTGCAGTGAACGCATAAAGCCATAGAACTCAGGATCTTTGCTGAACGCATCAGAGTAAATCTTCGCTGCTTCTGCATCAGCATCACCACGAGTGATTCGAGCTGTACGGTCAGCTTCAGCAAGAACTGTTGCCACTTCTAGCTCAGCTTGAGCACGGATAACTTCCGCTTTCTCACGACCCTGTGAACGGTGTCTACGAGCAACCGACTCACGTTCTGCACGCATACGGCGGTAGATAGATTCACTGATTTCGTCAGGAAGGTTAATCTTCTTCATTCGGAAATCAACAACTTCAACACCTAAATCAGCCATCGCACTTTCTGCCGTTCCAGACAAAACGTTTTCCATGATCTTATCGCGTTCGCCATCAACTTCTAGTGCTTCTGCAGCCGCTACCGTTGTGACGACTTCGCTATCAGCAGAGTCTGGCAGGATGTCCTTATTACGAGGGCCTGATACGATCTGCTTAATTTCACGAGAACCAATTTCAGAACGAAGAACATCTGTCACTTTACGCTCAAGAAGTGCTTCTGCCGTCATGATGTTGCCGCCGCCTGTACTCAGATAAAAACGTCCAAAATCAGCAATACGCCATTTTGCGTAGGTATCAATTAGAACGTCTTTTTTCTCTGACGTTACGAAACGGTCAGAACGACCATCCATCGTTTGAATACGAGCATCAAGCACTTTTACGCGATCAAACATAGGCAGTTTAAAGTGCAGGCCTGGTTCATAGATTCGTGATACGCCGTTGTCATCGAGAACTCGACCAAAACGAATTACCATGCCACGTTCGCCTTCTTGAATCACAAATAGTGACATCAATAAAAGGGCAATCGTCACAACTAATACAGGGATCATTAATTTACGCATTATTAGTATCTCCCTTGACGTGAACTGTCTGAACGAGTTTGAGTGCTAGACTTTGGATCCGCTTGAGTTTCTAACTCAATTTGATCGTAAGTTGATGATGCTTTTGCAGGGCGAGTGCCCGGCTGAGAACCACTTTGTGCGCCTAGCTTATCAATAGGTAGGTATAGCAAGTTACCACTTGATTCAGAATCAATCAGGACTTTCGATGTGCTTGAGTACACTTTTTCCATTGTATCAAGGTACATACGGTTACGTGTTACTTCAGGAGCTGCTTGGTATTCAGGTAGCAGTTTCTCGAACTGAGCCACTTGACCTAGAGCACCATTAACTGTGCGCTCTGAGTAACCCACCGCTTCTTTCTTCAAACGCTCAGCACGACCTGTTGCTTTTGGAAGAATGTCATTTCGGTAAGCTTCAGCTTCACGCTCGAAACGCTCTTCATCCTCACGAGCCGCGATAGCATCATCAAATGCATCTTTCACTTGCTCAGGTGGACGTGCTGACTGGAAGTTCACATCAACAATCAGAATACCCATGTCGTAGCTATCAATAATACGGTTCAACGTTTCTTGAGTGCTTTGGCGAATCTGTTGACGACCACTTGTCAGGATACTATCCATTAGTGAGTCACCAATTACCGCACGAAGCGCAGAATCGGTTGCTTGGCGTAAACTGTCGTCTGCATTCGTTACACGATACAAGTACTTGTATGGGTCAGAAACACGGTATTGAACACCCATTTCAACGGTCACAACGTTTTCATCTTTCGTTAGCATCGTGCCAGCAGCACGTAGAGAACGAATCGCTTGAACGTTTACTAGTTGCTCATCTTTGATTTCATCGATGAAGCGTGGGTGCCAGTTAAGACCAGGCTCTTCGATACGGTCGAACTGACCCAATCGAAGTACTACTGCTCTTTCTGCTTCGCCAACGGTGTAGAAACCAGCGAAGAACCAGATAGCAATCGCAATAACGGCAATGACACCAAAGCCAATTGCACCGCCACCACCAATAGATGGTCCGTTACCGCTACCACCCTTTTTACCAAACTTGCCACCTAACTTTTGACTTAGTTTACTAAACACTTCGTCTAGATCTGGCGGTCCTTGATCTCGGCCGCCGCGATTATTATTCTTACCCCAAGGGTCGTTATCGCGGCCGTTATTATCGCCGTTGTTGTTATTTCCAGGCTCATTCCACGCCATTAGAAAACTCCATCATTGATATGACGTTATACTGTAGCAGTCTCTTTGGTAACGATAAAGTCACCTAAGAGCGCCCCTTCTCTTTTTTCGAGTTTAGACCAATCTATTTGTTGCATTCTAATATCTATCAACAAGTTACCATTTTCATCATACTCTTCCTGTTGAATACATTTCATCTCAAAGAATAAGCTACGAATACGGCCCTGATGTTGATGTGGAATACACAACCGGAATTGAACCATCTGACTCGCTAAACGCTCAGTTAAAGCTTCAAACAGCAGTTCAATACCTTCTCCTTCCATTGCAGAAACCCAAACAGCGCGTGGTGCGCCCTCTTCGTCTCTTTCAATTCGAGGTTTTTGGTCTTCCATGCAGTCAATCTTATTCATGACTACAAGGGTTGGCACTTCATGAGCATCGATCTCTTCTAATACATCATGAACAGCCTGAATATTCTCACGAAAGCGGTCATCACTGGCATCAACAACATGTAACAAAATGTCAGCTTCCTGCGTCTCTTGTAACGTTGCCTTAAATGCAGCGACCAAATCATGTGGTAGATGGCGGATAAAACCTACGGTATCTGCGAGAATTGCAGGCCCGACATCTGCCAAATCAATCTTACGTAGTGTTGGGTCTAGGGTTGCAAACAGCTGGTCTGCAGCATAAACACCTGCACTTGTGATGCGATTGAAAAGTGTTGATTTCCCTGCGTTGGTATAACCAACCAAAGAAATTGTTGGGATTTCAGCTCGATTACGAGCACGTCGTCCTTGTTCACGCTGCTTAGCGACTTTCGCTAAACGACGCAATATTGCCTTTATACGGTCACGCAGCAAACGTCGATCGGTTTCCAGTTGAGTTTCACCTGGACCACGAAGACCAATACCACCTTTCTGCCTTTCAAGGTGAGTCCAACCTCGAATCAGTCGGGTAGAAATATGACGAAGCTGAGCGAGCTCAACTTGCAGTTTACCTTCGTGAGTTCGTGCACGCTGTGCAAAGATATCTAAGATCAAACCCGTGCGATCAATCACACGACATTTGCACAACTGTTCAAGGTTTCGCTCTTGGGCAGGAGAGAGAGAGTGGTTAAAAATCACAATTTCAGCTCCGGTCAGCTGAACGGCTTGAGCGATTTCTAGGGCTTTACCTTCTCCAACGTAGTATTTAGGGAGTGGGGATTGTCGGCTACCAGTAATAACTTGTAGCGTTTTTACCCCCGCAGAAGAGACTAGCATTTCACACTCGCTTAGATCTTCCCATTCTCCCTCTTGCGTGAAGTTGATATGAACAAGTACGGCTCGCTCGCCAGATTCATAACGGTCAAACAAGCAACCAACTCCTTATTACAGCGCAAGCTGTATCAATTGAACGATTAATCTTCAGTCTTCTCTGGACGATCAGATGGAGCACGTTGCTCGCCGCTGTGGTGACTAACTGCACGAGCAGGAACCACAGTAGAGATCGCATGCTTGTAAACCATTTGGTTTACTGTGTTCTTCAATAAGATCACGAATTGATCGAAAGACTCGATCTGACCTTGTAGCTTAATGCCGTTAACAAGATAGATAGAGACTGGAATGCGCTCACGACGGAGTGCATTTAGGAATGGGTCTTGTAGCGATTGCCCCTTAGCCATTTTATTTTCCTTATTTATATTTTGTTGTAATTATTTAGCTAGTGGTGCACAAAAAGGTGCGGCCTTTGCATCTGAGCTAAACGAATAAAAAAACTCCGTTGTTATTGAAAGGCTGTGATTTTTTAAAAGCCTCAATAACTGATCCTTTCCAGAGTATATTCACGCAAAAGCGATCACATTATACACAGCAATACTAATCAGATGCTATTGCATCTGAAAGAGTTTCTAACGCTTGATCAATGTTTTCGCTATCTAACCAAGTTAAATCATCCCAACTGCGCAACCAGGTGATTTGTCGCTTGGCCAACTGACGAGTTGCACAGACACCACGGAAAACCGCTTCGTCTAAATCACAATTCCCGTCTAAATAATCCCACATCTGTCTATAACCAACGCATCGGATCGAAGGTAGCTCTGGGTGAAGATCTTTTCTGGCATACAACGCCTTTATTTCATCCTCAAACCCCGCTTCTATCATTTTCTCGAAACGCAGCTCAATACGACGATGGAGTTCAGTCCTTTCCTTGGGAGCTATAGCAAATTGTTTCACACGAAATGGCAGGCTATCGCCTTTCGTTTGAGTTAGCTCAGTTAATGTTTTACCCGAAATTCGGTAAACTTCCAATGCCCTTGAAAGCCTTTGTGGATCATTTGGGTGTATTCTTTCAGCGGATACGGGATCTATCTCTCTTAATTGATCATGCAAAGCTTGCCAACCTTGCTCGATAGATTCCGCTTCAATCTGCTTGCGTATCTCTTGATCCGCAGCGGGTAGTGGCGATAAACCTTCCAACAACGCCTTGTAATACAGCATCGTGCCGCCAACCAGTAACGGGATTTTTCCTTCCGCTACAATCTTATTCATTTCGCTGATCGCATCACGACGAAAATCTGCCGCAGAATACGCTTCGCTTGGATCCAGAATATCAATCAAGCGATGAGGCGCGAGCGCGAGCTCTTCCGCATCGGGTTTAGCGGTGCCAATATCCATGTCTTTATAGATCAATGCAGAATCAACACTGATGATCTCTACTGGGTATTTCTGACGTAAGCGGATAGCTAAATCTGTTTTTCCTGATGCCGTTGGGCCCATTAAAAACAACGCTAAAGGTAATTTTTCAGTCATGATATTTTGTATTTGTTTCTCTGTTAGAGCGCTTTATAAAAAGGCTTCATGTCGCGATGTGCCCTGTAACTAAGGTCAATGCCATCACAACACATTAAATCGTAAACAGCCGAAGCCGAAATAAGCTTAATTTATCTAAAACTCAGCGGTGAAAATTCACCTACAAACTAAGCCATAAAAGCCGCAATAGTCGCCGAAAAGTCGATAGGATTAACAAACTCTGGATCATCTAATGGAAGTAGACCATGCCAAAGCTGCTCAAGTTCCCCAACTAGTTGAACCGCTTCAGATAAAGTGTAGTCGCTTTTTACTTGTGCCGTTTGAATCCCAACCCAGTTAACCAATGATGGCAACAGGTCGTTCAAAACATTACCCGCGTTATTATCTAAAATCTGAGTATTTATTGAAGCCGCGTACGATAACAGATCTGGGATCAAAATTTGTAAGTTTTGCTGTCTCAGAGGAGAAGGAACTCCCATCACCATCACTGCTTCACTGTTTCGTGCTTTAAGCTCAATACCAAGCAGCGCCAATGTTTGGCTCAGCGCTTTCGCGACTTCAACCAATTCACTACCAAGCTTGATCGACAAAGGCACCAGTAATGGTTGGCTTTTTAATGGCCCGTTACGAGTATCGAGTTGACCCACAACACGCAATAATTCGGCTTTTGCTAAGGAAACCAGAACACAACCATTCTTATTGCCCATGACCAGATACTGCCCCTCAACAATTGAAACCGCTTTGCCCAAATCAGTGACGGGTGCTCGCGGTTTCGAGTTAACGGGATTCTGTTGAACAGGCTTAGCTTCTATATTTTCTATATTTTCTCTGGTTTCGGCTGGTGCGACATGCCTTTGAGGAGATGATGGAGCTACAACTTGATCATCAAAATCTGGCGTTTTCAGAAGCTCTTTGTAGGCTTTCACTTCACGCTTAGAGGGCGCAGGTTCAGCATGATGTTGGTGCGGTTCTTTTTCTTTCTTCGGCGCAGGTCGAGACTCAATCCACTCTTGTCGAGGAGAGCCCGTAAAACTGATTTCGCTAGATGATGAGCCTGTATTAGATGATGAGCTATAGCGTTGGCTCGCATCATTAACGCTGTGTTGGGGTTTATCATAAACCTGCTCAGATTCAGCTTTTCTTGGATAGGCTGGCGTTTGCTCGATGGCATGTCGCACCCTTTCTGAAACCAAATCTGGCTCTGAGTTGGAAGGCACCGTGTCTTCTTGATCAGAAAAACGCGTCGCATCGCCAGAAGCATCTTGCTGATAATGATCAGTATCTGACTGATGGAACGCAGATTGATTGAGCGGAGCTGCATCAATTTGCTTGCTTTGTGCCAGGCCATCACTCAAGGCTTGATAAATAAAATCATGTACTAATCGTGCTTGATGGAAGCGCACTTCATGTTTAGCTGGGTGAACATTCACATCCACTTGATGCGGGTCTAATTCAATGAATAGCACATACGTTGCGAATTGATCTGGGCGTAGGCTGGTCTCATAGCTTTGACGAATCGCATGATTGATCAGCTTATCGCGCATCATACGACCATTCACATAGCAGTATTGTAGGTCGCTTTGTTGCCTTGCCCCTTCAGGTGTGGTGATCCAGCCATGAAGCTTCAAACCTTGATGCTCCAGCTCAATCTTAAGCATATGACGAACAAAAGGATTACCACATACCGCTGCAATGCGTTTTTCAGCCTGAACATCGGTTTTGGCCGCACGGTATTGACGAATCATTTTACCGTTATGACGAAGGTTGATCGTCACATCAAAGCGACTTAACGCAATTCGCTTAAGCAATTCATCAATGTGAGTAAATTCGGTTTTCTCAGTACGTAAGAACTTGCGACGTGCTGGTGTGTTGAAGAACAGGTCCAACACCTCAACCGAAGTGCCAATGGGATGCGCTGCAGGCTGCAGTTTCACCTGCATGTCTCGGCCCTCGCTGTGCGCAGCCCAAGCTTGATCTTGAGTCGCAGGGCGCGAAGTCATGGTTAAACGTGCAACCGAGCTGATACTCGCGAGCGCTTCACCACGGAAACCAAGGCTGACGATCGCCTCGAGGTCATCAAGGGTATGAATCTTAGAGGTCGCATGACGGCTCAATGCCAACGCAAGTTCATCTTTAACGATGCCCTTACCGTTGTCACGCACGCGGATCATCTTGGCGCCACCTTTCTCGATATCAATATCGATACGTGTGGCACCTGAATCCAAACTGTTTTCAACCAACTCCTTCACAACAGAAGCGGGTCTTTCTACCACTTCACCGGCTGCAATTTGGTTCGCTAACCGAGCTGGCAGTATTTTGATCGTCATATTTATAGCTACCTTACTGCCATTGATGGAAACATGTCTGCGTTAAAAAGATTACTTATGCGGAATAATCAACACCTGACCCACCGCTAGGCTGTCAGAACGTAGGTTATTCGCTTTACGGATAGCATCAACACTCACACCGTACTTAGAGGCTATCTTACCTAGGTAATCACCTCTTGCGACTTTGTGTTTACGCAGAGGTATGTCTTTTACTTCTACCGTAATACGTAGCTTCTGACCCACTCTCAATGTTTCAGATTTTAAACGGTTCTCACGCTTAATGTCCGCTACCAATACTTTATAACGGCTGGCGATCTTGCCTAGGTACTCTCCAGACTTAACCGTATGAGTAATTGTCTTAGTTTTGACTGCACTGCTTGATGATGAACCTTGAGCGCTGCTTGGTATCTTAAGTACTTGACCAATCGCTAGGCTACTCGACTTCAGATTATTGAGTTTCATCAAGGCTTGCGTCGAGGTGCCATATTTACTCGCAATCACAGATAAAGACTCGCCACGCGATACTTTATGTTGGCTTACGCTGCCTGTTGAAGATGTCGCATTCGATAAGATAATCCCTTCTGGCGGGTTAGCTTTCAAATACTTAACAACGGCTTTAGTCACAGCACGAGCCAGCTTGTCTTGGTGCGAACGTTGGAAAAGAAGCTTCTCTTCCGTCGGGTTTGAAATAAAGCCTGTCTCGACCAACACTGATGGAATTTGTGGTGAGCGTAATACCGCTAAGCTGGTGTTTATTGGCTTACTGTTATGCAGCTTCGCCACTTTACCCATTTCAGATAGAATCGCCGTTGCCAGTTTATAGCCCTCTTTTTGAGAGTGACTAAACTGCAGATCAAGCAGGGTTTGGTTTACGTTCTTATCATCAATATTGCCAGTGAACGCAGCACCACTGCCACCGAGCAACTCTGACTGTTTCTCTTTATTCTCAATCCAACGCGAAATCTCAGTATTGGCACGTCGAGTGTTCAACACAAACACCGAACCACCTCTTGGTTGTGGCGTCGTAAACGCATCTGCGTGAATAGAGATCAACAAGTGAGCTTCATTCTCACGAGCAATAGCAACACGTCGATTCAGATTTACAAAGTAGTCAGCATTACGTGTCAGACGAGTCTTAATACCCGGAACGGCATTCAACTGGGCGGCGAGTTTTTTCGAAATGCTGAGAGTCGCATTCTTTTCATATTTACGAGATGGACCGATTGAACCAGGGTCTTCGCCACCGTGTCCAGGATCAATCACGATCAGAATGTCTTTCTGACGCTTCACCTGATTAATGTCTTTGCTTACCGTTGGCTTACTCGGCGTCGACGTTGTTGTCCCTTTGCTTGCCGCACCATGAGGTAAATCGATCACCAAGCGGTGTCCATACTGACCACCCGGAGTCGGGCTCAGTTTAAACAACTCTGCTTTAGACGACTTCTTTAATTCAAAAACCAGGCGATACGTGCTTTTGTCTGGCGGTGAGCTCTTACGAATCTTAGATAGAACAGGGCTATCTTTCACCACGACCGGTAACTTGGTTGCAAGGTTGGTGTTTTTTAAGTCGACAACCAAGCGGCTCGGGCTACTCAGTGTGAAATAGCTAAAGTCCGCTTCTGACTTTAAATCAATAACCACACGAGTTTCTTCTGGAGAAGGCCAAACCCTCAAACTTTTCAATGAGTTTGCTGAAACAAGCGAAGAAAACAGTAAAGAGAAAACAGCAGCCATCATGGCCGCTGTTGAAAAAAGGCGTTTAGAAATCAACATAACTCCAACTGACTAAGTAAGCGCTGTCCGTATTCACTATTAGCGGTTAAAGAAACAATACGGTGATCGTCTTGGTAACGAATATCAATATCCAAATCCGCTTCTGGTAGCATCCCATAGCCTTTCTCAGGCCATTCAACCAAACAGATAGCATCTGGCGTGAAGTAATCACGAATCCCCATGAACTCTAATTCTTCAGGATCGGCTAAGCGATAAAGATCGAAGTGATATACCTGCCAGTCGGCAAGTTGATAAGGTTCAACTAGAGTATACGTTGGGCTCTTTACATTTCCTTGATGGCCAAGCGCTTTTACAAAGCCACGACTAAAGGTCGTTTTGCCTGCGCCAAGATCACCATGCAGATAAATCGTCGTCTGCTGTGAGCAAAGATTAGAAAGCTCCGTTCCTAGTTGAATCGTTGCTTGTTCATCTTTCAAAGTAAATTGTTTCGTGCTCATGAATACGTTCTCTAAAAATCGATCGTTGACTATATAAAAATCAAAAGAACAAGAATAGTAAACCGTGATGCTTTTGGGAGACAAGCACTCAAGTGTAAGTTCTATGAAAAATACTGATCAAAACGCGTCTGCTCTGGTCAACACTACTCAGATCCGTTAAGATCCGCCCCCATTTTTGCCGAACCTAATTTTAATTAGCAATCCGACCGTAAACCATCGCCAGATGAGGGCGGCGGTATAAGATCGAAAGTGCGTCAAGCACTTTAAAAGTAGACACCCGCATTTGATATGCCATAATTCTGTACATATATACAGTGCGGATTATGATATTAAGAGCAACCAAAGTACGTATTTACCCAACACTAGAACAAGCTGAGTTTTTAATCGCTCAGTTTGGCGCTGTGTGTTTTGCGTATAATAAAGCTCTGCATTTAAAGTCTCATATGTACCGCAAGCATGGTGTGACACTGAATCCTAAAAAGGATATCAAGCCATTACTTGCAGTTGCCAAGAAATCACGAAAGTACCACTGGTTGAAGCAATATGACTCAATTGCTTTGCAACAATCAGTGATCAACCTTCACCAAGCTTTTGATAATTTTTTTAACCTAAAGCTGAAAGCCAAGTACCCACAATTCAAACGTAGACACGGCAAGCAATCTAGCTATCACTGTGTTGGTGTTAAGGTTCTTGATGGTGCTATCAAACTACCCAAGATGAAGCCAGTTAGAGCTAACATCCATCGTGAGCTCATTGGTAAGGTTAAAAGCATTACTCTCAGTTTGAGTAAAACAGGTAAGTTTTATGCGTCCACCCTTGTGGATGACGGCGTTGAAACGCCTAGCTTGATTAACCCAATCGATAAAGTCACAGGTATTGATTTGGGGTTATCACACTTTGCTATTCAATCGAACGGCAAGAGAGAAGCTAACCCGCGATTCGTAAGGCGTGCAGAGAAGAATCTCAGACGTAAACAGAAGCAGCTTTCGCGCAAGGCTAAAGGTAGCGCAAACAGAGCTAAAGCTCGTTTGCTTGTTGCAAAGTGCCATGAAAAGACAGCGAACGCTCGCGCTGATTTTCAACACAAACTATCTCGAACACTCGTAGACAAAAGCCACGCTGTGATTGTAGAGACATTGAAATCAGCCAATATGATGAAAAACCGCAAACTAGCTAAACACATAGCAGATGCCTCATGGCATAGCTTCGTTGTTAAGTTGGAGTACAAGTTGAAAGAGCAAGGTAAACATCTTGTTAAACTCGACCAGTGGTACGCCAGCTCTAAAACATGTCACTGTTGCGGTCATAAAATGGAAGAAATGTCCTTATCAGTTCGCAAGTGGGATTGTCCCTCTTGTGGCACTACAGATATAGATCGGGATCTAAATGCCGCTCTTAATATCCGTGATAAAGGTATTCTAGAATTAAAAGCGGCTGGACAGTCGTTTTTGCTTATGGAAGCTACGTAAGACTCGATACTATCGAGCATTGGCTAACGAAATAAGAAGCATAGCCCAACGGGCGGTGAGTAGTCACCCTTATCTCTAATTGTAAAACAAAGAAAATAAGAATTAAGCCATGAATCTAGACCATCTTGCTGAAAAAATTAAAATCTGGGGAAAAGAGTTAGGCTTTCAAAAAGTTGGCATCTGCGATGTTGATTTAAGTGAACACGAAGCCCCTCTTCAAGCATGGCTAGATGCTGGTAATCACGGCGAAATGGATTGGATGGCTCGACATGGAATGATGCGAGCTCGCCCTAATGAGCTTCATCCTGGCACCATTCGAGTGATCAGCGCCCGAATGAACTACCTACCACCGGAAGCGCAGTTTGCCTCTAACCTAAGCGACACCACTCAAGGTTATATCAGCCGTTATTCTTTAGGCCGCGATTATCATAAATTGTTCCGTAACCAATTGAAAAAGCTAGGACAAAGAATCGAGAAGGAAGCCGAAGGTTTAGACTCACGTCCTTTCGTCGATTCAGCGCCTATTTTGGAAAGACCGCTCGCTCAAAAAGCGGGGTTGGGTTGGACAGGTAAACACTCGTTAATTCTCGATAAAGACGCGGGCTCTTGGTTTTTTCTAGGGGAGTTATTAGTTAACATCCCGCTTCCTGTTGATGAACCTAGTGTCGATGAGTGCGGCAAATGCACCGCATGTATCACCTCTTGTCCAACGGGTGCCATTATTGCTGATGGTGTCGTGGATGCCCGAAAATGTATTTCGTACTTAACCATTGAATACGATGGTGTGATCCCGGAAGAATTTAGAGACGCAATTGGTAATCGTATTTACGGTTGCGACGACTGCCAGTTAGTTTGCCCATGGAACCGTCATGCTGAACTCACAGAGCAAACAGACTTTCACCGCCGAGAAGATTTCCAAGAAGCCGATCTGGTTTTGCTTTCAAGTTGGGACGAAGCAACCTTCTTGAAGAAAATGGAAGGCTCTGCAATAAGACGCATCGGCCACACCCAGTGGTTACGCAATATCTTTGTTGCTATGGGCAATGCACCATTCCAGCAACGCATTGTTGAAACACTGGAATCTCATCAAGGGAAAAACGATATGTTGGATGTGCATATTGAGTGGGCTTTGAATAAACAACTACAGCAGTTGCCTAACGTTAGCAGTGTGCAAGAAGATAGCTCTACGCAGAAAAATAACTGTATGCAAAAAAATAGCAGCAAAATACTCACCAAAAAGCACAGGCTGATACGCATTGTTGAAAAAGGACTACCAAGAGACGCCTAGCTCTTTACGTACCTACCTAGTTCTTTATATACCTACCCAGTTCTTTATATACCAATGTTTAACTGGCTAGTTCATACCAACCATCCAATATTTAAGACAACTCGTTGCACATAATTTTAGAACAATGTTTGACCTTGTTCTCAATTTTAACAATGTGGAAAAAATTCAGATTTCTCGTAAACTTCCGACACCCTCACAAAGTTAAACACAGTACCGATAAATGATTAAGATCAAAAAACAACAAGTTAACGATCTTTTACCAAATTCAACACAAGCACTCAACTTGATAAAAAACAACAAGTTACGATCGCTACGATTCCGCTAATATATTGAAAACAAGAAAGATCTTTTAGAGGTATGTGGAGAATTAAGCCTGAAACAACTTTATCAACCAAGTTATCCACACCTAACATTTTGTGGATAAGTCTGTTTATAGATATGAAAAACCTCAAGCATCTGCTTCAGAGACCTGATGTTTACTAGCATTCCAGTTGCTAAGAAATATTTAAGACAAAAAAATATCCACCATGATGGAGGATTATTTGCTTTTTGGGGGGATTATGCTTCGCAGCATTAAAGAAAGAGCGTGACCCTTAGGTCATCTTTAAACTCTGTGATCTAAAGAAAAACACGGTGGCTTAAAGGGTCTTAATAGCTTTTAGAAGAAAGCTGGAGCGATACATCGGGTTCGAACCGATGACCTCAACCTTGGCAAGGTTGCGCTCTACCAACTGAGCTAGTATCGCATTCGTTAATCGCTGCTTTTACTACCTTGGGCAACTCTTACCGCCTTGAGCAACAGATAGCGCTTAACTGTAATGTGGTTGCGGGAGCCGGATTTGAACCGACGACCTTCGGGTTATGAGCCCGACGAGCTACCAAACTGCTCCATCCCGCGTCCGGATGCATTGTTTAAGACAATGACTCTGTTCTCTAAAAAGAGAGAATTTGGAGCGATACATCGGGTTCGAACCGATGACCTCAACCTTGGCAAGGTTGCGCTCTACCAACTGAGCTAGTATCGCATAAGCTAACCGTTCATCTTTTCTGCTACAAAGCATCAAATCAACGTTCAACTGTAATGTGGTTGCGGGAGCCGGATTTGAACCGACGACCTTCGGGTTATGAGCCCGACGAGCTACCAAACTGCTCCATCCCGCGTCCGGATGTTTCTCTTTTCGCATCATGATCGTTTAAGACAATGAGACGAGACCATTTCATTCTGAGTACTTTCTCTAGGAGATGACTTCTAAGAACTGAATGTGGAGCGATACATCGGGTTCGAACCGATGACCTCAACCTTGGCAAGGTTGCGCTCTACCAACTGAGCTAGTATCGCATAAGCTAACCGTTAACCTTTTCTGCTAAGAAGCATCAAATCAACGTTCAACTGTAATGTGGTTGCGGGAGCCGGATTTGAACCAACGACCTTCGGGTTATGAGCCCGACGAGCTACCAAACTGCTCCATCCCGCGTCCGGATGCATTGTTTAAGTTAATGACTCTATATTCCCAACATCAATCCTAAGAAAGAAATTGGAGCGATACATCGGGTTCGAACCGATGACCTCAACCTTGGCAAGGTTGCGCTCTACCAACTGAGCTAGTATCGCATAAGCTAACCGTTCATCTTGTCTGCTAGAAACTAAGTTCTTACTGCAAAGAAGCTATCAACGTGTAGCTGTAATGTGGTTGCGGGAGCCGGATTTGAACCGACGACCTTCGGGTTATGAGCCCGACGAGCTACCAAACTGCTCCATCCCGCGTCCGGATGCATTATTTAAGTTAATGACTCTATATTTCCAACATCAATCCTAAGAAAGAAATTGGAGCGATACATCGGGTTCGAACCGATGACCTCAACCTTGGCAAGGTTGCGCTCTACCAACTGAGCTAGTATCGCATAAGCTAACCGTTCATCTTCTCTGCTAGAAACTAAGTTCTTACTGCAAAGAAGCTATCAACGTGTAGCTGTAATGTGGTTGCGGGAGCCGGATTTGAACCGACGACCTTCGGGTTATGAGCCCGACGAGCTACCAAACTGCTCCATCCCGCGTCCGGATGCATTATTTAAGTTAATGACTCTATATTTCCAACATCAATCCTAAGAAAGAAATTGGAGCGATACATCGGGTTCGAACCGATGACCTCAACCTTGGCAAGGTTGCGCTCTACCAACTGAGCTAGTATCGCATTAGTTAATCGCTGCTTTTACTGCCTTGGGCAATAAATGGCGCCTAACTGTAATGTGGTTGCGGGAGCCGGATTTGAACCGACGACCTTCGGGTTATGAGCCCGACGAGCTACCAAACTGCTCCATCCCGCGTCCGGATGCATTATTTAAGTTAATGACTCTATATTCCCAACATCATTCCTAAGAAAGAAATTGGAGCGATACATCGGGTTCGAACCGATGACCTCAACCTTGGCAAGGTTGCGCTCTACCAACTGAGCTAGTATCGCATAAGCTAACCGTTCATCTTCTCTGCTAGAAACTAAGTTCTTACTGCAAAGAAGCTATCAACGTGTAGCTGTAATGTGGTTGCGGGAGCCGGATTTGAACCGACGACCTTCGGGTTATGAGCCCGACGAGCTACCAAACTGCTCCATCCCGCGTCCGGATGCATTATTTAAGTTAATGACTCTATATTTCCAACATCAATCCTAAGAAAGAAATTGGAGCGATACATCGGGTTCGAACCGATGACCTCAACCTTGGCAAGGTTGCGCTCTACCAACTGAGCTAGTATCGCATAAGCTAACCGTTCATCTTGTCTGCTAGAAACTAAGTTCTTACTGCAAAGAAGCTATCAACGTGTAGCTGTAATATGGTTGCGGGAGCCGGATTTGAACCGACGACCTTCGGGTTATGAGCCCGACGAGCTACCAAACTGCTCCATCCCGCGTCCGGATGCATTGTTTAAGTTAATGACTCTATATTTCCAACATCAATCCTAAGAAAGAAATTGGAGCGATACATCGGGTTCGAACCGATGACCTCAACCTTGGCAAGGTTGCGCTCTACCAACTGAGCTAGTATCGCAATCTGAAACGTCTTTCGCCGTTCAGGGCTGCGAATTATAAGAGCATTTTTTTGTGATGCAAGTCCTTAATGCAAAATTACGAAAGTTTTTACTCAACTGCTGTAAAAGCACACAGATTTGCAAAAAAATTGGCTCTTATGTCCCTGAAAAGTTAGATAACCGTGATCGTTTGATCTGATTAGATGTTAATAATCGTTTTTCGGTAGTACTGCAGCTCAGCAATCGACTCACGAATATCGTCTAATGCAAGGTGGCTTCCCGACTTAGAAAACCCATCTAACACTTCAGGTTTCCAACGGCGAGTCAGCTCTTTCAAAGTGCTTACGTCAACATAGCGGTAGTGGAAGTACTCTTCCAACTCAGGCATGTGTTTGTATAGGAAACGGCGGTCTTGACCAATGCTGTTACCACAAATCGGTGACTTACCTTTTGGTACCCATTTCTCAAGAAACTCAATGGTTTGTTGAATCGCATCTTGCTCTGAAACCGTGCTTTCTTGAATTCGCTTAACTAGACCACTGCCGGTATGAGTCGTTGTGCACCACTCATCCATCTTGTCCAATTCACTCTGAGGTTGGTGAATAGCCAAAACAGGTCCTTCAGCCAGGATGTTAAGCTCACTATCGGTAACGATAGTCGCAATTTCAATGATTTTGTGAGTTTCAGGATCAAGTCCAGTCATCTCTAGATCAACCCAAATCAGGTTCTGATCGCTAAAGGACATAAGGCGTCGCCTATTTGTTTATGTGTAAAAGAGGTACTATACCCAAATAACTATACTCAAACTAGCTCTAGGGCCATCGAAATCATATGGCACCAGCAACACCTTGTTTGAGTCCCCAATCATCAAGTTAGATGTGTTAAGTGAAAAATTGTGGCTAAAAAAAAGAAGTTAACTAAAGGTCAGGTACGTCGTGTACGTAGCAACCAGAACAAGCGACTCAAGAAAGAAGATTCTATCCAATGGGATGAGAACATGCTTGGTGGCACAAAAAGCGGATTGGTCATTACGCGCTTTGGGCAACATGCTGATATCGAAGATCTTGAAACTAACGAAGTTCATCGTTGTAACTTACGCCGTAGTATCGAAACCTTAGTTTCTGGTGACCGAGTAACTTGGCGCGCAGGCTTAGAGTCGATGGCTGGTATTTCAGGTGTAGTAGAAGCGGTTGAGCCAAGAACTTCAATGCTGACTCGCCCTGATTACTACGATGGCCTAAAACCAGTTGCTGCAAACGTTGACCAAATGGTTATCGTATCGGCAGTGTTACCCGAGCTATCACTTAATATTATCGACCGTTACTTAATTGCCTCAGAAACCGTCAACATTGCCCCACTTGTGGTTCTCAATAAAGTCGACCTACTGACTGAAAAACAGATTGCTGAATACCGCGAAACACTGAAAGTGTACGAAAAAATCGGCTACAAGGTGATGTTTGTGAGTAAAGAGTCGGGTTACGGCATCAAAGAGCTGGAAGCTGAACTCAAAGATCGCATCAACATTTTTGTTGGTCAATCTGGCGTGGGTAAATCAAGCTTAGTGAATGCACTCATGCCAACACTAGATATCGAGGAAGGCGCCGTTTCTGAAAACTCAGGACTGGGTCAACACACGACAACGGCAGCACGTTTGTATCACTTCCCTTCTGGTGGCGATCTTATCGATTCCCCAGGGGTACGTGAATTCGGCTTATGGCATTTAGAACCAGACGAAATCACTGACGCTTTCATTGAATTCAAGCCATTTCTAGGTGGTTGTAAGTTCCGTGATTGTAAACACAATGACGACCCAGGATGCCTTCTACGTGAAGCCGTAGAAGACGGTAGAATCAGCCGTTTACGTTTTGCTAGCTACCATCGCATTATTGAAACCATGGCTGACAACAAAGATAACCGTCAGTACTCACGAAGCAAGAAAGCCGATCTCTAATCGCGTTTTTGTGAACAAATGTGTGCATTTACTGACAATTGGCGTGAATTTAAGTAACATCTCGCGCCCTAAACCGTCATCGACAGATTTAATTGAAAAACAATTAGCATTGGAAAATTAATACAATGGATAAGATTAAAGTTGGATTGCAGTACTGGATCCCACAGCATGGGCTAACTCGCCTAGTCGGTAAACTGGCGTCTGCTAAAGCGGGTGGCTTAACGACAGCGATCATCAACTGGTTCATCAAGCAATACAAAGTAAACATGGATGAAGCTCTGCATAGCGATCCAAAACACTTTAAAACATTCAATGAATTCTTCGTACGTGAATTGAAAGAAGGCATGCGTCCTATTGCTGAAGGTGAATCTGTTATTGTTCACCCTGCTGATGCACGCGTAAGCCAATTTGGCCCAATTACTGACGGCCAACTTATTCAAGCTAAAGGCCACAACTACTCAGCTCGCGAACTGTTGGGCGGTGATTCAAGCCTAGCGGATGAGTTCAAAGACGGCGAATTCGCGACACTTTACTTATCGCCAAGTGATTACCACCGTGTTCACATGCCATGCGATGGCACACTGCGCCAGATGATCTACGTTCCTGGTGACCTTTTCTCTGTAAACCCGCTAACGGCAGAGAATGTTCCAAACCTATTCGCACGTAATGAGCGTGTAGTTTGTATCTTCGATACAGAGTTTGGCCCAATGGCACAGGTGCTGGTTGGCGCAACTATCGTCGGCAGTATAGAACAAGTATGGGCTGGCACTATCACACCACCTCGCGGTAACTCTGTTTACAAATGGGACTACCCTGCACAAGGTGATAAAGCAATCGTCTTGAAAAAAGGTGAAGAGATGGGTCGCTTTAAACTTGGTTCAACGGTTATCAATCTATTTGCTAAAGATGCCATCAAGTTTGACGAAACGATGCAGAATGGTGAGAAAACCGTTCTAGGCACCCCTTTCGCGCATATTGCAGGCAAAAACGCTGAAGTAAGTGAAGACGCGGCTGAAACGGTTGAGAACACAGACCAAGCATAGCTTCTTGAGTTCGTTCATAGACATTCTAAAGGCGCGTTATTTCTAGTAAATAACGCGCCTTTTTCGTCACCGACCATACTGTTCGTAGCGCTTCGTAACAAGTTAATACCCATAAATAACAAGCTCATAGCCCTTCGTAACAAATTCAGACCTCTTCATTAAAAAATTGACCAAAAACAAAACAATTGTCGAAACCTTCAACAACTTTTCGATTTTACAACCCGTCTCCAAGTACCAAAAATCCAGATAACTTACTCTATTTGAAGATATTTTATTCATAGGGTCTTTGTATCATGCCTAAACTCAATGTTGGCGTATTGGTCAAGCTATTGATTTGTTTTGCGATTCCCTTGGGCGTGCTATTCATGCCTATCGACTCGATCCCCATAGATAACCTCACCTTGATTCAGCACCGCTTACTGGCGATATTTCTATTAGCTGCGCTACTTTGGGTTCTGGAACCGGTTCCGGTATTCGCGACGTCAATCCTGATCATTGCACTTGAATTGGTGATGATTTCCGACAAAGGCTTACATTTATTCAGAAGCCCGCCAGCAGGACACGATCTCGGTGAGTTAATCAAATATACCGACATATTCGGTGCGTTTTCGTCACCAATCATCATCCTCTTCATGGGTGGTTTTGCACTCGCTATCTCGGCATCCAAGTACGAACTCGACAACAACTTAGCCCGAGTACTGCTCAAGCCATTTGGTACAGAGCCGCGCTTCATTATGCTTGGCTTAATGCTGATTACTGCCGTGTTCTCGATGTTTATGTCGAACACCGCGACCACAGTCATGATGCTTGCTCTACTAGGCCCAATCGTGGCTTCTGCGCCTAAAGGCGACATGGGGATTAAAGCACTCGTGTTGTGTATTCCAATTGCGGCCAACACCGGTGGTATCGCCACTCCAATCGGTACACCGCCCAACGCAATAGCATTGCAGTATTTAACTGGCGAAAACAGTATCGACTTCTTAAGTTGGATGATGATGGGCTTGCCCTTCGTAATCATTCAACTCACTATCGCTTGGTTCCTTCTTCAGAAACTCTTTCCTTCCAAGCAGAAGAACATGGTACTCAAGCTCAATGGACAGTTTAGAAAAAGTTGGCGAGCGATTGTCGTTTACATCACCTTCGCCGCAACGATTCTGTTGTGGATGACGACAAAACTGCATGGCATGAACACCTACGTAGTCTCTATTATTCCATTGGCCGTCTTTACACTGACCGGCATCATGGGCAAAGAAGAACTTAAGCTAATTAACTGGGACGTGTTGTGGTTAGTCGCCGGTGGTATCGCGATTGGTATCGGCTTGGATAAAACAGGCTTAGCGGCGGCATTGGCACACGCGATTGACTATGAATCTCTCTCACCTGCAGCTGTGGTACTGACATTATCTATCGTGTGTTGGTTAATGGCGAACTTCATGTCGAACACCGCGACGGCCAACTTACTGATGCCTATTGCCGCTGCGATCGGCGCATCGATGGAAAGCTTAGTCGCAATTGGTGGCCTACAAGGCTTGCTGGTTGTGGTCGCCTTCTCCGCCTCACTGGGTATGATTCTTCCGGTATCGACACCGCCCAACTCGTTGGCTTACTCAACCGGGCTTATCGAAAGCAAAGACATGGCGAAGATGGGTATCATCTTAGGTATCGTAGGCTTATTAATGGTCTACCTCGCGCTGTTTATTATCACCTAGCACGTTAACTTTTCACTACAGCCCTCCAGATAGCAATCACACCTTTGCGATCTGGAGACTTTAGTGCATATTGAATCCCCCAACTTCTAAATTTTGACATGGATGTACACTTAAATGGGATTTGAATGGTTAGCTCTAGCCGCCGCTTTTCTATGGGCGATAGCGAGCCTGATGTCAGTAAAACCCGCTCAACACTTAGGTTCTTTTGCCTATAGCCGATGGCGTATGGGTTGCACCGCAATCATCTTATCGAGCATGGCTTGGTTCACCGGTGGGTGGTCAAGTGTCGAAGCCGACCTCGTCACACCCATGATGCTGTCTGGCCTGATTGGTATCTTCATTGGTGATACCGCCCTATTCGCGTGCTTGAATCGCATGGGGCCACGCCAAGCCGGTTTGCTGTTCTCTTGTCACGCGGTATTTTCCGCGATTCTCGGCTACTTCCTGTTTAGCGAAAGCATGACTTCGGTTGAGCTTATTGGCTCAGCGTTGGTGTTTAGTGGGGTATTAACCGCCATCTTCTTTGGTCGTCGTGGACAAGCGAAAAACCAGCTCGAAACCATCAAAGGCACAGTGTGGATTGGCGTTGCTTTAGGAATTACAGCCGCCATCTGCCAGGCACTGGGTGGCATCATTGCAAAGCCGATAATGCAAACCAACATCGACCCTGTCGCCGCTTCAGCCATTCGAATGATCACCGCCTTTGTTGCTCACTCTCTGTTTCGTTTAACGGGCGCTAAACTTTCACGCGCAATCAACCCAATGAATAAACAGATATTCGCAATTACTGCGGTTAATGGCTTTTTAGCGATGGCCGTGGGAATGACACTGATTTTGTATGCGTTGCAGGAAGGCAATGTCGGTATGGTCGCACTGTTATCTTCGACCACACCCATCATGTTGTTACCAATACTCTGGTTGTACACCAAACAGAGGCCAAATGCCTACGCTTGGATAGGTGCCATTGTTGCCGTGGTGGGCACTGGGGTTCTGGTCAGCTAGTGGGTACAGGTATTTTGGTCAGATAGAGCACCGGGATTCTGGTCAGCTAGTGAAGCGAGTTGGAAGCTGAGAGTTAATGGTTAATGGTTAATGGTTAATGGTTAATAGCTAATGACCATTAACTCTCAATAACAACAAAAGCAAAAAGCTAAGAACGCGGGAACGGAAAAGCCGTCACGTCATCGATATGGTCGTAGCCCAAAGCCAACATGATCAGACGATCAATACCTAAAGCAACACCTGCACAGTCTGGCAAGCCCGCTTTTAATGCCTCAATCAAATGATGATCAATCGGTTGAGGCGATAATCCCATCTCGATACGTTTTGCATTGTCATCTTCAAAGCGCTTAAGTTGCTCTTGCGGTTTATCTAACTCGTGGAAGCCGTTAGCTAACTCGATGCCTTTGAAATACACCTCAAAGCGATCCGCGACTCTTGAGTCATCAGAATTGATCTTGGCTAACGCTGCTTGCGATGCCGGGAAATCATAAACAAAGGCCGGAACATCTTGGCCTATTTTCGCCTCTACCCCAATACTGAAAAGAAGCTGTAATAGCGTATCGCGATCTTCTTCAGGATCCGCAATATCACTTAACCCAAGTGCTGCAGCCGCTTGCTTCAGCGTATCCATCGAGTCTTCCAACGGACAAACACCCAACACATCAATAAAGGCTTGCTGGTAAGTCATTCGCTCCGCTTTGTCAGACTTGAGAATTTGCTGCAATAGGAGGTCCATTTCGTCCATCAAATCGTGGTGATCAAACCCCACGCGATACCACTCCAACATGGTGAACTCAGGGTTATGATAACGACCATTTTCTTCGTTACGGAAAGACTTACAAATTTGGTAGATACAACCACTGCCCGCCGCTAACAGTCGTTTCATATGAAACTCTGGGCTCGTCATAAAGAACAGAGGCTGACCGTGCGCATAACCCGGCCCTACGAATTCAGTTTTGAAGGTATGTAAATGCACGTCCGTCACCGTGGCGTGACTCATGGCTGGCGTATCCACTTCCATCACGTCTCGCTTTGCAAAAAAATGACGGATTTGAGTAAGGATATCAGCACGTTGCTTTAACTGCTTAATGGTTGCGGCAGGTTGCCATGTGGAGTGCATTATTAAGTTCCATATCACTGAATTCTAGGCGACGAAAATTACCACTTTTCGTCTCTTTTGTAAGCTTCTATCTTTGCCTTATCAAACCAGCATGTTTTTTTGATGAAGCCAGAAAATTACGTACTACAATACATTTACTAATATTTAGCCGCTAGCCACATTGATAACAAAAATCATACTCAACAAGCCGTTAACACGACTCTTGTGGGGGAATCGTTATCAACAATTCATTGCCGTGATTGCAGTCACATAACCTATAATTTCTATGCCCCCATATGCATTACCGACCTAAAAACCCAAATACATCAACTTTTAGAATACCTTCCTCTCGTACACTGAACCTACCACTTAAGGCTTAGGGGTGATAAGCGGTTGATACCGTTTACGTACTATTAGTTAGTAAGTGCTATCGATTAGTAAGTGCTCTCAATAAGTAAGTACTGCCAATTAGTAAGTGCTACCAATAAGCTTTTTATAATTACAAGCGGAATACTCCGCATCACACTGGAGAATAACTGTGAAGACAATTACCACAGATATCGCAGTCATCGGCGCAGGCGGCGCTGGTCTTCGTACAGCTATCGCTGCGGCTGAAGCTAATCCTGAATTGGAAGTAGCACTGATTTCTAAAGTTTACCCAATGCGTTCGCACACGGTAGCAGCAGAAGGCGGTTCAGCAGCAGTAATTAAAGACGAAGATAGCCTAGATAACCACTTCAACGATACTGTTGGCGGTGGCGACTGGCTATGTGAACAGGATGTTGTTGAATACTTTGTTGAAAACTCGACTCGCGAAATGATCCAAATGGAACAATGGGGCTGCCCATGGAGTCGTAAAGAAAACGGTGAAGTAAACGTACGCCGATTCGGCGGTATGAAGGTAGAGAGAACGTGGTTCGCAGCGGATAAAACTGGCTTCCACATGCTTCATACTCTGTTCCAGACTTCGATGAAGTACGACACAATCAAACGATTTGATGAGTACTTTGTGGTGGATTTGATCGTTGAAGATGGCGAAGTACAAGGCCTAATCGCGATTCACATGTCTGAAGGTGAGCTTGTTACCATCAAAGCAAAATCTGTTGTTCTAGCAACGGGTGGCGCAGGTCGTGTTTACCACTGTAATACCAACGGCGGCATCGTAACTGGCGACGGTATGGCAATGGCTTATCGCCACGGTGTACCACTGCGTGATATGGAGTTCGTTCAATACCACCCAACAGGCCTACCAGGCACTGGCATCTTGATGACCGAAGGTTGTCGTGGTGAAGGCGGTATCATCGTCAACAAGAACGGCTACCGTTACCTCCAAGATTATGGCATGGGCCCTGAAACTCCAGTGGGCGAGCCGAAAAACAAATACATGGAACTGGGTCCTCGTGACAAAGTTTCTCAAGCATTCTGGCACGAGCAGCAGAAAGGCAACACCATCAAGCACCCGCTTGGTGATGTCGTACACCTTGACCTTCGCCACCTTGGTGAAGAGTACCTGCAGGAACGCCTACCGTTTATCTGTGAGCTAGCAAAAGCGTACGTAAACGTCGACCCAGCAAAAGAGCCAATCCCAATTCGCCCGACCGTTCACTACACCATGGGTGGTATTGAAACTAACGGTACCTGTGAAACTCGCATTAAAGGTCTATTCGCTGTTGGTGAATGTGCTTCAGTTGGTCTGCACGGTGCAAACCGTCTAGGTTCTAACTCTCTGGCTGAGTTCGTTGTATTTGGTCGCGTAGCGGGTGAACAAGCCGTGAAACGTGCAGCAGAATTCAAAGGCTGGAATGAAGAGTCTATCGCGAAGCAAGTGAAAGCGGTTGAAGATCGCATCGCAGGTCTACTAAACCAAGAAGGCGATGAGAACTGGGCTGATATCCGTACTGAAATGGGTCACACCATGGAAGCGGGTTGTGGTATCTACCGTCAAGAAGACTTGATGCAAGAAACCATCGACAAAATCACTGAGCTAAAAGCACGTTACAAAAAAATCAGCATTAAAGACAAAGGCCAAGTGTTCAACACGGACCTACTTTACGCTATCGAAGTCGGCTACGGTCTTGAAGTTGCTGAAGCGATGGTTCACTCAGCTATTCTTCGTAAAGAGTCTCGCGGTGCGCACCAACGTCTAGACGACAACTGCACAGAACGTGACGACGTGAACTTCCTGAAACACTCTCTATCGTTCTACAACGAAGATGCAGCACCAACCATAGACTACAGCGGCGTTAAGATTACTAAATCTCAACCTAAAGCTCGTCTGTACGGTGAAGCTGCTGAGAAAGCCGCTGCCGCTGAAAAAGCAGCAGAAGAGAATGCGAAGAAGAGCGAAGAGGAGCAAGCATAATGTCAGCGAATCGAATCCAAAAAATTGAAATCCTGCGTTATGACCCTGAGCAAGATGCAGAACCTCACTTTCAAACCTTTGAAGTTCCGTTTGATGAAACCATGTCAGTACTTGATGCGATTGGTTACATCAAAGATAACCTAGATAAAGACCTGTCTTACCGTTGGTCTTGTCGTATGGCGATTTGTGGTTCTTGCGGCATCATGGTTGATGGCGTGCCAAAACTGGCGTGTAAGAGCTTCTTACGTGATTATCCAAACGGCTTCAAAATTGAGCCATTGGCTAACTTCCCAATCGAGAAAGATTTGATTGTCGACATGACACCGTTCATCGAGCGCCTTGAAGCGATCAAGCCTTACATCATCGGTAACGACCGCAAACCAGAAGACGGCACAAACATCCAAACTCCAGAGCAAATGGCGAAGTACAAACAGTTCGCTGGCTGCATCAACTGTGGTTTGTGTTACGCGGCGTGTCCTCAGTTTGGTCTAAACCCTGAGTTCATCGGCCCTGCAGCTCTTACTCTGGCTCACCGTTACAACCTAGATAGCCGTGACAACGGTAAAGCTGAACGCATGAAGCTGATCAATGGTGAAAACGGCGCTTGGGGTTGTACGTTCGTTGGTTACTGTTCTGAAGTTTGTCCGAAGAAAGTAGACCCAGCAGCGGCCGTTAACCAAGGCAAAGTTGAGTCTTCAATGGACTTCGTTATCTCGATGTTCAAGCCAGATGGATCGCAAGTAAAATCAGCAGAGGAGGCATAAGATGAGCAAACGTAAACCTTATGTTCGTGAGATGAACAGAACGTGGTGGAGCAACCATCCGTTCTACCGCTTCTACATGTTACGTGAAGCAACTGTACTGCCTTTGATTCTGTTCACTGTATTCCTAACCTTCGGTTTGGGTTCATTGGTGAAAGGCCCTGAAGCATGGGCAGGTTGGTTAAGCTTTATGGCTAACCCTGTAGTTATCGGTATTAATATCGTGGCGCTACTGGGCAGCTTAATGCACGCTCAAACCTTCTTCAGCATGATGCCTCAAGTAATGCCAATCCGCCTTAAAGGTAAATTGGTTGATAAAAGAATCATCGTATTGACTCAGCGGGCAGCGGTCGCTTTCATTTCTTTAATCGTTCTTGTTGTGGTGTAAGGAGCTTTCGTTATGAACACAAATTACAAAGTGAAACCTGTTAACCACGATCCTAAACGCTCTGATGAGCCAATCTGGTGGGGCCTATTTGGCGCTGGCGGTACTTGGTTCGCGATGATCACACCTATCACGATTCTAGTGTTAGGTATCTTAGTGCCAATGGGCATTATCGATGCTGACGCAATGAGCTACGAGCGTGTGTCTGAATTCGCCACCAGTATTATCGGTGCGCTATTCATCATCGGTACGCTGGCACTGCCAATGTGGCATGCAATGCACCGTCTTCACCACGGCATGCACGACCTTAAGTTCCACGTCGGCGTTGCTGGGAAAGTGGGTTGCTACTTCTTCGCAGGCCTAATCAGCGCACTGTCTGTTATCTTCATTTTTATGATTTAACAGTTAAGAGCAGATTCGGGATTCGAAGAGCTGAAAAGCGACAGGAGTAAAACTAAAAGCAGAACAGGAATTCCTTGTTCTGCTTTTTTGTTGCTTATTATTACATCTCGCATCTCTTTTCCTCTCACTTTCTCTAAAGAGCCACCCCGAAAAATCGCTCACAAGCAAATCAACCGATTATTTTGTGACTCCCCTTCAAAATAATGAGCTCTCGCAATGGTTGAACCACTCACTTGCCACCTAACGCTTCAATACTCAACTTTGCACAGTGCTTTTAGTTGATACAAATCACAGTCCATAATAAATAACTGCACTTTATGTTTGAGCATTCTTGATTCACGATGTGCATACTGGTAATAATTCCTTACAAAAACAAATATTAATAACAACATTATCAGTATGCAGGTTTATCTATGAATGGCTTAAAATTAATCTACTTTCCGCTACCTATTTACCCTAATGACTAATCGATATGAACTCTATCTAGTCATTAAAAAATGAATATCAAAAAGGTTTGGCTTCCAATAGCTATTTTACCTTCTGTTTTTCTTGGGTATGCCTTTTTTTCACCACTCCCTTCGCCAGAATGTCTTCAATATTCAGGAGAACTACGTATGGGAGAAGAAGTTACAACCTTCACTTTTTCGCTTCAAGCTAAAACCGTCGAACTAGAGACAACATTTAATCAGCCTCTACAAAAACTCGGTATGCCAAGTGAGATAAATTATCAATTTCAAATCCTTGCAGTTACACAAAAAACTAATAGTTGGCGCTACCGGTTAAAAGAGGTCAGCAGTGGCTTTCTGCAAGAGTTAGAAATTCAGTCAGATGGTGCTCGTTATTCAATTCGTTGGGTCAACGACCGCGCAAACAAAATAGTCTATAAATGCACGGAAGTAGATAATGCAAAACTTTAAGAAAGCAGCAATCGCGGTAAGCCTATCCTTAGCGGTTTCTAGTTGTTCGAGTACAGGTAATTATGGTGGCATTAATACCACGACTCTAATTGGTTGTGCTGGAGGAATGATCGTCGGTGGTCTTGCTGGTAAAGCTATTGGAGGAAAAAAAGGAGCATGGATTGGTGCAGGTGTTGGCGCACTGGTCGGTTGCTCCGTTGGCTATTATTGGGCGCAGCGTGAAGCAAAACTAGCAGAAGCCGCAGAAAAACAGAATGTAGACGTAGAATTTGAACGTATCGGCTCTCAGGATGACAGCGAAGTTGACGGCATGGTTGTAGTCCAATCAAAGGCAATTATTGAGGCTGAAAAAGCAGGTAATACAGAGCAAATTGAAAGTGTGGTGGGCGATTCCGAAGTGGTTGGCCTTTCTGCAACAGTGAAAGGCGATATATTCCGAACAGGGCAAACTGATATCTCAAGTGCGAAACATAAACGTTTCTTTAAAACTTATGCGGACACCGTCAAGCCAAGTGGCAGCGCAGTACTGATCGTAGGGCACACAGATAACACCGGATCGGCAAAAATTAATGCCGAGGTTTCACTTAAACGAGCTCGTAGTGTTGCTCGTGAATTAATCCTCAACGGCATCCCAAAAGAAAATATCTATATTTACGGGGCTGGAGAATCTCAACCTATTACCTCCAATAACTCGACTCGAGGCCGTGCTGAAAACCGACGTATTGAAGTCGTAACTCTGGACAACAAACCTGAATACATTACCAACTACGTGCGATACAAAGCGACAGAACCTAGCTACGCGAAACTAAGAACCACAGATAACATTGCCAAACGCAGTAAAACTGTTAGCCAGCAAGTCACGAAAGGACAAGCCACTTCTGTACAAAGCACGACAGCTGTAAAAGATCTAATCGATAAAAACAACCGTCGTAGTATCAGTAATAGCTCTTATGTCGACTTCGGAGGTGAAAGCTATCAAGGGACTGGAAATAACCTTTTCGCCTATATTGGTGCGCGTGAAAGCAATAACTTCTCAATTATCGGACAGGCTGTAGCAAATACACTTGAAGAATCATCATGTGTCTACGACGAACCGAGTGTAACGACCCCATTATTTAAGATAAGTGATGACCCCCGTCGAACAACAGATTACCTACCAGGGATGAATCGCACAGCATGGGGGGCCGAAGTAAATGAGCACCTTGTCGCTCTAGCACCACTAGCGGTAGATCGAAGCTCGTTAGAGCCAACCGAAAGCCCTTCTATTTATGTTTACGAGGGTTACGCTTTAAACAAGAAAGTGAAACCTCAAAAGACGCATAAAGTCGTTGATGTCAATATCTACAATGGATCCGAAGGGGTTATTTATCGCGCCTTCGTACAAGACAAAAACTACCCAATTAAGTGTGTAGATATTGCTGTGAACAAAAAACACGATAAAGGCGTGTTTAGTGCGTTTGCTGGCAGTATCTACTACCAAGGCCCTAAAGGCCTGATGATTGCAGAATACAAACCAGGGAAAATTTAATCATGAGTGACTTAACAACTTGGCTATTACTCAACCGCATGCTTGTGGCAGGTATCAGCTCAATTATTATAGCTATAATCGTTTACCTTAGTAATCGCGATACTATCAACCTATATTTAAAAGCAATGTACTATCGTCTACCAGTCATAGGTAAAAACGCTCGTCTGGCAAAAAGGCTGGGATTAGATGACCAACGCTGGTTTAACTCAGAGCGTGAGGTATGTAATAGTTTTTTACCTTTTTACGACCAGTATAATGCTGATGAATACCATTACGACCAATCAAGTCGTTACCTAAACAAAGTTGGAGACACCGGTATCTCCCCGATGAAATGGTACACTTGGCTTGGCTTGTCTATCATGGTGCTAATTGAAGCAGCTGGCTTTGCTTATGTCCTTGCCGGTTTCACCATTCAAGATGGTAGTGAATCAATTCAAATCCAAGCCGCTGTCGGTATTGCATTATTGATCAGTGTACTTTTGGTCGGATTTACTCATGCGATGGGTGGTGAGCTATACCGAAACCAGCAGATAGGTAAAATTCGTCTGCACTGGAACCATGATCCACAAAAGCCAGGAGTCATTGCACCTGATCTGAACATTGGCTTAAAATCTAAAACGAATGCTCTCGATGACAACCAACCAAGTTGGCGTCAAATGGCGAACCGTTTAGCCAAAGCGAATGCCGGTTTCACTAAGTCTTGGATGATGAGCATTGTTACTATTGCCTTCATTTCCATTGTTGCCGTCGGTGCAACCTATGTCCGTGGACAAGTGCTTGAAAAGCTTGCAATAGAAGAAATTAGTGGTCACGAACAAGAAGGAATGGGTAGCGCCTTTGATATTCAGGACCCATTCGCTGAGAGTGCACCTGCAGAGTTAAGTGCATACAATAATGAAGCAGAAAATAAAGCATTTATCGATGCTATTGATGCCCACAAACGCGGTGGGTGGATGACCTTTATAATGCTAGCCGCTATCTTTGCTGCAATGCAGGCATACAGTATCTACCTTGGCTTCAAAAGCACATTCTCAGGAAAAGAATCTCCTGTCGCTTATAATGCAACTTATAAGTTCTCTAACGTCAATGCATACATTGAACACTATGCAGCGCTGCAAGCAAATGTTGAACGTGTAGCGCAAAGCGTACTTTCGCACTTACAAAGCAAAATTGCGATTAACGCCCAAAGAAGCGCGGGCGAACAACATATTATTTATGCAGCAAACAACCCTTCTAGTCGTAACTTCTTAAATTATTACAAGCTACGAGCGTTGAAGAGCGCAGAAACACCTGAGCTTATCAAATCAAAACAACCTGACTATCAGCCAGCCCAAACAATTGAACCACAACCAGTAGTCCAACCAACAACTCAACCAGTTGAAGAGTCAATCCACCAAACGACACCAGCCCCACAATCACACGTAACACCAACTGCAGAATCCTTCCTCACCGACCTGGATATTATCAACAAAGTGAAGAGTAACAACTTTGATGGTTTGACGGATGAACAAATCGTTGCAGCACTTAAGGCCATAAACAACGAGCCTAAACCTGAAACGCCAGAAGAGCGTTTCATTCGACTACAAAAACAAGCGATGAATTCTTAAAGAGATTGATTAACATGAAAAAAATAACCTTATCAATACTAGCTGCACTTACTCTTGTTACTCAAACCGTCGACGCCACCACTCTGCGCAATGACGTCCCAAGCTGCACAAATGAAGTACCCGCAGAATATTACCAACTACCGAGTGAGCGTGAATTAGTTATCTTGTTGGACAAGACGATGGCTCACTCGCTTGACCAAGATATAAAGTCAGAGCTTTACCAAAGTGTAAAACGATTTATTCAACCAGGTGACAAGGTACAGCTAGTCGAGTTTTCATCGTTTGCTCAAGACAGCTACACGAAAGTGACATTTAACGGTCAACTGGATACTCAACTCAGTGATGAGCATCGTAGCTATATAAAAAAATCCGTTCTTAAGTCGTTAGATAAATGCCTCGATAAACAGCATAGCTTCATGTTAAACAAAATTGGTATCTCATTAAAAACAGCATTTCAACCACAAGAGAAGCCCACAAACACTGAGTTGATTGGTACTTTGAGCGATATCAGTAATCAAGTGCTGACTCAATCAACCGCTAAACGTAAAGTCGTTTTACTTATTAGTGACATGCTCGAGAATTCTGACATCACTTCGTTCTATAAGAACAACCAAACTCGAGTGATCAATCCACAACAAGAATTGGAACTTGTATCGACTTCGCAAATGTTTGCCCATTTTAACCAAGCTGATGTCTATGTAATTGGTACTGGTGTTATACCAGGTAATCAACAGTACATATCGGCACAAAAAATGAGTAAATTAGAATCTTTTTGGAAAGACTACTTCAAGCAAAGTAATGCAACATTGCTCGGCTTTGGCAAGCCGATGCTACTTGGAGATATTCGCTAATTTACCTATATCAGGGCAACTTTAGTTGCCCATTTTCAATTAAAACAAGGATGTAACATGAGTCATTGTCACAGCACAATATTTCATGGCGATAATTTCTGTCCGGATTGTGGAGAAATCCTAGACACAACACCACAAGCGTATAGCGTTGAAGAAGTCTTCCCAGAAATTTTAGATGACGTAAAAAAGTATTATAAAGAGGCAGAAGCTAAGACAGGTCGAGTACTTGAATCCAGGCTCTACAAACGTTTCTCTAAAACGTCTTCACAAAATCTAGAGTACTCATACTGGTGGCTCAGACTAGAAACCAATGATGGAGCAATTATCGAGACCTCGATTTCTGCGGAGCACAAATATACATCTTCCATTGGTCGTGGCGACATTCTTACTCTCTATTACCCTACAACAATGAATCTATTGTACAAAAAAAGTCGCGATGCAAAAAAGTTTGTCAAAGACAATCAATCCGTACCATGTGTCGTTGTTCACGGTGACAATGGACAATGTTATACGGTAGAAAACCTTTACCCAGAACCCGAAAAAAAGTCCTCGTGGCTCTGGATTGTCGCTGGCGTATTAACTGCTATCCTAATGTTTAATGCATCTCATACCACCACAGGCTCTGCATGGTTTACGAGCTTAGTCGTCGCGATAGTCGTTCTATTACTGGAAAATAATCGCAACAAAAAGAAATTTGCATTTGAGGTAGCCAAAGATGAAGCTCTAAACGCTTCATTTAAAAAACTAATCGAAGTAACCAAAGAGCAATTAGGTTACAGCAACATGGAACGCAATAAAAAATCATCGGATATTATTTGTATTCAGTGCAACGCTCGTTTACCCGAAGACATTAGATACTGTACCTGTTGTGGTAACGCAAATACTGCAAAATACCCACCAGACACTTCCCTGCAGAATGCTAACTCCAAATTTAACCAAATGAACCCTGCCCCTCCGACGTTGGAAGCAAACGGTTCTTACCAAGAGAACGAAGCACAAGAACTCTCAAAAGTGCACTCATCACCATCACCCGTATCTGTTAGTGACATCCAGCAGCGCCTCCACGAGGTTTATTCATATCACTCGCTTGATAACTATACTCACCACTATGCGCTGAAGGACGCACGACAAGGTAAATTGTCCAACGAATTTATCCTAGCTCGCGTTAGCTCTCTTTCTCTCAAGGCAAATGTATCAGACGTTACGCATCAAACGACTACCACAACAGAAACCAAGCATTATCGCGGAAACAACTATCAGTATTCAACGTATGATACTCAAAGTTCAAGTCACCGAAATCGTTCATCAACTCTTAAAGGTAAGGTGTTACTAGAGTATGTTTCAGGTAAGACCGTTACCTTTACACTGTCTGAAGACATTTTAGGTGATATCGATGTCGATGACTGGATCGCCATCGCTGATAGCTATGTCGAGTTTGAAGACCAAAGTAAGTATTACTTCGAATACGCTTACAACATCACCAAAGATAAAGAATATTTTGATACATCATTTACCAACTATTCGGATATTCGTGGTGGAAACATCTGGTGGGGGTGGAACATACTGTTTGTTGTAGGCGGGATAACTGCTGCGTTCACCAATAATGAAGCCTTAGTTCCATTATGTTTCACCGGTATTGTACTGTTTAACTTCTATGCACTTTGTAAATCATTAAGTTCTTCGGCTAAGAATAAACGTCAGCGCAAGGCACTACTTAAGCCCTTGCAAGAAAAAGTGTCCGCATTCAAAGAATCCTTACAACCATTAAGGAAGCAACTGAACGTCATTGGATAGTCTCTATAAGTAATAAGCCAGCAGTTTAATACGCTGGCTTTAACTGCCTAAATCGGCGGTTATAATTGAAGTACTTATCACGATAAAGACACAGAATTGGTTTGTTCATTGCAGCAACAACTCAACTGGCACTTATGCTACCCTATCAACGAACACAAAAAAGGCCGCGATAAGCGACCTTTTCTATTTCACTGAGTCACCTTAAACAAGATGGACACAATCAAATTACTTCACACGACCAACGTATTCGCCAGTACGAGTATCCACTTTAACAACTTCACCGATAGCGATGAATAGAGGTACACGAACAACCGCGCCTGTTGCTAGAGTTGCAGGTTTACCACCCGTACCCTGTGTATCGCCTTTAAGGCCAGGATCGGTTTCAGTTACTTCGATCTCAACAAAGTTTGGCGGAGTAACAGTGATAGGGTTATCATTCCACAACGTTAGAGTACAAACGTCATTTTCAACTAACCATTTTGCTGAGTCAGCGACTGCTTTTACGTCTGCTGCGATTTGCTCAAATGTTTCGTTGTTCATGAAGTGGTAGAATTCGCCATCGTTGTATAGGTAACCTAGTTCAACGTCAACAACATCTGCAAGCTCAAAGCTTTCGCCTGATTTGAATGTTTTCTCTAACACTTTGCCTGACAGCAGTTTACGAAGTTTTACACGGTTAAACGCTTGGCCTTTACCTGGCTTAACGTATTCATTGTCGATAATTGCGCAAGGCTCATTATCTAACATGAATTTTAAACCGCCTTTGAATTCATTGGTGCTTACTGACGCCATGATTTTCTCTTCCACATCTTTGAGTTAATTTCAATGCCGCATATCATAACCCGAAAAGTCGAATCTGTTGAGCAAAACTGGCTCAAACAACTATCGAATGCGATCTCTGACCCGACAAAACTGCTTGAAGCATTAGAAATAGACCCAACACCTTGGCAAAAAGGATTCGCGGCACGAGAGCTGTTTTCACTTCGAGTACCCCTAAGCTTTGTAGAGCGAATGGAAAAAGGCAACCCACACGACCCTTTATTGCGTCAGGTGTTACCACTCAACGAAGAGTTCGAGGTTCATCAAGGCTATTCAGCCGATCCGCTAGAAGAGCAAGAAAACGCAATACCTGGACTGCTGCATAAATACAAAAACCGCG